>OZ243107.1:0-326666 GCA_965212245.1 Owenweeksia sp. | reverse complement strand
GGTTTTTTCACTTACAGACTTTCCTATGGAGCGCATGAGCCATAATTTATTGCTATTTACCCTTCTGGCATTGGTTTATCGAAACCCGCTGTCAAAAAGAAAGCTTTCAGGCTTAGCTGTGGCCAAGGCCGTGGTTTTAGTTCTGGCTCTTTTTTCAATAGTTGTATCCGGCTATCGCTGGCAGGGAGAAAAAAATGCCCTGTTGGTATTGCAGGGTAATGCCAGTCGTAATGCGCAGGTTATGATCAATACGGTGCCAAAAGCCATTAACCCCTTTTTTAATATGGATAATTTTGCCAATCCGCTGCGCTATTATAGTTCCATAGGTTACCTGGTTACGGAGGATAATGATAATAGCTGGCTGGATGCCCAGGTGGCTTATGATCTGCATCCCAATAATATTATAGTACTGAACCAGATGGGTAACGTTTTGAAAAAGCGCAGAGAGTTGGATATGGCTTTGAAGTATTATAAGCGTGCTACCGATATTTCACCCAGTTTTGAAACAGCCCGTCTCAATAAGGCAGAAATATTACTCAACAAACGCCAGTATGCCGATGCAATGGCAGAGTTAATATGGATTAATATAGAATCCGAGAACCGGAAATTTGTACAGCTTCTGGCTCTGGTACTCCCCAAATTCCTGGAGGAATCGCAGCGTAATGGACGTTTTACGGATATCGCTAACGGAATAAGGGCTCAACAACCTCAAACTCCTCCTGAGTATATTAATGCGTACCGGGTAACCCGCAGAAATTTAAAACGGAATTCGTAAAGCATTTAATAAGCGCAGCATCACATATTTGATGGAATAGGGGTGTGCGGCAGCGTAATGCCGGGCTGCTTCAAGATGTTGCTTTCGTTTTTGATGGAAACGGGCTGCTTCAAGGTGTTTTCTGCGCACTGCTTTTTTCAATAATTCTTCGGAAATAATGCCCTCCTGTTTAAAGTGCTGAAGCACATTTATTACCTTTTTAAGGTGCTCATCAAGCCGTGTGCTTATGCCACCCTCTTCCCGATACAGGCTTAAAGGAACAGGGTGAAAATAAAAGCGGTACTTCCTGTGTAGTAAGCTGATCCAAAGAAACAGGTCTTCTGCACCATGGTAGTCCTCACGGGTAGAGAATAGAAACTTTTTTGCTATTTCAGTTTGCATTATGGTTGCAGAAGGCACAATCGGATTTCCTCTTAAAACAAGGTCCTCCGGTGAAACAACCTGTCTTGCTTTGCGCAGTTTGTCATTTTTTATACCAAAGGTGATTACCGGGTGGTATACCAGTACTGGTCCATTATGATTATGGGTTACGGCATGCATTTCCTCCAGTTTGTTACTCCGCCATATATCATCGGCATCTAAAAAAGCGCAGTAGGCCCCTGAGGCATTTTGAATCCCCGCATTGCGTGCGGCACCTAATCCTAAGTTTCCCTGTTCAATAAGTGTGATATTAAGATCAGGGTTCTCTTTTTTGAACAACCGTAAAATGGTACCGGAGGCATCGGTACTCCCATCATTAATAAGGATAAGCTCATAGTCTTTAAAAGATTGATCTTTCACGGACCTTAGCGTTTCCTCAAGGGTTTCCTCACCTTCATACACCGGTATAATTACAGAGAAAAACGGCATCAGGAATTGAAATATTTACCGGGAAACAATACACTACGTACCTTTTTGGCACCTTGAATGAGACCCAGGGTTTTCAGAACCTTGCGGACACTCACAAAAGTAAATATGTAAATAATGCCTAAAATAAGCCGGGGTTTGTACTGGCTGAAAATACGGTAGAGGCGAAGATTGGCTTTCCAGCTCTTGCCCTTCCATTTTTGATAAGGCAGGCTTCCGGCCCACCAGCCGGCTACCTTTCTCAAAGCTTCAGCAGCATTGGCTTCAGCGTCATCAATATGTTTTACAATAAAACGATTGATCTCAATTATTTCATCGTAAACTTTATAAGTAGTGCGGGTTCTGGCTCTTTGCGTGAGCTCATGTACGCGAAAGCGGTTTAATGTTTTAGCGCTAAAGCCCAGATTCCAGCGACTCAATATCTTAGTGTATAAAAACCAGTCGCCATTTAGCCGCATAGCCGGATCAGCGCCACCGGCTTCTATAAACGCTTCTTTACGGATCAGGCAGCCGCTGGCGTTGGGAATAGGATTGTGAAAAAGCATCCATTCCCGGCAAACATTTTCGCCCTTACGGATAAAATCCTGACGCCAATGTTTAGTTTTATAAATAAACTCCAGGTTTTTCAGGTAGTTGTTAATCACCTTACCTTCTTCATCTACCAAATTGGATTGGCAATAAGCAATTCCAACATCCGGGTTTTTATCCAGGAGGGTAAGAAGTTCTTCCAGAAACTCCGGAAGGCAACTGTCATCACTTTCAGCAATCCATAATAACTCTCCTTTAGCCAATTCAACACCCTTATTCCACTGGGCAAAAGGGCTGCCTGAATTTTGGGTGTTGGGATATAAAGAAATACGCGGATCTTTATTCCGGTAATTTTCCAGAATAGATAAGCTATTGTCCGTGCTGTAATCGTCCAGCAGTATTAATTCAAAATCCTGAAAGGTTTGATTGAGTACCGATTGAATGCGTTCCTCCAGAAAGGGGGCATGATTGTAATTAGGGATAATGACGGATATCCGCGGCATTTACCGAACGTATTTAGCAAATAAACCTACTAATTGGCAACCACAGAATTTTTCCAGTCTTGCAATAGCTTCGGTATTTCCACTTTTGATATCTGCGTAATTTATTTCAATATAGCGGGACCCCAACATAGTCTCATACGAACGAGCCTGTTTCAGGTAGGCCCCCCAAAGCTGAAGGTTAAATTCGTGATCATCCAGCCGGGGGTCAAAGACTTCACCCGGTTTATGATTTCTTCGTTTCAAACTATCGGATACTTCCTGGCCATCACGGTATACATGAATCACTTTGGCTTTCGGAAAAAGCTCCAGCCACATAGGCAGGGTAAAAGTATTACGTGGGTCTTTCCATCCCCAGGCCGGGTTTTGAATAAAATTACGCAGCTTTTGAAAACGGGTATTGAGGCGGAAATGCTCGCGGTAGAGCTCTCGTACCGGTATAGTATGGTAGTATTGCTTTTCAGGCACCTTAGGGTCCAGCCACCGGGCTCTGGCAGACCAAAGGGTTTGCTGGTTAAGACTCAGAAAATGCATGGCTTCAAAATTATGATCCTTTATTACTCCCATAAAAATACCGGCTTTTTCAAGCACCTTGGTTACCAATGAGGTGCCACTGCGGTGCATTCCGATGATAATGAAAGGTTGCTTTCGCGACATAGGAAGATTTTGTTCTTCAAAGGAAGATAATTTTAACAGAGGTGCCTAATCAGCTGAGAAAAATTGCTTTGTATTAAAGGAATGGTTTTGTTCCCCATTGCTGGGCTATATACACCCCGGGTCTTTTTTCAGCTGTTTTTTGGCCAGAGCCATAAAAGTCACCTTCTGCCACTTTAAAGCGGAAAGCCTGTTCTACTTTATCACTTCGCAGGCCGTTTACAAACAGGTTGCAGGTAACCGTGTACTCTCCGTGCATAAAGGGGAACTGGTCAAAGTGGCAATACACCGAACCGCTGCCTGGTACCTGGTTAATGCCCTGGCCGCTCATATCGTTATTGAGGCTTACTAAAAACTCCTGGTTCTCTTTATATACATTAAAAACACACCGCAGGTTTCCGATGGTGTCCAGGTTTGGAGAGGTATAATCTGCTTTTAAGGTGGCGGGTTTTCCTGATACCAATATGCCATCAGGAGAATTGATCCATTCCAGGCCGGTCAGCTTGGCTTCACCCGTTCCGGTGCGATCTGTACGGTCTCCCAAAGCCACGGTTTGCGAACGTTGTCGCATATCCAGCAGATAATTCCGTGTAACCTCTTCGGCAGGCCCTAGCTCACGGACTTTACCATCCTGTAACCAGGCCACTTCATCACACAAATGATTGATGGCCGTCATATTATGGCTTACAAATAATATAGTGCGGCCTTCGGCTGATTTGGCCTCATCCATTTTTTGCAGGCAGCGCTCCTGGAAACGGGCATCGCCCACCGCCAGTACTTCATCAATAATGAGTATTTCAGGCGTAAGATTGGCGGCCACCGAAAACGCAAGCCGCACATACATTCCGCTGCTGTAGTGTTTTACCGGAGTATCAATGAACTTTTCAATGCCTGAAAATTCTACAATGTCATCAAATTTGGAACGTATTTCCTGGCGCGACATACCCAGTATGGAACCGTTCAGGAAGATGTTTTCCCGACCACTTAATTCGGAGTGGAAGCCTGTGCCTACCTCTAAAAGAGAGGCCAGCCGGCCGTTTATGGTAGCCTTGCCGGATGTAGGGTAGGTGATCCGGGAAAGTATTTTAAGAAGGGTGGATTTTCCGGCCCCGTTAGAACCGATAATCCCCATGATCTTTCCACGTTCAACCTCCAGAGAAACGGCATCCAGCGCCTTAAAGACCTCCGCTTTTCCACTCGTCCTGATATCATATTTTTTGGAGAGCCGGTCAATATGTATGGCAATATCCTTCATACCAAATCGGCCATTTTTTTATCGGTGCGGATAAAGAAGAGTATGCCCACGGTAAATAATAGCAGTGAGGTAGCTACCGATATCCAAATCATCGGTGAAGCCGGGCCACCAAAAACTACTGCCCGGAAAAGTTCGAGGAAACCGGCCATCGGATTAAAGTAGATCAGCCAGGTCCATTTTTCAGGAATAAGGTTGGCCAGAAGAGACTGAGGATAAGCCACCGGGGTAATAAAGAATAAAAGTTGCAGTGCAAATGGAATGATCTGTTGCAAATCGCGGTAACGCAGTGATACAGCGCAAATGATCATTCCTAAACCCAGCGCAGTGAAAGCGGTAAATAAAAGGATCAGCGGAAAAATAAACAAGCCGGAAAGAGGTTGTCCTAAAAATGCGTTGACTATAAAAAGAAGTATAAAGGCTACGGAAAAGTCGATAAGACCCACAATACCCTTGCTGATAGGCAGGGTAAGTCTTGGGAAATATATTTTTTTGATCATGGCCTGCACGTGTACCAGGCTGGCTGCTGACTGCGTAACCACATAGCTGAAATAATTCCAGAAGACCAGGCCGCTGAGCGCAAATGACAGATAGGGAATACCCCCGGTTTGCACGCCTGCAATTTTAAAGAAAAGCACAAATACGGCCGCCAGCCCAAAAAGAGGTTGAATAAGGCTCCAGGCCAGGCCCAGGTAAGTTTGAGCGTACCGGATACGGATATCACGATACGTGAAGGTCCATAACAGATCTGTGTGGCGGAAGAGTTCGCGCAGCGCTTCTGTAATTGAATTTCCCTGAGGGCTTATTACCGTTGTATTCTTACTCAAAATATGATCTTGATACCGGAACCGAAAGTATAAAATCTATCAGGATATCCGGCTCCATTGCACGCGGGTCTTTGTACGAGCTAAAAAAGCGTTCTTTAAAGCGATATGTTCGCTGCTCTTAAGTTCAGGATCCTTCTCCAATATATGACTGACCGCCTTACGGGCGGCTTTCAGTATAGCTCCATCTTTGGTGATGTCCGCAATTTTCAGGTCCAACACTCCGCTTTGCCGGGTACCCATCAGGTCTCCCGGCCCGCGCAGCTGCATATCCACTTCCGCAATTTCAAAACCATCGTTGGTACGCACCATGGTTTGAATACGGGTTTTAGCTTCATTACTGATCTTATTACCGCTCATAAGTATGCAAAAGCTCTTTTTGGCACCACGCCCTACCCGGCCCCGTAGCTGGTGCAGTTGACTAAGCCCGAAACGTTCAGAACTTTCAATAACCATTACGGAGGCGTTGGGTACATTTACACCTACTTCAATTACGGTGGTAGCTACCAGTATTTGTGTTTTTCCGGATGCAAACCGTTGCATTTCAAAGTCCTTATCAGCCGGTTTCATTTTGCCGTGCACAATGCTTACCTGGTATTGGGGTTTGGGGAAGGCGCGTATCACACTCTCATAGCCATCCATCAGATCTTTGTAATCCATAGTCTCAGACTCTTCAATAAGCGGATACACAATATATACCTGTCGCCCTTTCGCAATTTCCTCTTTCAGGAAACCAAAAACCTTAAGGCGATTGTTATCTGAGCGATGTACGGTAGTGATGGGTTTGCGGCCGGGTGGCAATTCATCAATTACAGAAATATCCAGATTACCATACAAGGTCATAGCCAGGGTACGGGGAATAGGCGTAGCCGTCATCACCAATACATGAGGAGGTAAAGCATTTTTCTTCCATAACCTGGCCCTTTGTGCTACACCAAAACGGTGCTGTTCATCTATAATAGCCACCCCCAGGTTTTTGTATTTTACTTTGTCTTCCAGGAGGGCATGAGTCCCAATAAGGAGGTTGAGTTCTCCATTTTGAAGTTGCTCGTGAATGACCCTGCGTTGAGCAGTTTTAGTGGAGCCGGTAAGGAGAGCCACGTGTATGGGGAGTTTTTCCGTGAGCTCTTTAAGGCTGTGGTAATGCTGGGTAGCCAGTATTTCGGTGGGTGCCATCAGGCAGGCCTGAAAACCATTGTCTATACCCATAAGCATAACCAGAAGGGCTACAATGGTTTTTCCGCTTCCCACATCGCCCTGTACCAAACGATTCATATGGGCTCCGTTACGTACATCCTGGCGAATTTCCTTCAACACCCTTTTTTGTGCACCGGTAAGCTCAAAGGGAAGAATCTCTTCGTAAAAGCGGTTGAAGTTTTCGCCTAGTTCCCGAAAGGCAAAGCCCCGGAACTTGTGACGGTGTATTTCTCTTTGACGGATGAGTTCCAATTGCAAAAAGAACAATTCATTGAACTTGAGCCGTGTCCTGGATTTTTCCAGATCTTCCAGCTTAGCCGGAAAATGCACATCTGTGTAGGATTCTTCAAGCTTCTTTAGGCGGTATTCCTGCATAAGATACCCGGGCAGCATTTCCTTAATGCTTCCTTTTAGCTGGGGAATAAGCACTTTCATAAGCTTGGAAATACCTCTGGAGTTTAACCCGCGTGAATTGAGTTTTTCCGTGCTGGGGTATACCGGTTGTAAGCCTTTTAGCGGACTGGCCTTAAAATCTTCCAGCAGTTCCAATTCAGGATGGGGAAAGCTGAATTTGTTTTGGAACCAATTGGGCTTACCAAATAGCACATAAGGCTGATTCAACTTAAGAGCCGGCTTAATCCATCGCGCTCCCCGGAACCATACCAGCTCCACAGAGCCGGTTTGATCAGCAAAGGTAGCCACTAGCCGTTTAGCGGGTCCTTTGCCCTTTGCCTCTTCCATGTGGATGATCTTTCCCACAATCTGAACTTCGGTATCTGCATTGCGGATTTCAGCAATCGTATAAAAGCGCGAACGGTCTACATAACGGAACGGAAAAAGGTGAAGCAAATCGCCAAAAGTGAATATCTGCACTTCTTTTTGCAGTATTTCAGCTTTGGCCGGGCCAACGCCTTTTAAATATTCTATGGGTGTATCAAGGGTATTTCGGGACACACTGCAAAGTAAAAACTCTTGCGCATTTATTACCCGCTAATGCCATATCTCATCTTAAAAAAGGTAAAGACTTATAAGTATGGTAAGATCGATAAGAGATCAATTCCCCAAGTCATTTCTCCAAATAACCGGGCTAATATCAAAGCATAGCTACAGCTCAGGACCAGACCATAATATACTTCCTGCCAGGTAATTATAAGGTGGAAAGGGTTTCCAAGTACTATTGATATTGATTATGCTCAGAAAATTAATGTTTAAAGGAAGATGTGGAAAATTTCAGGGCTGTAAGTATGCCGGAAACACAAGCCGAAACAATAAAAGGAAGGAAAAAGCTCAGGTCATTAAATTCACTAAAAACCAAGGCCCACACCAGGCTTACCAGCAACCCAAAGCTCCCGTTCAGGTAAATTAAGGTATGTGTACTGAAGTTCTTTTGCCAGTTTCCGAAAACTCCAAAATAGGGCAATATTACCAGCCAGAGCGGTACGCAAATGATGTAGGCGAATACCACCAGGTAGAAGATGGATGACAAACTATGAATGGTATCGTTAAATGTTTCATGAAGGTCATTGGCCTCAGTAAAAAACATCGCGGTGGCGCCCACTACAACGGTGCAACTGTAAAAAAAGAATGATTTGGAAAAGGGACGGTGCTTTTTCATGGCTGTGTATAATAACTTTTAGCGTAGGCCTTAGCCATATGTATATCCCGCCATTCAGGCTCATAGTTCCTCAGCTCTTCCCTCCGATGGTTCAGCAGTTCTGTGAATTTGCCTTTTTCCTCAGAGCTGCTGAAAACGATTTGATTGCGAAGGGTATCAATATGAGGAAGAGTGCGAATGTCAAGGCTGAGGAGGTAATACCAATCCAATTCCTGTTTATTTTCAATATGCTGACGTATATTATATCGCACGATGATGGTGCTCCAGTCCACACAGCTATTCAAAATCAATATAGCAAAGAAGGCCCAGTATAATTTACGGAACAAAAAGGCATTGGTTTTCTTTTGAAAGACTTTTACCAGAGTAGCGGAGAGTCCGGCCACGGCCAGGCTGAGATAGATAAAAACCCCGATGCGTTTTAATGTAAGTGCGTATTCGGATACATATATCAGATTCTTGGCGCCAGTAGTACAAATAATACCAAGGTTTAAAAATACCCATGTAATAGCCAGTACTTTAAGGAGGTTATTGTTGGGCAAAGAAGAGTTTCCTGAATTGCGGAAGTAGAATAGGATCAGTGCCATGGCTATAATGATGGAAAAGATCAGTAAGCCTACGCCCTGGTGTACATATTGAGCATAATGAGCAGCGGTATTACCATTGTAGATGTCTTGTATAAAAAACACATCGCTGATCAGGAATATCAAGAGTGTGCTATTCAAGAGTGCAAAAAGAATTAGCCCACCCTGCCTTTCAACCGCAGCGTTTTTAGGGACCGGGCTTTGTAATTTAAAACCATTTGATAACCAGCGGTCAAGTGCCAGCAAACGGGAGGGTATTGCCTTAATAAAGATAATGGAGGTGACCATTATACCAAGGGCAATGGTTAATATAAGACCATGATCCATCATATTCAGAAAACGGAAATAGGCTTTCTCAAAAATGGGGTTCAGGTTTTTATATATAGTGGCAAAGAGAAAGGTAAAGGTTACAGGAAGGATAACGAAAGTTAATACCTTTAAAAACCGGGTTTGCCTGAGTTCTGTACTCTGGTTTTCTTTAAAACCCAATAGATGGGTAAGTCCGTAAAGCGGTGCCAGTACCAACCGCAAAAGAGTTTTGATCTCTGAGAAGAGTATACTGCTGCGGGGATAATGTATTTGTTCACTGAGAATGGCTAGTGAGATAATAGCCCAGAGAACGGTATAACCGGTGCCGTACCAGGCCACACTGAGTGCACTTATAATAGTGGCCAGGGTGGCAATTCTGACGGAATTGAGCCGGAAGCTTTCTCTTTTTTGTATAAACCAATGCCCTGCTATTAAAAAGGAAAATAAAGCCAGGTTCAGGCCAATCCCGGCTTTATGAAAAAGAAAGATAAAGGTTAGGCAAGCTGTAAAAAAGGCCTGATTAAATTGTTTTGAATTTTTAAAAGTACTTTGAATTACAAAGTTCATAAATAAATTTTTTTAGAGGTTGTTTTTCAGAAGTTTTTCAAGAGCTTCTAAATGTTCATTAAATGCAGTACGACCTTGATCTGTGGCTGCATAAGATGTGTTAGGCTTTTTGCCAATAAACTGTTTAGTGATGGTTATCATTTTCTTTTTTTCCAGGGCTGCGGCATGGCTGGCCAGGTTGCCATCCGTTACTTCCAGAACCTCTTTTATTTCATTAAAATCCAGGGAATCGTTTACCATCAGTACACTCATGATTCCCAGCTTTATGCGGTTCTCAAATTCTTTATGAAGGCCTTTAATAGGGTTTTTCATCGTTCGTACTTCCAGTACATCAAAGCTCCGTAAATAATATGAAGCCAGCCGAAACCAATACTCCAAAAAAGCAATCCATTTCCGTGAAAGCAGGTAGCCATCAGGCCGAGTACAATTTGAAAATAACCTACGTATCGAATGTCGTTAAGGGTGTACTTACTGCCGTTGATAAGCGCTAGACCATAAAAGATCAGCATACCGGGAGCCACCAGGTAATATTGTTCCTGAAAAATCAGGATAATCAGGAAAAGTCCTCCGGCTATGAGTGGTACGGCCAAGTTCCATAACATTCGCTGTGAGAGTTTATCCCAGATCTTTTGGTTTTTCCTGCGTGCATTGCGGGTGGTAAAGAAAATGGCCGTGAGCAGCGAAAGGAGAAGTACTGATGCAGCAATACCCATCAGAGGCCACAACTCAATTTGTTTGTAATCGGATGCAATGTATTGGTTTGCCAACCATGATCCGGCCAAGGCATATAAACCCGCAAATACTCCTGATAAACCCGAGAGGGAGATAAAGCGTGAGGAACGCTCCATCAGGCTTTTAATTTCTTTAAGATCGGCTTCTGCTGTTTTCATAAAGTACTTTGAAAAACAAAGTAAATGTAAAAGTTTTGTCCATACAAACCATTTAACCTTTCTTTAACCTTTAAATATTTCTTGAACCATGTTACGCCTGTTCCTCTGTATTTTCGGTTTAGTAAGCTTTATGTGTGCTGGGCAATATCAGGACTTCACGCATATGTCCGTAAGCATTACACCTGTGCCTGCTCAAAATGAAATCCGGGGAATAGCAGAGCTCTTTTTTGTGGCAGAAGAACCACAAGACTCTATTTACCTGAACGGGGTAAAGATCAATTACCACTCAGTGCGACTGAACAATGATTCTGTTTCGTACGGCTATAATGACCAAGGCATTTGGCTGATGCCTGAAAGGCAGAATTTGAAAGACACTAATCACATTACCATAACTTATGATTGCCAACCCCGTAAGGGATTATTTTTTATTGGGTGGGATGATGAAACCGGTCAGTCGCCCAAACAAATATGGACCCAGGGACAGGGCATTGACCACCGGCACTGGATCCCTCATAAGGATGATCAGACCGATAAGCTCACTATGGATATCCGGGTTGAGTTTGACGCAGGCTATGAAGTCATTTCCAACGGAGAGTTGGTAGAGGTGAAAGAAGGAGAAGTAAGCAGTAACTGGCATTACCGTATGGATAAACCCATGAGCAGCTACCTTATTGCTCTGGCGATAGGGAAGTATGAAAGCAAGGCCACGGTGAGTAAAAGCGGTATTCCTCTTACTCAATACTATTATCCTGATCGGGAGGGAGATTATGAATGGTACTATGCCCACAATGAAGAGATCTTTAATTTTCTGCAGGAGGAAGTTGGTGTAGCATTTCCCTGGGCCAACTACAAACAAGTTCCGGTAAAGAATTTTCATCATGGTGCTATGGAAAACACCACTGCCACCATTTTTGGAGACTTCTTCCTGGTGGATGAGATAGCCTTTAACGATCGAAATTACACCTATGTAAATGCACATGAACTGGCACATCAGTGGTTTGGGAATTTGGTAACTGCCATAGGTAGTGATCATCACTGGCTGCACGAAGGCTTTGCAACGTACTACCAATGGCTGTCTGAAGAAAACCTGTATGGACAGGATCATTTTGACTGGCTGCGGTGGACAGAGGCTCAGTTGGTGTTTGAAGCCTCGCGGAATGACAGTATCCCCCTTGGTAATGGAAAAGCCGGGAGCTATCGTTTCTATCAAAAAGGCGCCTGGGTGTTGTATATGTTGAAGCAAAAACTGGGCAAGAGAAAATTTGATATGGCCATTCAGCATTACCTGCAGAAGAATGCCTTTGGTGTGGTAAATACAGACTCGCTGAATTCTTCTCTAAAGGCAGTAACGGGGATGGATTATTCAGCTTTTTTTACAGATTGGGTTTTTACAGCGGGAGAACCGGTATTGCAATTTGAGTCGGTGACAGAAAATGATACGGTAAAATTAAAGTACACACCTGTGTATATGCCCTTTGAGCAAATCTCCATTCCAATTCAGATTCAATCCGCAAAGGGGCTTTTGGACACATTGCTGCCGGTTGGCAAAAAAGAAGTGGTTTGGGATCTTCATAAATTACTGGGTGATGAGGTAACCGCCTGGACCATTAATCCGGATATGACCATGCTGGTTCAAGTAAGGGAAAAGAAACCCTCCCGGTTTTGGCAGAAACAATATGAAAACTCAGAATCTGTAATTGATCGTTATCGGGCCGTTCAAGGCATGGCAGACAACCCTGATGATACGGTTGAGGATTTCCTTATCTCTATTCTTGAAAATACCTCCGGGTTCCACGCGCTTAGGGCAGAAGCCCTGCGGCAATTACAAGCTATGCTATCAGAAAAGGAGTTCACTAAAAAGGTTCGTATGGCTTTAAATGATCCCGATGTTCAATTACAGAAAGAAGCTATACTTCTGGTTAAAAACCCAAACCCCGAAATGCAAAAGGTGCTGCACAAATTGCGAAAAGGACAATCGTATGAATTACGTCAAAATGCGCTGCATCTATGTGTTAACCCTAAAAACCTGAAAAGTAACCAATGGCTTTACGATGAGCTATATTCAGCAGAACCCGGTATACCGGGGCGTAAATTAGAGGTTACGGCTCTGTTATACCAAATCCTGCTTTTTAAGGATAAAGAAGCTTTGAGCACTCTGAAAAGACGGGCCTCGCCCACCTATGATTTTATTACCCGTATGAATACCATACAGGCTTTTAAAAGTATCGGTTATTTTGATGATGAGCTTTGTGGCTATTATTTCAATGCCCTTTTCGCCTATAACTGGCAATTGCGTAAGGAAGCACGAAATCTTTTGCAGGTGTATTACAAGGGGGAAGACGAACAAGAGGTGATCCGTCAATACCTCCGGACACACCAAAATTCATTTACCGATTTTCAAAAGCGGGTGGTCAGCGCTACATTTGAGCTAAATACCGATTGATGCAGTCACGCTACGCGCTATTTTTCCAGTTTATTATCATTGTGGGCGACCTCTTGTTACTCAACGGTTGTTTTGCTTTGGCATTGGCCCTTCGTTTTGATGAAATACCACTGGAAGAAACGGATTACTACGATTATTACCTGCAACTGATACTTTTTTTTAATGTGAGTTGGCTGCTGCTCACTTTTGCTTTTAAAACGCACGATACACGCAGAACACTGGAGCCGCGTAAGGCCACTTCCAAAGTGCTGAACGTATTCTTCCTCCACATTTTTCTGCTGCTTCTGGTTCTGGTAAGCTTAAAGCGTGATGTATATTCCCGGTTATTTCTCATCTATTTCTATTCATCACTTTTAGTTACCATACTGCCCTGGCGTTTCTTTTTCATTCGTTTGTTGCGAAGCTATCGCAGGCGGGGCATTAGCTTCAGGAAGATAGTATTGGTGGGTAATGGTCCTGATCTGTTACGCTTTTATGAAGCGGTGAACCGTCACCCAGAGTACGGTTTGCGAATAGGAGGATATTATTCTGCTAAACCGGTAAAGGGTATACCGGTAAGCGGTAATGAAGAAGATCTGGAGCGCATGGACCAAAGTGTAGCTGGTTTTGATGAGTTATACTGTGCATATCCGTCAGAGGATGAACGCATTTTACAGTGGTTTAAATGGGCAGACCGCAACCTGATCCGTTTCCGCGTGATACCAAACCTGGGTATCCGTAATTTTAAAGGGATAGAAATGGATTTTTACCACGATGTACCGGTGCTGGTGCATCGTAAAGAACCTCTGGAATATGTGCACAATCGTTGGTTAAAACGGCTGGGGGACATTCTTTTTTCATCTGTGGTTATTTTATTTATCTGTTCCTGGTTATTCCCTATACTGGCCATAGCCATTAAGCTGAGCAGTAAAGGTCCGGTGTTTTTTCGTCAAAAAAGAACGGGCTTACGCAATGATGAATTTGTGATCTACAAATTCAGAAGCATGAAACCCAATAAAGAGGCTGATGCTCAACAAGCTACAGCCAACGATCATCGGCTTACGCCTTTTGGAAAGTTCATACGGCAATTCAACCTTGATGAACTTCCCCAGTTTTTTAATGTGCTCAAGGGAGAAATGTCTGTAGTAGGGCCGCGTCCGCATATGGTAGCTCATACCCGTGAATATACAGCATTGATGGATCAGTATATGGTTCGTCATTTTGCTAAACCGGGAATTACAGGTTTAGCACAGATCAACGGTTTAAGAGGAGAAGTTACAGCAGCAGGTGATATAGAAGCACGTGTAAAAACCGATGTATACTATATCGAGAACTGGTCGGTTCTGCTGGATATCAAAATCATTTTAACTACAGTATATCAATCGGTAACAGGGAAGGTATCCTGAATTAGCGGATCAGCGCTTGCTGGAAAACCACCTCGTATTGGTCGGCTACAATATCCCAGTTAAAACGTGTTTTCAGTTTTTCCAGGTTGTTTTTGATCTTTTGCTTTTGAACCGGGTTCCGCTCCAGGTGGTCAAGAACATTGGCAATATCATTTACATCCAGAAAGTAATTACCGTCCTCACCTAAAACCTCCCGGTTAAAAGCATTATCATGAGCACAGATCACGCACTTACAGCCCATGGCTTCCAAAAGGGAGGGATTGGTTCCGCCTACCGTATGGCCGTGAAAGTACAGGTGTGAAAAGTACCGGAGGTTATGGATCACTTTTTTTTGATAGGAAGCTTTCACAAAACGAATACGGCTGTCTTTAAAGGTTTTTTTAAGATACTCTCCATAAGGGGTTTCGTGATTTCCCACCACCAGTAATACCCTTTCGCTTTCACTTTTTTGAACACCCTGAAGAATGATCTCCAGGTTGTTTTCAGGTTCAAGCCTTGCCACTGCCAAGTTATATTGCCGGGGTTCTACACCGTATTTTTCCAATACTGATTCATCGGTATCTTTAAAGGTATCGCTGCCATAAGGGATATACACGGCACCCCTTTGATATTTATCATTCAGATAGCGTTGAATTTCTTTGGCGTCTGCTACAAGTACATCACTACTGTTGGCGGCCCAGCGCTCAGCTCTTTTCAGGAACTTCTGAACCCTGCGTGAATATTTGCTGCGTTTCCATTCCAGCCCGTCCATATTGGTGATGATGATTGGTTTTTTAGGGAACACCCATTTCCATACACTACTACTGGTGTATCCAAGCATTAGTAAGATGTCAAACTCACGCCAGTGTGAATCAATAAGACTGTTCAGGTCGTAAATAAACTGGCCGGCTGTACCTATGCGAAGTTCGGGATCGTATTTGTGAATAAGCGAAACTCCTTTGAACTGCTTGTGCGGGTAGGGGTGTTCATGTGAATTATAAACATATACCTTATGCCCCTTGGCGGTCCACCGTATAGCCAGTTGTTCGGCACATTCTTCAAAGCCACCGTAACGGTTGGGAATTCCTCTGGAACCTAAAATACCTATCCTCATGAGTTTTGTAGCAGGCTTCGGTAAATATCTGAAATCTTTTTGGCAGCGGAGACCCAGCTAAATGCAGATTGCACCCAATGACTATGATCCACATGAGAATCAAGTGCTTTTTTAATAGCCGCATGGATAGACTCCGGGTCATCGGGATCACAGTAAAAAGCATGATCACCAAAAATTTCCGCTTGAGCTCCCCGTTTGGTAATCACTGCCTGGCAACCGGATTTAAGAGCTTCTACGGTAGAAAGGCCAGTAGTTTCATAGTAGCTGGGCAGCACATGGACTTTAGCTTTTTGAAATTCAACAGCCAATTCTTCACGGGTTAATGGCCCGGCAAACAGTACACTATCCTCTGCTAAAACTTTACATTTCTCCATATAGCCCGGCTGATTTTCAGCTGATTTCCCAATTAATTTTAGCGAAATAGCAGTTCCCTTCAGCGCCCGGATTAAATTGAGCTGGTTTTTAAGTCCTTCAATTCGGGCCGCACAAACTATACCTGAGCGTTTTGTGTTGGTTTGAGATAGAGCTGGAAAGTGTTCACTGCCTAATGGAATAACTGAAACCTGGGGTAAGTGGCCAAATTCTTTTCGGAGGGCTTTTTCTTCCTGGCGAGAGGCTGTGATCACTATAGCACATGATTTCAGGAGGTATTTTACAGAGCTTTTATGTCCACGTAAAAGATATTGGAGCGGAGGAAAGCGGTCTTTGGCTTTGAGTCCGCGCGCTATGGTCTTCATATACTCCGTTCCGTGAACCCCTGCTATTCGTGCTAACCAGCCCGCAAATCCGTTGCGGTGCTTTTGATCGTACTCAGTATAGTCTATGTAAATAGCTGAAATTACTTTAGGTATCGCCCAGTCCGTAAACCGGATAAGGTCGGCCGGCCGGCCGATATTAAAAAAATGAAGGATATCAAAATCTTCTTCCCGTACATTTTGACCATTGTACATGGTTACCTGTACGTTTTCCTTTTCCAGGTAAAAGGCCGTTTGTGCCATTTGCAGGGTATCGCCCCCGGCCTGTGTAAATAAAGTGGCTCTAGAAACAAACAAAACCCTGATCATGTGGGGAAAATAGCAAACTTTTCAGTGAAGTTTTGTGTTATACGGTAAATATTCAAAATCAAAACTTAATGAAACGTTTAATTGCATTTGCTGCCTTTTCACTAATCCTTTCATCCTGTGCCAATGAAGGTAATACTTCAGGAAATTCAACTACTGATAATGCAAAAGAGGAGCAGGTTGAGGAAAGACCGGTTAAAGAAAAGAACATTGTTGAAGATGTTACCCTGCAAATAAGTACGGTTGGTGAAACGATGACCGAAATGAAGTACGAACCCAACCGTTTGGAAGTACCGGCCGGAGCCCGTGTAACTATTAAACTGGATAATAAGGCCTCCAGTGAAGCTATGATACACAATTGGGTGTTAATTGAGGCCGGATCTCAAAGTGAAGTTTCCAACCTTGCCCTAAGTGCGGGAGCTGATAAAGATTTTATTCCTGATACCCCAAAAATAATTGCAGCTACCGGACTGGCTAAACCCGGTGAAATGCAGGAGATGGAGTTTGTAGCTCCGGATCGGAAAGGAACTTACCAATTTATATGTACCTATCCTGGTCATACCAGTATGAAGGGTATATTCTTGGTTAAGTAGATAGATTTGTTTGTTTATGTTTAGGAGCTTCCACCCATTGCGGTGGAAGCTTTTTTACTATATAGGAGGTAAGTACACCTCCTGCAATGGATTTAATGAAAATGCCGGGTAAAAGCCGAACAAAGGTAGGCCACAGCTGTACGCCCTCCAGCGATAGGTAGAGTACGATAAACCCCGGCATGAGTAAAAGAAAGTGAGCCCGTACAAAACTGACGATGTAGTTGAAAAAGTTAGGTTCTTTACGTGCACATTCCCACCCCAGGTAATAATTAACAAAGGGGAAAGCCCATAAAAAGCCCGCTGTTGGGCCCATCAGCTTTTCATAACCACCGCTAAAACCTGCATATACCGGTAAACCAACAGCTCCGAGAATAAGGTAAAGTGAAGCGGTAATAAGACCTGTCCGTTTACCAAATAGAGCAGGTATGCTGAATAGTACCAGCGTTTGAAATGTAATAGGAACAGTGGCAACGTCCAGGTTTACCGGAGCCAGAAAGCAGGTGGCCAAAAGACAAACGAATATAATTTTAAGCGGGGTGATATGCATCTAACAGTTTTTTAGACTTCCATTCAAAGCGCAAAAATAAAAGTATGGCGGCTACAGTTAGACCCAAAGCCAGGCCATACCATATTCCCAAGGGACCAAGTTCATAAACAATGCCCAGGGTGTAGGCACTTCCCACGCCAACTGCCCAATAAGCGATAAAGGTAATTATTACCGGTACTTTCACTTCTGACATTCCCCTCAGTGCCCCCAGGGCCGCTACCTGTAAACCATCAGACAGCTGAAAAACCACAGCTACGATAAGCAGTTGAGAAGCAAGGTTCTGTACCATTCTATCGTCCGTATAAAAAGTGGGAAAGTACGATCGTCCCATGAAAAAGATCAGTCCGCAAAACAGCATAAACAGTAAGGCCAGAATAAAGCAGCTGTGTCCGGCTTTTCGCATATTGAAAATATCCCTGCGGCCCAATTGATTACCCACTCTAACGGTAGCTGCAGAACCAATACCAGAGGCAGCCATATAACTTAAAGCGGCCAAACTGATAGCTATTTGATGCGCGGCCAGTGCTTCTGCACTGATTTGACCTGCAATAATGGCTGCTACGGCAAACGAAGAAACTTCAAAAATGTATTGCAAGCCAGAGGGTACACCCAGGGCCAGCAGTTTACGGAAATAGGATCGTTTCCATTGTAAACCTACCCAATGGGCTAACTGCACCTGAAATTTCTTTGTTTTAAATATGTAATAAAGCATGACGAGAGCCATTAGTATGCGGGCAGTAAGTGTGGCATATCCCGCTCCGTCAAGCCCGAGCTTTGGAAACCCCCAATGGCCATATATAAGGAGGTAATTCAAAAATACATTAATGAGGTTGGCGCCCACCGAAGCTATCATAGCAAAGCGGGTATCTGAAAGACCTTCTGCAAACTGTTTGAAAGTGAGAAACAGCATTAATGGAAAAATGCTGGAAGTAATGATGGTGAGATAAGTACCGGACATCAACACAACTTCGGTTTCCTGGCCCATATATTTTGTAAAAGCAGATACGCCTATGGTGGCCAGGAAAATAACCAAAGCCGTAACCATATTGGTAACCAAACCGTGTTTGAGATAGTTGCCTGCTTTACCGGGCTTGTTTTCCCCATCGGCATTGGCAATGGGAGTAGTGAGGCCGATGGCCATACCTATTCCAAAAACCATGGGCACTGTAAATATGGAATTGGCAAAAGCTCCAGCTGCCAGGGGGATAGTTCCCAGCTGACCGATCATGATACTGTCGGCCAGGCCAACCATTACATGCCCCAACTGTCCCAGCATAACCGGCCAGGCCAACTGAATATTTTTCTTATAATGATCAAGTGTAGTCACAACGGGCAAGATATCGCCCGCGAATTTAGGTCAATAATTCTTCCTCATGACGCTTCATTTCCCTTTCGTAAAAGGCTTCTGCGCAATCCAGAAGATTGGCAATTTCGGTGATCAATTCTTCTTCTTCGCCCTGCAGTTCATCCATCCACTCCAGTTCATCATGATTTACATTCCACACAAAACGAGGGTATTGCGTATGGACAATGAAGATGTCATCCGGGCAATCTGTATTATCAGCTACTAAGAAATGAGGTAAATTCATCACGTTCAATTAACTTTTTAAATATAAAAAAACCCCGCATAAAGCGGGGCTTTTGTTTTAAAATTTTTCAAAGCATCAGAAGGTAGGAAATTCCAATATTCACCGAGGCCATATTCAGCAGAAAGTCAAAATTGGCGGACGTGGTTTCTATATCGGGATCTGCTCTGTCATTGGTACTGCTGGTAGAAGAAAAGCCTATACTTCCACCCAGGTAAAGATGATTGGATAGTGGCTGAGCTATTGTCAGGGCGGAGAAAAGAACTCCGGCCAGTAATAAAGTAACCTTTTTCATGGTGTGTGATTTATTATCAACACCCGGGGTGACTACTATTTACTGGCAAATGTTTTCACATCCTGCTCACTTATTTCCTCACCTCCTAATATGATCAGGCGCTCCACTACATTTCTGAGCTCACGGATATTGCCGGTCCAATCAATTTTCTTCAGTTCTTCAAGAGCAGGGTCACTGAATTTTTTGGCCACCATACCTTGTTCTTCGGCAATTTTCTTGGCAAAGTATTCTGTCAGCACCGGAATGTCTTCCTTGCGATCATTCAGGGCCGGTACTTTAATGAGGATCACACTCAAGCGGTGATATAAGTCTTCCCTGAAACGGCCTTCCTTAATTTCTTCCCGGAGATTTTTGTTGGTGGCGGCCAACACACGTACATCCACTTTTATTTCTTTATCTCCGCCTACCGGGCTTATCTTTCCTTCCTGAAGCGCACGTAATACTTTGGCCTGGGCACTAAGGCTCATGTCACCAATCTCATCCAAAAACAGCGTGCCGCCATTAGCTTGTTCAAATTTACCCTTACGGTCTCTTACCGCTGAAGTAAAAGCGCCCTTCTTATGCCCGAATAATTCACTTTCAATTAATTCAGCGGGAATAGCTGCACAATTCACCTCAATCATTGGAGCTTTATTGCGCTCACTTTTTTGATGGATCCAATGGGCTACCAGCTCTTTACCGGTTCCGTTAGGACCCGTTATCAACACCCTGGCATCGGTAGGAGCCACTTTCTCAATCATTTCCTTGATATGATCAAGGGCTACAGACTCACCAACCATCTGGAAGTTCTTACCAATCTTTTTCTTCAGGACTTTATTTTCCTTGACAAGATTATTGCGGTCCAGGGCATTTCGCACAGTATTGATAAGTCGGTTGAGATCCGGTGGCTTTGAAATATAGTCATAGGCACCCTTGCGCATACTTTCCACCGCTGTATCCAGGTCACCATGTCCGGAAATCATAATTACCGCAGTATCCGGGTGTTTTTCCCGAATGTGATCCAGCACCTCAATCCCGTCCATCCCGGGCATTTTTATATCACAAAGCACCAGGTCAAAATCTTTTTCGGCCATATGGTCAATGCCCTGTTTGCCGTTCTCAGCTTCTTCTATTTCAAAATCCTTGTCCTCATCTTTGAGGATGTTCTGCAACACATTCCGGATTGCTTTTTCGTCTTCTACAATGAGGATCTTTGCCATTGGTGTGAGTTGTTTTTTAAAGTGTCCAGTACACCCTCTTTAAGTGCGTAGGTAGATAATTTCATCGCTTTAAGGCCCAGGCGGTTTAATACAAAATCTATTTGCAGGCAAGCTGGTACTATAAGGTCAGCACGCATAGGTATCATACCGGGAGTATGGAGTCTTTGTTCAAAGTTTGATTCCAGCATTAAACGGGATATGGTGCGATACTCATGCGTATCAAAGGTATAGGTGGTCTTACCTTCCAGTATCTCCGGGTTTTGAAAGCGGTGGGCCGTCATGGCGGCCAGGGTATCAAATGATCCGCTGCTACCGATCAGGTAATTAACAGGGTATTGACGGGCCGCCTGAAAAAGATCCGAAAGCTCCTGATCAAAGTAGTTTTGAAGTTCTTCCACTTCTTCTGCCTGAATGGGGTCGCCAGGTCTGAACTTTTGCATCAGACGGCTGGATCCCAACAGGTAGCTTTTCTTCCAGTATAGATGGTCAGCATCTGCAATAATAAATTCCGTGCTGCCTCCGCCAATATCCATTATAAGGGCCTTTTCAGCAGTAAGGTTTAGTGCCTGTTGCACCCCCAAATGAATTAGTTCTGCTTCCTGCTCCCCATCAATAAGGTTAATACGGATACCGGTTTCCAGGAAAGCAGAATCTATAAAATTCTGTCCATTGGTAGCAGAGCGAACTGCGGAAGTGGCAAATGCATAAATATCATTCACCTCCCATTTACGGCAGCTTTCATAATGCGCTTTCAGGGCTTCAATTCCTCTTTCAAAAGAAGCTTCTGCTATCCGGTTTTCATTCAGGCCGCCATCTCCCAGCCGTACCGAAATTTTATCATTAAAGAAAATAGTCCCATCGGGAAAATCACGGATAAGGAGATTAAAGGTATTCGTACCCAAATCAATTACGGCCACTTTCATTCTTCCGAAGGCATTTGTCGCACCCAAAGGTCGCGTTGAGGAAATGGAATAATGACTTTGTTTTCACGAAATTTCTGGTCTATTGCGAAGCGAATATCACTTTTGGTACGTTCTATCCGGAAAAGGTTTTGTGAAAAGAACATCAGCGAAAAATCAAGGGAGCTGTTCCCGAAATCACGGAAAAAGACGTGGGGTTCCGGTACCTTGATGACGTCTTTATGTTCCATAGCACATTGTACCATTAACTTTGATACCAGGGCAGTATCACTGCCATAGGCTACACCCACATCAATACGGAATCGTGTTACATTGTTGTTTTGCGACCAGTTGATCACATTATCGGTAGTAAGTTTGGTGTTGGGCACAATAAGGATGATATCTTCACGGGTTATCAGGCTTGTAGTTCGTAAACCGACATCTTTTACCTGACCAACCACACCGCCAATCTCAACAATATCACCAGAAGTCACGGTTCTTTCGGAAAGTATAATAAAGCCGGCCACCAGATCCCTGAAAAAATCCTGAAGGCCTAAGCCCAAACCTACCAGCAAGGCTGTGGAACCGGCTAATAATACGGTAACTTTTATGCCCAGGCTGTCAATGGCGGCTACTATAGCTACAGTATAAATAATGTAGCTGGAAATCTGTAACAGGGCATAGGCTTTCCCCTGATCAATACGGCCCTGTTTCTTTTTACGCTTAAAGAATTTCCGTATGAGCCAGAGGCTTACCCAGGCCAGCAGAAAGATAAGAGCAATATTCAATAAATTAAATATTTGCAGTTTAAACTTACCGGATTCAAAAAGCGTGAGCTCCAAGAAACTTTTGAGATCTTCCGTCATATCAGTTTCGGTAAGTTATCCATTTTGCTAATTCTTTCAATTTTGGCTTTTTACCATACATGAGTATACCGGTTCTGTAAATGCGTCCTGCCAGCCACGTCATGGTTAAAAAAGCACCTACCAAAAGTACCATTGAAAGAGCTAACTCCCACCATGGCACATTAAAAGGTATACGGGCCATCATAACTATAGGAGAGGTAAAGGGAATTATTGAAAACCAAAAGGCAATGGCTCCATCGGGATTATCAAGCGCGCGAATAAGGACAATTATAGAGGCTATTAACGGAAGTGATACAGGAAACATGAATTGCTGCGTGTCAGATTCTTTATCTACTGCTGAGCCTATGGCCGCAAAAACAGCTGCATACAAGAGGTATCCGAATAGGAAGAAAAACAGGAAACAGCCAATGATGTAAGGAAAATTGATCTGGCTCAATGTATTTAAAACCTGAAAAGATATATCCTGATTTGCTTGGTATCCGGGTGTGGTTATACGGGAAGCTTCAACCGCATCACCCAAGATAAATACGGAGGCAAGGGTGTAAATAGCTACTCCAAATACCAGCCAGATCAGAAACTGAACTAAAGCCACGGAAGCTAAGCCTATAATCTTACCCAACATTAGCTCAAAGGGTTTTACGGATGAGACCATAACCTCTACGATGCGGCTGGTTTTTTCTTCTATAACCCCGCGCATAATCTGGGCTCCATAAATAAAAACAAAGAGGTAGATCAAAAAACCGGCTACATATCCAATTCCCATCTTAACCGGTGTAAGGCTTTCTTTTTCGGTGCCTTCTTCCATGTTTATGGTACGTAGCCTTACTTTGGTCTTGGTACGGGCCAGAACTTCAGGATCTACGCCCTGACTTTTTAATTTTTCCTTCTGGATGTATTCTTCCAGCTGGTCCCGTATGTAATTTTCAGTGGAGAAGTTTATATCACCCAGTGAGTAAAGCGTAATGTTACGACTTATAAAATCAGGGTCCATGGTTTCCCCGGAGGGTATATACAGAAGACCGTAATGACCACTTTTTCTGAAGAAAGCACGGGCTTGCTCAAAGTCATATACCCGGGGGTCCAGGTAATTAAACTTCAGGTTGTCCTTACCCCGGTCAAAATCCATTAAAGTAGGTTGGTCCAACACCACAATTACCCTTTCTTCATCCGGAAGGGTGGCAAAGTAGGCAGGGAGAATAAACAAAGCCGCGGATAAAACGGGCCCGATAATGGTCATAATAATAAAGCTCCTCTTACGAATGCGGGTGATAAATTCCCGGTAAATGATCAGGGCTATCTTTGAACTCATAAGGACGAAACTTTTTGGATGAAAATAGTATTCAAGCTAGGAATAATCTCTTTGAAGAGAAGTATGGTACCCTGTGGCATCAGATGTTGTAGTAGGTCATTAGGTCTGTCTTTCCCCAACTGTATTTGTAAGCTCCATGTACTGCCTTTTTTTTCGGCTTCCAGTAAGCTGGCCCCGGATGGCAAGCTGGGTTTGTCTTCAATAGCGGAGATCAATTCCACAGAATATTTGTTGGATTTGTATTCCTGCTGAATACTTTGAAGAGGGCCTTCCAGAATTTTTTCAGAACGGTTAATGAGTGCAATGCGGTCACAAATTTCTTCTACTGATTCCATACGGTGGGTAGAGAAAATGACGGTGGCTCCGTTGTCGCGTAATTTGCGGATTTCTGATTTGATAAGATTGGTGTTGACAGGGTCAAAGCCTGTAAAGGGCTCATCGAAAATCAAAAGACGTGGTTCATGAATTACCGTGGATACAAACTGGACCTTTTGAGCCATACCCTTACTGAGTTCTTCAATATTTTTATTCCACCAGCTTTCCATTTCAAAGCGGGTAAACCAGTCCTTAGCCCGGGTAGTGGCTTCCTGTTTAGATAGTCCCTTAAGCCGGGCCAGATAAATAAGCTGTTCTCCGGCTTTCATTTTAGGATAGAGGCCCCGTTCTTCAGGCAGGTATCCGATTTGATGCACATGGTGCGGCATAAGAGGCTTATCATCAATAAATACCTCTCCTGAGTCAGGAGCCGTGATTTGATTTATAATGCGTATTAAACTCGTTTTGCCAGCCCCGTTAGGTCCCAGTAAACCGAAAATGCTGCCCTTGGGTATGTTCAACGAAACTTTGTTGAGGGCGGTGTGATTATTATAGCGTTTGCTTACCTCGTGAACCCTTAACACATCCATGTCTGAAATTTTGCGTGAAAATACGCAGAGCAGTTTAAATGATGAAGCTGAAATTACAGCAGTTTAAGAGGAAGAGGGCCTCCTGAATATTTTGGAAACAGATGTGATGAAAAGTGATTATTTTGCAGTTATGCGTGCCCTTTCTCAAAAAACTTACTTCCTATTAATGGGTTTGCTATGCCTGCTTATGTTCGGGTGTGGTGAGAAGGATCGTTCCATTACAGATGTAAAAGAAAATAAACTGTTTAATGAGGGGCTTTTTACGGTTTATAGAGTAGCTGAGGAAAACAAGCTTACCTGGAATTTTTTCAGGGAAGGCCAGGTAGATTCGGCCATTGTTCAGGCTTTCGGCTTAGTTCAGCAAGCTGAAATTGAAAACGTTCCTGATGAAATTATTATTGATGCGTATTTCCATTTAGGCCTTTTACTCTTGCGAACCGATATTCCAAATCTTTCTGAAGTTTATCTGAAAAAAGCAATTGATCATTATCATGCTTCTTCCTTTTTACCCTCTCCTTATCTGAGAAAGGTATATGCTGCTTATGCTTCACTGGGATACGCCAGGGAGGAGTTTCAGAAGGCCTTTGAGTATTACCGGAACGCTATGGCTATTTGTGAAAAGGAAATGAATCCTCTTCTGGTGGCCGGTATGAACAATAACCTCGGGTTGGTGCATCTTAAAATGAAACAGAACGATTCAGCTCTTTATTATTTTGAATTGGCAAAATCATATCATACTGACCACAAAATTGATTTTAGTGAGCTGGTTTTCAGTATGAATAACAATCTTGGTCAAGTGAATTATCTGCTTGGAGATTATGAAAGATCCCTGAGCATGTACAGCGAGAACTTTGAAAGGGCACAATTACTTTTGGGTGAGTATAACCAGGCTCCGAAAAGGATGGTTACCTCCAGTGTGGGCATGGCTTTGAATTACCTGGATCTTCAAAGGCTTAATGAGGCTGAAAGGCAGATAAATATTGGTGCCTCATTTCTGGATCAGCTCAATACCTATGATCGTAAGAAGCATAAGCCTGAAGTGCTGGATATAAAACGGAAGATTGCTTACATCCGTGGAAGTATCACAGACTACGATTATCACAACCGCCAGATGGAAGCTCTTACGGATTCACTTGATCAGGATAGGCAGGAGTCTATGGCATTGGTTACGGCAAAAATGGCTGATTTACAATTAAAGTTAAGCCAGTTAAAGGTAGACTCTCAGGCGGTGAAACAGCAATTAAACCGTGTTCTTATGTTGAGTATTGGCATTGTTTTTATGTTATTGGCCGGACTTCTTTTAATAGCATTACGGAAGCGAAATAATGAGCTGGCCGCGCAGAAAGTATTAACGGATACTGAAAAGCGTAACAAGGAACTGGAGAAGGAAAAGCTGGAACTTCAATTACGCAATCAAAAGAGAGATTTAAATGAGTTGGCTGCTCATACCTCTGCGCTTAGAAATATAGCCGAGGAAACCCGCCAGAAACTTAAGATCCTCAACAGATTTGGTGAGGATAAACAAAAAGAAGAACTGAGGCAGTTGTCCAACTTAATATCCACTCAGGTAAATGAATCACGGGTGAAGTCTTTATTACAGCAAAACCTGGAAAAGGTAAATCAGGAGTTTTTTGATGAGTTGAAAAAGCATACCCGGCAAAATCTCAGTCGCAGGGAAAAAGAGTTTTGCGCACTGGTACGTCTTAATTTTACCAATAACCAGATAGCTGAATTAAACAGTGTGGGAGAGGGTGCTGTAAGGGTAAGTAAGCACCGTATAAAGCAGAAATTGGGTCTTGAAAAGCAGGATAGTTTGCAGGAGTTTCTGAACCAACTGTATTAATCTAATGAAAGAGACGGTGTCTTTGCCGTTTCAGGGCATAATCAAACCTGATGATTCCTTTGGTGTGATATTTCTGAGTGCCATTATGAACTGGCATTAAGTACTGCTCAGGTACAGATTGGGCTTCAACTGGTTTTGCCGAGGTAATTTTATTCCGGTTGATGTTTTCTAAAGCAGTGTTACCATTTTCTTTAGTGCAGGCCAAAGTGAATAACATAAGGTTAGTGCACAGCCCTATATTGAAAAAAGCTAATCTCATTATCAGTGAAATTTTTAAATACTGGAATTCCGGGCTCAATATATAGCTAAGTCAAAAGTTACTTTCATTCCATTTTCAAATTTTTCAACAATTAAAAAACTGAATAACAGTCACTTGTTAATAAATGTAACATTTTGTAACGATAAGATGTGATAGGGAAAGAAGCCCTTTTAGTTGATTTGTAAAAAGATGTAATTCAAAACCAACTTTTCCCTTCCGGGTGGGAACACATTAGACCCAACTCTTTGTGAACTGAGGTTATGATAAGGGGAAAAGCGGAAACCCTTAACCAGGTTAGGGTTAAAGTAAACTGAGCAGACAGGTAAAATGCAAACAATGAATTTGATACTGACACAACCCTTAATCACCAGAAGAATAACATGCGGGAAGCTTATTATTTAATTATAGTTAATTCAGTCTTATTTATACTCTTTGGTTTAGGCTTCATCTGCTTTCCTGAAGAGGCTAGTCTGCTGGTTACAGATACTCTGCCAGACACACCCTCGGGTATGATAGAAATGCGGGCTAACTACGGTGGTGTTTCACTGGGCTTGGGTTTGCTATTGGCATTTTGTGCCCGTACTAAAAAAGCGATCGTATGGGCAGCCTGGGCCGTGATTTTTGTAGTGGGAGGTATGAGCATTGGCCGGTTTATTGGAATTATGGCTGAGCAAGCAGGTAATACTATAGTATACTTTCTATTTATAGTGGAACTTTATCTGATAAGTGCCACGCTTTTAGCGTTGATCCGAATAAAACTGGATCAGCCGGAAGGCTGGGAGGCTTTTAAGTAAGGTGTTTGGGGCTCATTTGAAGTATAGAATTCAGCCATTAAGGCTGATCATTTCCATGTTGTTTTTTGAGTGTAAGCGAGACGGGTAAAGTCAATCCTTTACCTGTTTGTAACAAAAAAAGGCTGCGTAAAAAACGCAGCCTTTTCAATATCATTTACTCTCAAAATGTATCAGCTGAACATTTCTTTCACCTTGTCAAAAAATGACTTATCACCCTTACCGGGCTGAGGCTGAAAGTTTGGATCGCGTTGCATTTCCTCTAAAGTCCTGCGCTGATCACTATTTATATCTTTAGGAGTCCAAACGTTTACATGAACCAATATGTCACCGGTTCCATATCCTTCTATACTTGGTAAGCCTTTATTTCTCAGGCGAAGTATTTTTCCGGACTGGGTGCCCGGGTCTATTTTAATTCGCGCCTTTCCATTTACGGTTGGTATATCCACTTTAGCTCCTAGTACTGCGTCTGGAAAACTTACGTAAAGGTCATAATGAAGGTTATTCCCTTCTCGTTGCAGGAACTCATGTTCCAGTTCTTCAACAACCACTATCAAGTCTCCATTTACACCATCCATGGGGCCGGCATTTCCCTTTCCGGCTACCTTTAGCTGCATACCTTCCACCACACCGGCCGGGATTTTAACCGATACCGTCTCTTCTTTACGAATCATGCCATATTCATCCGCACCGGCTGGTTTTTTATCTATGGTCTTACCTAAACCATTACAGGTAGGACAGGCAGAACTGGTGCGCATCTGTCCTAGAATGGTATTGGTTACACGGTAAGTTTGTCCGGCACCCTGACAGGTGGGGCAGGTTTTGAAACTAATATTGTCTGCAGGAACCTGGCGTTTGATTTTCAGTTTCTTTTCAACTCCGTTGGCAATCTCTTCAATGCTAAGTTTAACGCGAACCCGAAGATTACTTCCTTTAAACACACGTTGACCGCTACTACGACCGCCACCGCCAAAACCACCGAAGCCCCCGCTTCCGCCAAAGGCTCCACCAAAAATATCTCCGAACTGATCAAAGATATCCTCCATATTCATGCCTCCGCCAAAGCCGCCACGACCTCCGCCAGTACCGCCCATACCGGCATGGCCAAATTGATCATACCGCTGGCGTTTTTCCGGATTACTTAAAACTTCATAAGCCTCGGCCGCTTCTTTAAATTTAGCCTCTGCTTCCTTGTCATCCGGATTTTTATCCGGGTGATATTTGATGGCCATCTTGCGATATGCCTTCTTTATTTCATCTCCGGAAGCTTTTCGGTCTACACCCAGTATGTCGTAATAGTCTCTTTTTGCCATAATGCTTTTTATTCGCCTACTACTACTTTGGCGTAGCGTAATATCTTATTGCCCAACTTGTAACCGCGTTCTATTTCATCCACTACCTTTCCTTTCATATCTTCAGATGGAGCAGGGATACGTGTTACGGCTTCCATAGTATCTACGTCAAATGGCTTACCGGTGGAGTTATCCATAGGTTTAAGACCTTTGTTTTTGAGCGTATTATCTAGTTTGGAATAAATCAATTGAATGCCGCTGTGAGCGTCATTGCCTTCCAGGTTTTTCAATGCTCTTTGAAAGTCGTCTACAATGGGTAGCAAGGCATCCATCAGTTCCTGATTAGCGGTGCTGAATAGCTCCACACGTTCTTTAGAAGTACGTCTCTTGTAGTTTTCAAAATCGGCATATAAGCGTAAGTGCTGATCTTTCAGGTTGGCCATTTCTTCCTGAAGTTTTTGCACCGGGTCAGAGGGTTCTGTAGTACTTTCACTTTCGGAAGCATCATTCTTTGCTTCTTCCTTAGTCTTTGCGGCTTCTTTTTCCATCACTTCCTGTTCTTCAGAATTTTTCAGATCCTTTTTACTCATGGGAATCGTGCAATTTTAGTAAAGGTTAAAGTCAAATCCCTTGCCATATCATTTTAGGTGTCATTGTGGCATAAAAAAACACCGGTGGATTACCGGTGTTTAAAAAGGGTATATTTTGGAGATCTAGTCTGTCAGTTTTTCTAAAGTACTTTCCAATGTACGACCTCTGAGATTCTTTGCAATGATAGTGCCTTCCTCATCTACCAGAAAAGTGGCTGGAATAGCGTTTACATTGTACAAACGGGCTGCTTCAGATTGCCAAAATTTGAGATCACTTACATGATTATCCCATTTGAGATTATCAGCCTGGATAGCCTTTTGCCAATCGGTTTTGTTGCGGTCCAGGGATACACTGAATACTTCAAAACCCTTAGCTTTTTTGAATTTAGCGTCTTTGAATTTGTCGTATACACGAACCACATTTGGGTTTTCCATACGGCAAGGGCGGCACCAGCTAGCCCAAAAGTCGATTAGCACTACCTTTCCTTTAAGGTCGCTAAGCGAACGGGTGTTTCCTTCGGGGTCGCTAAATGTAAGTTCGGGAGCTTTATCGCCAATATTCAATACTTTTCCCTGTTCTTCCAGAGAGAGATTTTCATGATAGCCTTCTACAAAGCTTAATCCGGCAAAAGCTAAACCCGCACATAATATGATAAATAAGGGTTTCTTAAACATTTTTTTCAGATCTATAGGGTTTTAAAAATTAGTCTAATCTAACAATTTCTGCGCCAATAGCCTGCAGACGGGTGTCAATATTTTCATAACCCCGGTCTATTTGCTCAATATTATGGATAATGCTGGTGCCTTCAGCGCTTAGTGCAGCAATAAGCAGGGATATCCCGGCTCGTATATCAGGACTGGTCATAGTGGTGGCTCTTAGAGCAGTTTGTTTATCCAGACCAATAACGGTGGCACGGTGCGGATCGCATAAAATGATCTGTGCACCCATATCAATAAGTTTATCCACAAAGAACAAACGGCTTTCAAACATCTTTTGGTGTACAAGAACACTTCCGCGAGCCTGTGTGGCCACTACCAGTGCAATACTGAGCAAGTCTGGTGTAAAACCAGGCCAGGGGGCATCTGCAATGGTTAGGATGGACCCATCGATATAATTTTCAATTTCATAATGATCCTGGGCAGGGATAAAGATATCATCGCCCTTTCGCTCCAGCTGAATTCCCATTTTCCGGAATACAGTGGGGATGACGCCTAATTTATCGTACTGTACATCTTTAATGGTAATCTCTGAACCTGTCATGGCGGCCATACCAATCCAGCTACCGATTTCGATCATATCAGGAAGTATACGGTGCTCACAACCATCAAGTTCTTTTACACCTTCAATTGATAAAAGGTTTGAACCAATACCGCTGATCTTACCCCCCATGCGGTTTATCATTTCGCAAAGCTGTTGAAGGTAAGGCTCACAGGCTGCATTGTAAATAGTGGTGGTGCCTTCGGCAAGAGCGGCAGCCATAACAATGTTGGCGGTACCAGTTACTGAAGCTTCATCCAGAAGCATATAGGTTCCTTTTAGTTGGTCAGCTTCTACCCCATAAAAAGATTCACCCGGCTCATAGCGAAAACTGGCGCCCAGCATTTGAAAACCGGTAAAATGGGTGTCCAGCCTTCTGCGACCAATTTTATCTCCACCGGGTTTGGGGATATATCCTTTGCCAAACCGAGATAGCAGGGGACCCACTATCATTATAGAGCCCCGCAGGGAAGCTCCCTTGTCTTTAAACAGATCAGACTCGAGATAATCCAGGTTCAGATCATTAGCCTGAAAGGTATAATTACCGGGCCCGTTGCGGTGTACAGTTACACCCAGGTCAGAAAGTATATCAATAAGTTTATTGACGTCCCGTATATCGGGAATATTGCTGATTGTTACTTTTTCGGGGGTAAGGAGCGTGGCACATATAATTTGCAATGCTTCGTTTTTGGCGCCCTGAGGTATAATATTACCCTTTAATTTTTTTCCGCCCTTAATCTGGAAAGTACCCAATGGATCGTCTTTTTATTTATTAGACTTGAATTTTTTACGCTTGCGGTTACCTTTATAATTAGAGCTCCGCTTATTGTTGTTAAAGTTGTTGCCTCCAATATTTTTAACCAGGTCTTGCTTGTCACTGAGGTTTACGTTGGAGAGATCAAGTTTACCGTCTGAAAGATCACGCATTTGCTTCAGGATCACCTCATCATCCACCGTATCTTTGTTCCAGAGCAGATAAGTTTTTTTCATGTGATTAGCAATGGCATTTACCAAGCGCTCTTTGTATTCTCCTTCTTCTAAGGTTACACAATGCTTTACCATGTCTTTTGAAATATTGCCATAATGCCGGTAAGAGTTACTGCGGGCAGGATAGGCAACTGACTCTGGTTTTTCATATAAAGATTCCGGTGCTGGCACCGGGTAAGGAGAGTCTACGTCCAGTTTAAAATCAGACATTATAAAAAGATGATCCCAAAGTTTGTGCTTAAAATCAGGTACATCACGGATCTGAGGATTCAGATTGCCGATTATATCAATCAGGTTTTGTGTTTGCTCGTTGCGTTCGTTCCGATCTTCAATTGTGCTCAGGTGGTCTACCATTTTCTGAACGTTACGTCCGTATTCCGGTATGATCATCCTGGGGCGACTGGTATTGTATTCCATATTGTAATGCTACGGTGCAATGGCTTTGAGAATGTTAAGACGGGCCGGTTACACCTTTATTTATAGAGCTCGCATATTGGGATATGTCAGGCTCCGATTTTAAATTACGCTTTTAAGCGTTCAAGTTTCGCAAATTTGAGTAATAATTTCTTTTCTCCAACATTATCAAACTCAATAAGGGCTTTTTTGTTGGGTCCGCTTCCTTCCAGATCGCGTATTGTGCCCATACCAAAGCGCTGATGCTTTATCCTTTCTCCAATGGTCACATCTGTAAGCGCTTCGTAATTTCCGTCATCATTTTGGGCTGAGTTTACCTTTTTCAGGTTTTTTGGGGGTGGGGCCGAGGGGCGTTGAGAAACTTGTGGTCTTCTTCGCAACGGTTGCGGTTTCTTACGGGTTTGATTTTGCGTTTCGGGACTACTGAACGGACTGAAGTCTGGCGTCATTATGTTTAGAAACCGGTCATCTATTTCTTCCAGAAAACGACTGGGTTCACAATCAATTAATTTACCCCAGCGGTAGCGCATTTGCGCATAGGTGAGATAAGCTTCTTTTTCGGCACGGGTAAGGGCTACGTAAAACAACCTCCGTTCTTCTTCCAGGTCCGCCCGACTTCCCATGCTCATCATAGACGGAAAGAGGTTTTCTTCCATGCCTACAATAAAAACCACCGGAAACTCCAGCCCTTTAGCCAAATGCACTGTCATTAAGGGAACCTTGTTCTTGTCATCGGGAGACCCCTTGTCAGAATCAGTAATCAGGGCTACATCTTCCATAAAGCCACCCAGTGAAGGGTTGCCATCCTCAATTTCTTTTTGGTTGTCGGTAAATTCTTTTACGGAGTTCAGAAGTTCTTCAATGTTTTCATAGCGGCTTACACCTTCCGGTGTTTTATCTGCACTGAACTCGCGAATGAGCCCCGAGGTTTTGGCAATATGCCCGGCTACTTCAAAAGCATCTTCTTTATTAACCATCACGCGGTAACTTTCCACTTTGGTTACAAAATCCTGAAGCTTGGTTTGTGTGGGCCGGTTAATACCAGCATGTTCCAGTAACAAGGGATTTTGACAGGCTTCCCATATGCTCACACCTTCCCGATTAGCGGCTACGGTAAGCTTATCCAAGGTAGTATCGCCTATACCTCTTTTGGGGTAATTGATAACCCTGCGGAAGGCCTCCTCGTCTTTGGGATTTATAGTCAGCCTGAAATAAGCCAATACGTCTTTCACTTCTTTGCGCTGGTAAAAGGAAAGCCCTCCGTAAATACGATAGGGTATGTTTTTTCTGCGTAGCGCATCTTCCATAGCCCTGGATTGGGCATTGGTACGGTATAAAATGGCGAATGACTCATAAGGCAAATGCGCATTCATTTGCTTTTCAAAAATGAGCCGGGCTACATAATTTCCTTCGTCATTGTCGCTTACCGTTTTGTGGATCACGATACTCTCCCCCTGGTCGTTATCTGTCCAAACTTCTTTATGAAGCTGATCTTTGTTTTTGCTGATCAGGCTATTGGCAGCACCAACAATAGTTTTGGAAGAGCGGTAGTTCTGTTCCAGCTTATACATCTGCACATCATCATAATCCCGTTGAAAATTCAGGATATTTTTGATATTGGCGCCACGGAAGGCATAGATACTTTGGGCATCATCACCTACAACACAAATATTACCATAGCGATTGGCAAGGGCCTTTATGATCAGGTATTGGGCATGATTGGTATCCTGATACTCATCTACCATTATATAGCGGAACCGCTCCTGGTATTTATGCAATACTTCCGGGAACTTACGCAACAATACATAAGTATTAAGTAGTAAGTCATCAAAATCCATTGCCCCTGACCGGAAACAGCGTTCGTTATAGGCTTCAAAAATATCACCCATTAAAGGCATTCGGGCTGCGGCATCCTGCTCCCGTAATTCGGGTGATCTGCGGTATTCTTCCGGGGTGATAAGGGCATTTTTAAAAGCGGAGATTCTGCGAGCTACACTCTTGGGCTTGTATATCTCCCTATCCAGGCTTTGTTCCTTAATAATGTTATTGATCACTTTGGCCTGATCCTCTGAATCGTATATGGTAAAATTAGAGGGGTAACCCAGGCGGTCACTCTCTACGCGTAAGATGCGGGCGAAAACACTGTGAAAAGTACCCATCCAAAGGTTCTTGGCTTCAGAAGCACCTACAATAGCACCAATCCTTTCTTTCATTTCACGAGCCGCCTTATTGGTAAAGGTCAGCGCCAGAATCTGGAATGGATCCACACCATGATGGTTTATAAGGTGGGCTATGCGGTAAGTAAGTACCCGGGTTTTACCAGAGCCGGCTCCGGCAATAACCATAACCGGGCCTTTTACAGCTTCCACGGCTTCTCGCTGAGGGGTATTGAGTGTTTTAAGATAATCAGTCACACCATTCTTTCTTTGGATAAGCAAAGAACAGGTATTCTGTGAAGATTTTCAAGCGTGTAGCAATCCTTCTTCATAAGAAATGATGATCAGTGGGTATTGTCACTTTTTAAACAACTATATAGATAAGGAGATTGATTTCCATCAAAAGCAGGGTTACCTTTTTTAAAAAACCTCATGAAGTTCTAAAACTTAAAAATAGAATGATGAGATGTTTAAACAATGAAAATGGTCCCTTTATAGATACCGGAAATGGTCTTAACTGGGTGCAGGCCAATGGTGAATATCCACTTGCTGATCAAACTACAGTTACTGTAGAGTTAGGTGATGCCTTTCGAAATGAAGGTATTCTGGTTAATCACAACGGGAATGAAAAATTTTTCCCAAAGCCGGCTGGTGGTAAAGTGTACTTTATGGGGTATGGTAACCCGCAACGGTATGTTTTGATATTGCGGATAGATGCGGGAGGAACAAATCGTGTTTTTCACGTAAATGTAAGTGGGGGAAATATTGTGGAAACTCCTATTGGAGTGTCTAATCCACCACCGGCTGGAAATCTGCCTGTGGTGCACCATTCTCAAGTGGTTGGTGATCTGTTCTTTACTTTTCATAACAATGGCCATAATACCAACAACATTGCTGTATGGCGCAGTGATACAGGTGAGCAGGTGTGTGGTACCCAGCCCCGGAATCCGGATCAGGAAGTAACAGCCGAAATTGTGGATGGAGAGGTCCGTATAAAAATTGGTAATAATATTCTTAGTAGCTGTGCTTTAAGCGGAGAATGTGAAGTGGAGCCGGTGTTGAGAAACTTCCCGGACATCCTGGTAGGGCAGGGAGTCCCGGCAAACCGAATGTCCAGCACAGCTGATTTTACCATTGCTAATACAGGCTCAGATTGTTTACATATTGACAGCATTCAAAATAGTGCGCATTTTGAAGTGGTGGAACCTCAAGGGCTGATTAATAGAGATCTTCAACCAGGCGATAGCCTGAACGTAACCGTTCGGTTCTCGTCAAACGACCGGGGTAGGTTCCGCGAATCATTGCCCATACTACCTGCTCCACAGCTCGGAGATGCTGTGCTGGAGGCAGCAGGTGAAGCTCGTTTGGCCAGGGTGTCGGTTAGCTATAGCAATACGCTGAGTTTCGGACAGGTTCCGGTAGGTTCAGCTAATCAAAGAAACCTGACCATCCGCAACCATGGTGAAATCAGTATAGATATAGATGTACCGGGTTCCATGGATCAGGGCTTTTCCTGGGCTGCCCGGCATAATTCACTTGCTCCGGGTGAATCGGAAGAGATCCAGATTACTTTTCAGCCCCAGGGAGAAGGGGCACAAAGAACATCGCTTACGTTTATTTCTGATGACGCGGATAGTCCTCATACGGTTAATTTATCCGGATCTGGTTGTGTTGTACGCCCGGATATTAACCTGATCCGTCCTTCCGGGCCCTCCCTGGATATAGGAGCGGTAGAACAAGGATTCAGAGGGTTAAAACGGATAAAATTGGAAAACCCCGGTAGTGGTGTGCTAAATGCAGAATTACAAATTGAAGGGACAGATGCTGAATTGTTCGGTATCCAGGAAGCAGATGGTAGTATCACCAACCCTTTAAGCCGCTTAAATGCATCCATTGATCCGGCCAGCCCGTGTGGAAATATAAACCGGGGAATTATGAAAGAGCTGGCGATTGTTTTTTATGCTAATTCACAAGCCCGAGCTGAAGGCACCCCTTTTGAGGCTGAACTGGTCATTAACCACAATGTAGAAGGACTTCCGGAATTAAGGGTGCCAATTAGAGCTGTAGTAACTCCACCAATAGCACTGGATGCGGAATTGGTTATAGATCGTTCCGGGAGTATGGGGCGTGCTTCCGGAGGGGCCATAAAAAGCCAGGTAGCTACCCAGGCCGCTCAACTCTTTATTATGCTGATGCGTCCTGAAGTAGAGGACAGGGTAGGAGTAGTAACCTTTAACGATCAACCTGGTGTGGATACCAGTATAGAAACCCTGAATGATAACAACAAGCGGAATATTGCGCGTAGTCTTAGCCCTTTGCTTAGAAATACCGGTGGTGATACATGTATTGCAGGAGGTATTAGAATGGCAGAGGCCAATATGGAGGGTAATCCACGTGAGAACCAGGTGGAAGACCTGAAGAGGATTTTAGTAGTGTTGACTGATGGAGAAGATAATACGCCCTATGCAGATCCTGATGGTAATATATATTCTTTATTAGGTGAAGAGGAGGGTACTGACCCGATGCCTATCCCGGTAAATAAGAATTTGTATGCCGTAGGTATCGGAGATAGTATAGATGATGCTCGCCTGCAAGCTGTTTCTGAGCAAACAGATGGCTATTACTTATCCGTTCGTGATTTTAGCGGAGAAGATCTCTTTAGCCTTGAAAAATACTATACCCAAATTTTTATGGATGCGGTGGATAAGACGGTAATCTCAGACCCGGTGTATACTATACAACCATATGATATACATATCATTGATTTTGACATTTTAAGAGGAGATATTAGCCTCATGGTGGTTGTGTATGATAAAGACCGCAAGCGCATACCTTTTTACCTGGAGTCTCCGGCTGGAGAAATTATTGACGTAAACGCAGTGCCGCAGGGCTTTCATATCCGTTCGGGTATTGTGCCTTCGGCCCGGTTCATTGAATTGAATTTTCCCTCTGGGGAGGCTGATCGGTATGCAGGTCGTTGGAAAGTGGTGTTGGAACACGAAGGAATAGCTTGTGAGTCTAAAGGCGAAGGCCAGGAAGAGTTTGGCTTTGGTTTTAAACCAAACAAGTGTTCAGGTTTTGAACAACCTATTACTTATGGTATAGCTATAGGGGCTGGTTCTTCTTTCCGGATGACGCCCTTTGTTGAACCGGGTACCAAGCGTATCGGAGAGTTCGTACGTTTGAACAGTCTTATATCTGAGTTTGGTCAACCGGTGCTTAATTGTACCTGTAATGTAGAAGTGAAAAGTCCGTCCGGGCGCTTATACCATTATAATATGCCGGATGATGGGCAACATGCAGATGATGCTGCGGATGATGGGAACTACGGTTGGGTATTTACACAAACCCATGAGACTGGGTTTTATCAATTTACTTTTCGTGCGGAGGGCAGAAGCAGGGATGGCGAACCGGTAAAGAGAGAGGCCGTTAGATCTAAATATATTCAAGGTTCGGAGCCTCTTATTCCGGGTAAGCGTGATGGAATTCCCGGTACTCTTGTTCCCGGTGAGGGTAAGGAGGATTGTTGTCAGCGTATGGTACGGGTACTTTGGTTTATATTTTTGGTAATGCTGATTGTCATTCTTATTACGTTCTTCAGATAGATCCAATTTAAAAGAGTCGCTCAAGCGGCTCTTTTTTTACCATATTATCCAGGTAGGGCTTCAATTGATCATCTTTGCGTACAATTATCATTATACCTTATTATATAGGCTCTGTAAAAAGAGACTCATCCAGGAGATAAAGAGTGTTTGGTAAAGAAGAGCCTAGTATAGAACTGAGAGTGAGATGAGTTCCCTGATAATCTCACAAACATTTTTCTACAAGGTATTGCCAGAATAACTAAAAGTTATACATTTGCAGTCCCCTAAAAATAGGGTACCTGTTGATTTTTAACAGCTTATATATAAAAGGTATATGCCAACGATACAACAATTAGTAAGAAAAGGCAGGCAGCAAACCGCAAAGAAGAGTAAATCTGCGGCTCTGCAATCTTCACCACAAAAGAGAGGTGTGTGTACCCGTGTGTATACCACTACTCCTAAGAAACCAAACTCTGCGATGCGTAAAGTAGCGCGTGTGCGATTGGTAAATGGAAATGAGGTGAATGCCTATATCCCGGGAGAAGGACATAACCTGCAAGAGCACAGTATTGTACTGGTGCGTGGAGGTAGGGTGAAAGATCTTCCCGGTGTGCGTTATCACATCGTAAGGGGTGCCTTAGATACGCAAGGTGTGAACGGACGTATGCAGCGTAGGTCTAAATACGGAGCCAAGAAACCAAAAGATAAAAAGTAATAGTTTTTAAGCGCGATGAGAAAAACCAGAGCTAAAAAGAGACCGCTTTTACCAGATCCAAGATTCAATGATACCTTGGTTACACGGTTTGTAAACAACCTGATGTACAGCGGTAAAAAGAGCGTGGCCTATGAAGTGTTTTATGAGGCTATTGATATAGTTTCTCAAAAAACCGGTGAAGGAAACGGTTTGGAGTTGTGGAAAGAAGCATTGAATAATGTAATGCCACACGTTGAAGTAAGAAGCCGCAGGGTTGGTGGTGCTACGTTTCAGATCCCGGTGCCTATCCGTCCCGATCGTAAAGTTTCTGTAGCTATGAAGTGGCTTATCTCATTTGCTCGTAAGCGTAATGAAAAGTCTATGGCTGCTCGTTTGGCTGCTGAAATTCTTGCTGCAAGTAAGGAAGAAGGTGCTGCTGTAAAGAAAAGACAGGATACGCACAAGATGGCAGAAGCTAATAAAGCATTCTCATTCTTTAAATTCTAAAACTAAAAGATAGAACTTAAGCAGCGATGGCTAAAAGAGATCTAAAATATACAAGGAATATAGGGATTGCCGCTCACATTGATGCAGGTAAAACCACTACAACCGAACGTATTCTTTATTACGGTGGTGTAAGCCATAAAATTGGTGAGGTGCACGATGGCGCTGCTACCATGGACTGGATGGAGCAGGAGCAGGAAAGAGGTATCACCATTACTTCAGCTGCTACCACCCTTAGCTGGCCTTACCGTGGAGATAACTATCATGTAAATATTATTGACACCCCCGGGCACGTGGATTTTACCGTTGAGGTAAACCGCTCCTTACGGGTGTTGGATGGTTTGGTATTCCTTTTTAGTGCGGTGGATGGTGTAGAACCACAGTCTGAGACTAACTGGCGTTTGGCCAATAATTATAATGTACCCCGTATCGGTTTTGTAAATAAGATGGATCGCCAGGGTGCCGACTTCCTTAATGTGTGCCGTCAGGTAAAAGAAATGTTGGGAAGCCAGGCTTTGCCTCTGCAAATTCCTATTGGAGCCGAGTCTGAATTCAAGGGAGTGGTTGACTTGATCAACTTCCGTGGTATTGTTTGGAACGAGGATGATCAGGGGATGACCTTTGAAACAGTAGATATTCCGGAAGATATCATGGAGGAAGCTACTGAATACCGTGAAAAACTTCTTGAAGCAGTAGCGGAGTTCAACGATACCCTGATGGAAAAATATTTTGAGGATCCGGAATCTCTTACTGAAAGAGAAATCCTGGATGCTCTTCGTGAAGCTACTATCGCAGGAACTGTTGTTCCTATGATGTGTGGTTCTGCCTTTAAAAACAAAGGTGTTCAGGCTATGCTGGATATGGTAATGGAAATTCTTCCTTCTCCAATGGATGTTGAGGCCATAGTTGGTACCAACCCAGATACTGAAGAAGAAGAAAAGCGCAAGCCTAATTATGACGAACCATTTGCTGGTTTGGCCTTTAAAATTGCAACGGATCCTTATGTAGGTCGTCTGTGTTTTACACGCGCCTATTCCGGTTCACTTGCTGCCGGTTCTTATGTGTTAAATACCCGTACGGATAAGAAAGAACGTATTTCACGTATCTTCCAAATGCATGCTAACAAGCAAAACCAGATTGATGCTCTTGGAGCAGGGGATATTGGTGCATTGGTAGGTTTTAAAGATATTAAGACTGGTGATACCCTTTGTGATGAGAGTCGTCCTATTGTGCTTGAATCCATGGTATTTCCCGAGCCTGTAATTGGTTTGGCTATAGAGCCCAAAACACAGGCTGATGTAGATAAACTTGGAGTGGCTTTAGGAAAACTCGTTGAAGAAGATCCTACTTTCCAGGTTAAAACGGATGAAGATTCCGGACAAACAGTGATCAGTGGTATGGGTGAGCTTCACCTTGATATTATCATGGATCGCTTGAAACGCGAATTTAAGGTTGAAGTAAATCAGGGGGCTCCTCAGGTTTCTTACAAAGAAGCTATCAACGGTACTGTTCAACACCGTGAGGTGTACAAAAAGCAAACCGGTGGTCGTGGAAAGTTTGCCGATATCAGTGTGACTATCGGTCCTGGCGATCCTGAAAATCCCGGACTGGTTTTCAAGAATGAAATAAAGGGTGGAAACGTTCCCAAGGAATTTATCCCCTCTGTAGAGAAAGGATTTAAGGATGCTATGGTCAATGGTGTATTGGCTGGTTTCCCCGTAGATAATTTGACCGTAACCCTGAGCGATGGTTCATTCCACGCAGTTGACTCCGACCAATTGTCGTTTGAGTTGGCCGCTAAGATGGCATACCGCGATGCATTGCCTAAGGCTCAGCCTGTTTTATTAGAACCCATTATGAAGCTGGAGGTGTTAACTCCTGAAGAAAACATGGGTGATATTGTAGGTGATCTGAACCGTAGAAGGGGAATGGTAGAAGGAATGGGTGATAGATCCGGATCAAAAGTGATTAAGGCCAAAGTGCCTTTGTCGGAGATGTTCGGTTATGTAACCGCCCTGCGTACTATCTCTTCTGGTCGTGCAACTTCAACTATGGAATTCTCTCACTTTGAAGAAGCTCCTAAAAACGTTGCCCAGGAAGTAATCGCTAAAGTAAAAGGACAACCAGCTTAAGATAATTAGATAAGATGAGCCAGAAAATCAGGATTAAGCTTAAATCATACGATTATAACTTGGTAGATAAGTCTGCTGAGAAGATCGTGAAGACGGTGAAGAGTACCGGTGCCATCGTTAACGGGCCGATTCCGTTGCCTACGAATAAACGCATCTATACCGTGCTTCGTTCACCTCACGTAAACAAGAAGTCAAGAGAACAATTCGAATTGTCTTCTTACAAGAGGCTGATGGATATTTACTCTTCTTCCTCCAAAACTATTGATGCTCTTATGAAATTAGAGCTGCCTAGTGGAGTGGAGGTTGAGATTAAAGTGTGATAGTAAAAAGTAATAATAAACTTAAAATTAAGGTCGAATGCCTGGATTGATCGGTAAAAAGATCGGAATGACAAGCCTCTTTGACGAAAACGGTAAAAATTTACCCTGTACCGTTATCGAAGCTGGCCCTTGTGTGGTTTCTCAAGTAAAAACCACAGAAACCGATGGTTATAGTGCTGTTCAGATTGCTTACGGTGATCGCAGCGAAAAAAATGTTGCTCAACAACAGATAGGACATTTCAAAAAAGCGGGAGTTCCTGTGAAAAGCCGCATCATCGAAGTAGATGGTTTTGAAAATGAAGTAAAGCTTGGTGACGAAGTTTCTGTAGATATTTTTAGTGAAGGAGAGTTTGTTGATATTTCCGGAACCTCTAAAGGTAAAGGTTTTCAGGGTGTTGTAAAACGTCACGGCTTTGCTGGTGTTGGACAGGCTACTCACGGTCAGCATAACCGTCTTAGAGCCCCTGGTTCTATTGGTGCGGGTTCGGATCCATCTCGTGTTTTTAAAGGTATGAAGATGGCCGGTCGTATGGGTGGTGTTAAAACCATGATCGAAAACCTTAGAGTTCTTAAGGTGGATAAAGAAAATAATTTATTGGTAGTAAAGGGATCCGTTCCCGGAGCTAAAAATTCATACGTAATAATTAGCAAGTGATGGAATTACCGGTATTAAACAAGGAAGGAAAAGAAACCGGCCGCAAAATAAAGCTGGCTGATGATCTTTACGGTGTTGAGCCTAATCATCACGCAATTTACCTTGATGTAAAACAATACCTGGCCAATCAACGCCAGGGTACGCACAAGGCGAAGGAAAGAGCTGAGGTTTCCCGTACCACTAAGAAGTTCTTTCGTCAAAAAGGAACGGGTAATGCACGTGTAGGCTCACTTAAGTCGCCAGTGCAAAGAGGTGGGGGTACCGTATTTGGCCCTCGTCCGCGTAACTACGGCTTTAAATTAAACAAAAAGACCAAAGCTACCGCGCGTAAATCTGCTCTCAGCATAAAGGCAGGAGAGAAGAATTTACAGGTAGTGGAGAATATATCTTTTGACGCACCAAAGACCAAAGATTTTATTGATTTGATGAAGGCTTTGGGACTGGACGGGAAAAAATCCCTGATAGTGCTTGGAGAGTCAAATAAAACTGTATATTTGTCGTCCCGAAATTTTAAGGGTTCTGACGTTATAATGGCTTCAGAATTAAGCACTTACGAACTCATGAATGCTCAAAGTGTGATTTTGACTGAAGATTCGTTAGAGAAATTGGAAACACTATTAAGAAAATAAGCCATGGGCATCTTGATAAGACCGGTAATTACAGAAAAAGCTACAGCAGACAGTGAAGATAACAATCGCTTTGCTTTTGTAGTAGATAAAAAGGCGAATAAGATTGAGATCAAAAACGCCATTGAAGAGCTGTACGGTGTACATATAGACAACATACGCACTATGGTTGTGCCCGGTAAAAGTAAGTCGCGTTTTACCAAAAATGGTGTTGTGAGCGGAAATTCCGGTTCTTACAAGAAAGCCATTGTTGAAGTGCGCAGTGGAGAGACCATAGATCTGTATAGTAATATTTGATACGATGGGAGTAAGAAAATTAAAACCGGTAACCCCGGGTCAGCGTTTTAAAGTGGTTAATGATTTTGCCAACATTACCAAGGGGGCTAAGTCAGAAAAATCACTTCTAAAAGGAAAAAGCAAATCCGGAGGTAGAAATAACACCGGAAAGATGACCATGCGCTACATTGGTGGTGGACATAAGCAGAAGTACCGCGTCATAGATTTTAAGAGAGATAAGGATGGTATTCCTGCTACTGTGAAGTCAATTGAGTATGATCCAAACCGTAGCGCCCGTATTGCACTTTTAGTGTATGCTGATGGTGAAAAGCGTTATATGATTGCTCCTAATGGTCTTCAGGTTGATCAACAGGTGGTTAGTGGAAGTGATGCTTCTCCGGAGATAGGAAACGCAATGTTCCTTTCGGATATTCCTATGGGTACAGTTATAAGTTGTATCGAAATGCGTCCCGGACAAGGTGCCGTGATGGCTCGTAGTGCAGGATCTTTTGCGCAGCTTTCAGCCCGTGATGGTAAATATGCGATCATTAAATTACCAAGTGGAGAGTCCAGGATGATTCTGATTACCTGTAAAGCAGTTATCGGTGCAGTAAGTAATTCCGATAATGCCCAGGAAATTTCAGGTAAAGCTGGTCGTAAGCGTTGGTTAGGAAGAAGACCACGTGTACGTGGTGTAGCGATGAACCCGGTAGATCACCCTATGGGTGGTGGTGAAGGTAGAGCCTCCGGAGGTCACCCACGTTCCAGAAATGGTATTCCGGCAAAAGGGTACAAAACACGTACACCTAAGAAGGAATCGAACAAGTATATTGTAGAAAGAAGGAAAAAATAATATAGATGGCAAGGTCACTTAAAAAAGGTCCATATATCCATTACAAGCTGGAGAGTAAAGTGCTCCAGAATGTAGAGAGCGGTAAGAAGTCAGTAGTTAAGACCTACTCTCGTTCTTCCATGATCTCTCCTGAGTTTGTTGGACAAACGATTGCGGTTCATAACGGACGTACTTTTGTGCCGGTATTTGTTACCGAAAATATGGTAGGACATAAGCTTGGTGAATTTTCACCTACCCGCACCTACCGTGGCCATGGAGGAAATAGGAAAGATAAAGGTAAGCGCTAATTATAGTTTATTATGGGTGCTAGAAAAAGATTAAGAGCAGAGGCAATCAAGGAAGCCAGGAAGAGCCTGGCCATTGCCAAGTTGAACAACTGTCCAACCTCACCACGCAAGATGCGCTTGGTGGCGGATATGATCAGGGGGGTAGACGTGGAGAAAGCCTTGTTTCTGCTGAAACATAGTAGTAAAGAGGCCAGCATACGTTTGGAAAAGCTGGTGCTTTCAGCTCTCAATAACTGGGAGCAAAAAAATGAAGGTGCCCGTGCCGAAGAAGCCGGTCTTTTTGTGAAAGAGGTGTATGTAGATGGAGGTCGTATGTTGAAGCGTATTCAGCCTGCACCACAAGGTAGAGCACACCGCATCCGTAAAAGAAGTAATCACGTTACCGTGATCGTGGATGCCCGTAATCAGGAAGTTGTAGAAGAAGTTAACGAAAGTAATTCATAACCGAATGGGACAGAAGACTAACCCGATAGGTAACCGATTAGGATTCATCCGTGGATGGGACAGTAATTGGTACGGAGGAAGAGACTATGGTGATAAACTTGCCGAAGACGACAAGATCCGTAAGTATCTCTACGCCCGTCTGGCAAAGGCCAGCGTAAGCCGTATCATTATTGAACGTACCCTTAAACTGATTACCATTACCATTACTACCAGTCGTCCTGGTATCATTATCGGAAAAGGGGGACAGGAGGTTGATAAATTGAAAGAAGAACTGAAAAAACTTACCCGTAAGGAAGTTCAGATCAACATATTTGAAATTAAGCGTCCTGAGCTGGATGCCAAATTGGTGGCTGATAGTATTGCCCGCCAGGTAGAAGGCCGTATCTCTTACAGAAGAGCTATTAAAATGGCTATCGCAGCAACCATGCGTATGGGAGCTGAAGGTATCAAGATACAGGCTTCGGGTCGTTTGAATGGTGCTGAAATGGCACGTTCTGAAATGTACAAGGATGGTCGTACTCCACTACACACTTTCCGTGCGGATATTGACTATGCTTTAACGGAAGCACATACAACCTACGGTCGTATAGGCTTTAAAGTATGGATCATGAAAGGTGAAGTGTATGGTAAAAGAGACCTGAGCAACCTTTTAGGAACCGTTAAGAAAGGTGGAAAACCTGGTCCTCAGGGAGGTGGCGGAAGTCGCGGAGGTAGAAAGAGAAGAAGCAGTAAGTAGGACCTTATTAAAATTAGTGCAATAAGATGTTACAACCTAAGAAAACAAAGCACAGAAAGCAGTTTAAAGGCCGCATGAAAGGTAACGCTCATAGAGGAGCTAACATTGCCTTCGGTAGTTTTGCCATAAAAGCGCTGGATGAAGTATTTATTACTTCCCGTCAAATTGAGGCAGCTCGTATTGCAGCCACCCGCTACATGAAGAGGGAAGGTCAGTTATGGATCCGTATTTTTCCGGATAAACCGATCACCAAGAAACCCGCTGAAGTACGTATGGGTAAAGGGAAAGGAGCTTTGGATCATTGGGTAGCGGTTGTAAAGCCGGGTCGTATCATCTTTGAATTGGATGGTGTGAATACGGAAATAGCCAAAGAGGCCTTGCGCCTGGCAGCTCAGAAACTTCCCGTGAAGACCAAGTTTATTATTCGCAGAGATTACGCAGGAGCTTAATAAAGTACTTGAAAGATGAAAGCATCGGTAGTAAAAGAAATGACAACCCAGGAGTTACGGGATAAGCTCGAAGACGAAAAGGCGTCTTACTCCAAGGCTAAAATGGCACATACCATTTCTCCTTTGGAAAACCCCAACACGCTGAAAGCTGCGCGCAAGGATATTGCCCGCATGGCTACAGAGTTACGCAATAGAGATTTAAACGGAGATAAGCAATAACCTTTCTGATGGAAGATAAAAGAAATTTAAGAAAGGAACGCATCGGTATTGTTACCAGTAATAAGATGCAGAAGTCTATTACTGTTTCAGTAGAGAGACGTCAGAAGCACCCGATGTACGGTAAGTTTATCAAAACTACCAAGAAGTTCCACGCTCACGATGAAGAAGACCAATGTAATATTGGTGACACCGTGAAGATCATGGAAACACGTCCATTGAGCAAGAGCAAGAGATGGAGATTAGTTGAAATTATTGAAAGAGCTAAATAATGTTACAGCAAGAGTCAAGACTTAGAGTAGCAGATAATACAGGCGCCAAGGAAGTGCTTTGTATCCGCGTACTGGGAGGTACTAAAAGACGCTACGCATCCGTAGGCGATAAAATAGTGGTTTCTGTTAAAGAAGCGACTCCGGCAGGTAACGTAAAAAAAGGCCAGGTATCAACGGCAGTTGTGGTTCGTACCAAAAAAGAGGTACGCAGGCAAGACGGTTCGTATATCCGTTTTGATGATAATGCCTGTGTGTTGTTGAATGCTCAGGGCGAAATGCGCGGAACCCGTGTTTTTGGACCTGTCTCAAGAGAGCTTCGTGACAGACAGTTTATGAAGATTGTTTCACTGGCACCTGAGGTACTTTAAAAGATTAAGTAAGATGGCAAAGTTTCATATAAAGAAAGGAGATAAGGTAAAAGTACTGGCTGGAGAATATAAAGGTCAGACCGGAACCGTAATCGAAATGCTACCCTCCAGGAACAAGGCTTTGGTTGAAGGGATTAATGTGGTAAAAAAACACGTGAAACCAAGTGCAACCAGCCCGCAGGGAGGAATCACTGAAAAAGAAGCACCTATACATCTTTCCAATCTGATGTTTGTAGATTCTGACGGAACTGCAAGCCGTATTGGCCGGAAGGAAGATGAGAATGGTAAGATGGTGAGATATTCCAAGAAAACGCAAGAGACCATTAAGTAATGAGTAGTACACCCACATTCAGAGACAAGTATCGCAAAGAGGTTGTTCCTGCCTTAACGGAAGAACTCGGATACGCAAATATTATGGAGGTGCCCCGCCTGAAGAAAATAGTTCTTTCTCAGGGTGTTGGAGCGGCAACAGCAGATAAAAAACTGATAGAATATGCTGTGGACGAGATGTCTCGCATAACTGGTCAAAAAGCTATCGCTACGTACTCCAAAAAGGATATCTCTAACTTTAAGTTAAGAAAGGGAATGCCTATTGGAGTAAAAGTAACTTTGCGTGGAAATCGTATGTATGAATTCCTGGAAAGACTTATATGGGCAGCCTTACCGAGTATCCGCGACTTTGGAGGTATTAAGAAAAATGGATTTGATGGAAGAGGAAATTATACGCTGGGTATTACCGAGCAAATCATCTTCCCTGAGATAGATATTGATAAGGTGAATCGCATTTCGGGTATGGACATCACTTTTGTGACTTCGGCTGAAACTGATAAGGAAGCGAAAGCCCTTTTAGAAAAATTTGGATTACCCTTTAAGAAATAATTATGGCTAAGGAATCAATGAAAGCCCGTGAAATTAAACGGCAAAAATTAGTTGATAAATATGCAGAGAAGCGTGCGGCCTTAAAAGCTGCAGGTGATTACGAAGCTCTTCAAAAATTACCAAAAAACGCATCTCCGGTAAGATTACATAATCGCTGTAAGCTTACGGGTCGTCCAAAAGGTTATATGCGCCAGTTTGGTGTTTCAAGGGTAATGTTCAGGGAAATGGCCAATAATGGTCTTATTCCAGGTGTTAAAAAAGCAAGTTGGTAAGATTATGATGGTTACAGATCCAATCGCAGATTACCTGACCCGTTTACGGAACGCTATTATGGCGGGTCATAAAATAGTGGAAATACCCGCTTCCAATATTAAGGAAGAGATGACTAAGATTCTTATGGATCAGGGATACATCCTTAATTATAAGAGAGAAGAGAAAGGACCACAGGGCAGTATTAAAATTGCTCTTAAATACGATCGCGTAAGTAATGAATCGGCTATTCGTTCTCTTCAGAGGGTAAGTAAGCCCGGTTTGAGAAAGTACAGCAGTGGTAAAGAAATGCCTCGTGTGATTAATGGTTTGGGTGTGGCTATCGTTTCTACTTCTAAAGGAGTAATGACGGATAAGCAGGCACGCAAGGAAAACGTAGGGGGCGAAGTATTGTGCTTCGTATATTAATAAGTATTGAACTAGAAAGCATTTAGAAGATGTCAAGAGTTGGAAAAGCACCGATAAGTATTCCTGAGGGAGTTGACGTAAAAGTTAACGGTTCTTCGGTTACTGTTAAAGGTAAACTGGGTGAATTATCTCAGGAGATCTCTTCGGATATTACCCTTAAGGTTGAAGATGGTGTGGCTACTTTAGAACGTGATTCTGAAGCCAAGCAAACGATTGCGAACCACGGTTTATTCCGTGCGCTTCTGGCCAATATGGTAGAAGGTGTAAGCAAGGGTTTTGAAAAGAAACTGGAATTGGTAGGAGTAGGTTACAGAGCTACAAACCAAGGACAAAAACTGGATCTTTCTCTTGGCTATTCTCACAACATACTTTTTGAACTGCCCGGTGAGATCAAGGTAGAAACAGTTTCCGAAAAAGGAAAAAACCCTTTGGTGATCCTGAGTAGTCATGACAAACAACTTTTAGGCCTGGTGGCCTCAAAGATCCGTTCCTTCCGCAAGCCTGAGCCTTACAAAGGAAAAGGTATTCGCTTTCAGGGAGAATATATTAGAAGAAAAGCTGGTAAAACTGCTGGTAAATAATAAGAGATGGCACTTACAAAATCAGAAAGAAGACAACGTATTAAAAAGAGGATCCGGAAGACGGTTACAGGAACAGCTGAAAAGCCTCGCCTGTCTGTATTCCGCAGTAATAATGAGATTTACGCTCAGATCATTGATGATGTGGCTGGAAAAACTCTTATGGCTACCTCTTCCCTTGAAAAGGAATTGGCGAAAGAAGGGAACCGTTCTGAAGTAGCAAAAAAGGTAGGGCAACGTATTGCCGAAAAGGCAAAAGATGCCGGCCTTGAGCAAGTGGCTTTTGACCGTAATGGTTATCTGTACCACGGCCGTGTTAGATCATTGGCAGAAGGTGCCAGAGAAGGAGGATTAAAATTTTAAGAAATTATTTATGATCAGAAATCATAAAAATATCCAAAGAGTAAAGCCAAGTGGATTGGAATTAACCGATCGCCTGGTAGGTATCCAACGGGTAACTAAGGTTACCAAAGGGGGTAGAACTTTCGGATTTTCTGCTATTGTGGTAGTAGGTGATGAAAAAGGAGTGGTAGGACACGGTCTTGGAAAATCTAAAGAAGTTTCTGAAGCTATTCAGAAAGGTATTGAAGATGCCAAAAAGAACCTGGTTCGTATCCCTCTGGTAAAGAGTACTATCCCGCATCCGCAGAACGGTAAGTTTGGCGGAGCACGTGTATTCCTTCGTCCTGCATCAAACGGTACCGGAGTAATTGCCGGTGGAGCGATGCGTGCGGTACTTGAAAGCCTTGGTGTGCATGATGTGTTAGCAAAATCTAAAGGATCATCTAACCCACATAACGTGGTAAAGGCTACCTTTGACGCCCTTTTGCAAATGCGTGATGCCGGTGCCATTGCCAAAATGCGTGGCATTAGTGTAGAAAAGGTATTTAACGGATAAAAAAACCAGCTATGGCTACCTTGAAAGTAAAGCAAGTAAAAAGCAAGATCAACCGCCCTGCAGATCAGAAAAAAACATTGCAGGCGTTAGGTCTACGCAAAATGAACCAGGTGGTAGAGCATACCGATACGCCTCAGATCAGAGGTATGGTACGTAAAGTAGCTCACCTGATTGAAGTAGAAGAAGTTAAATAAGACTGATAATAGTATTTAGCATGAGCTTAAATAATCTTAAACCAGCGGAAGGGTCTACCAAATCCCGTAAAAGGATTGCCAGAGGTCAGGGTTCAGGTCATGGTGGTACAGCCACCCGTGGTCATAAAGGGGCTAAATCCCGAAGTGGTTACAAGTCCAAGATCGGTTTTGAAGGTGGTCAGATGCCTTTACAAAGACGTGTACCTAAGTTTGGTTTCCGTAATTTCAACCGTGTTGAATACCGCGGACTCAATTTGGATACACTTCAAAGTCTGGTAGACAACAAAAAGGTAACCGATACCATTACACTGGAATTGTTGAAGGAGAACGGCCTGATTGCCAAAAAAGACCTTGTAAAGATTTTAGGACGCGGTGAATTGAAAGCCAAATTGAACGTAGAAGTACACGCCTACTCTAAAACTGCTAAAGAAGCTATCGAAGCTGCTGGTGGAGAGGCTAAAACCCTATAAGAGGTTGTTGCATGAAGCGATTTATTGAAACTATACAAAATATTTGGAAAATTGAAGAACTCAGGGAGAAGATCCTTCTAACCCTGGGTCTTTTGTTAGTGTATCGTCTGGGCTCAAACATTGTGCTGCCCGGTATTGATCCTGAAAGCCTGACAAATCTTCAAAATCAAGCCGATGGCGGAATAATAGGCCTTCTTAATGCCTTTACCGGTGGAGCATTTGCCAATGCATCCATTCTGGCGTTGGGTATTATGCCTTATATCTCCGCTTCTATTGTTATCCAATTATTGGGTATGGCTGTGCCCACTATCCAGAAAATGCAGAAGGAAGGCGAGAGTGGCCGCAGAAAGATCAATCAAATAACCCGTTTCTTAACAATTGCCATTACCGCAGCACAGGCTCCGGGTTACATTGCTAACCTCATGGGGCAAAATGTGGCTCTTACTATTAACCCTTCATTATTCTGGATTACTTCCATTATTGTACTTACAGCCGGAACCATCTTCGCGATGTGGCTGGGAGAGCGCATAACGGATAAGGGTATTGGGAATGGTATTTCCCTGCTGATTATGGTAGGTATTATTGCCAGCTTGCCTCAGGCATTCTTACAGGAGATGGCTTCAAAATTTGAACGTCAGGGAGGAGGATTGGTTCTGTTTGTAGTTGAGATCGCAGCTTTATTTATAGTGATTCTGCTCTCCGTTGCCTTGGTTCAGGCGGTTCGTAAAGTTCCGGTGCAATACGCCAAACGCACAGCTGGTGGCAGAACGTATGCCGGAAGTATGGCTCGTCAATATATTCCTCTAAAAGTAAATGCTTCGGGGGTAATGCCAATCATCTTTGCACAGGCAATTATGTTTATCCCGGTCACTATTTTAACCTATAGCGGGCTACAAAGTGAAAGCGCTAATGTAATTGCTACCGCTTTTAGCGACATCCAGGGCTTTTGGTACAACTTTGTATTTGCAGTACTGATTATTTTGTTTACCTATTTCTATACAGCTATCCAGGTAAACACTAATCAAATGGCAGAAGATCTGAAGCGTAACGGTGGTTTTATTCCTGGTATTAAACCCGGAAAGGCAACCGCAGAATTTTTAGATACTGTTTTATCCCGCATAACGCTGCCTGGCTCTATATTCCTGGCAATACTGGCCATCTTACCAGCCTTTGCTATGATAGCGGGTGTGAACACACAGTTTGCTTACTTCTACGGAGGTACAAGCCTTTTAATTATGGTAGGTGTGGTTTTAGATACATTACAACAAATTGAGAGTTACTTGCTCAACCGGCATTATGATGGACTAATGAAGTCTGGAAAGTTGAAAGGAAGAGCAATTAGCGCTATATAAATTTAAAAGACAGGAAGTACGAATATGGCTAAGCAATCGGCAATAGAACAAGACGGAACAATCATTGAGGCATTATCAAATGCTATGTTTCGTGTTGAACTGGAAAACGGACACGTGATTACGGCCCACATTTCCGGAAAGATGCGGATGCACTATATCAAACTCCTGCCAGGAGATAAAGTGAAGTTGGAGATGTCTCCTTACGATTTAACAAAAGGTAGAATAACGTACAGATACTAACGAAGAAAGCTATGAAAGTAAGAGCTTCCATTAAGAAAAGGAGTGCCGACTGCAAGATCGTTCGCAGAAAAGGCAGATTATACGTGATTAACAAAAAGAACCCTAAGTTTAAACAAAGACAGGGATAAATATTAACTGAGTTTTTATGGCGAGGATATCCGGTATTGATTTACCAAAAAACAAAAGAGGCGAAATAGGCCTGACCTACATCTACGGAGTTGGAAAAAGCCGTGCCCGTGAAATTCTGGAGAAAGCCGGTATTGATTATGATACCCGGGTTCAGGATTGGGACGATGATCAGTTGACATCAATCCGTAACGTAATTTCTGAGGAGTTTAAGGTAGAAGGAGAATTGCGTTCTGAAGTCCAATTGAACATCAAGCGCCTGATGGACATTGGATGTTACCGTGGTATCCGTCATCGTACTGGTTTGCCTCTGCGTGGTCAGAGAACTAAAAACAATTCGCGTACTCGCAAAGGAAAACGTAAAACTGTTGCCAACAAGAAAAAGGCAACCAAATAATAGGAGCGACTCATGGCTAAGAAGACTGCTGGAAAAGCACAGAGCAAAAAGAGAAAAGTGTTGGTTGAAGCCTCTGGTGAGGCACACATCAACGCTACTTTCAACAACGTTATCATTTCCCTTACTAATACCAAGGGTCAGGTGATCTCATGGTCATCTGCTGGTAAAATGGGATTCAGAGGTTCTAAAAAGAACACCCCTTACGCCGCGCAAATGGCGGCTGAAGATTGTTCTTCAAAAGCTTCTGATCTGGGTCTTAAAAAAGTAAAAGCTTACGTAAAAGGTCCCGGTAACGGTCGTGAATCTGCTATCCGTGCTATCCACAACAGTGGTATAGAAGTAACGGAGATCATTGATGTAACACCCATTCCTCACAATGGATGTCGTCCTCCTAAAAGAAGAAGAGTTTAATCATTTTTTATAAAGCTATATAATGGCTAGATATACAGGTCCCAAAACTAAGATTGCCAGGAAATTCGGAGACCCGATTTTTGGTCCTGACCGTTCATTTGAAAAAAAGAACTATCCTCCCGGACAACACGGCATGAACCGCAGAAGAGGGAAGAAGTCTGAATACGCTATTCAGTTGAGTGAAAAGCAAAAGGCCAAGTATACTTATGGTATCCTTGAACGCCAATTTGCTAATATGTTTGACAAAGCGTCAAGGGCTAAAGGTATTACCGGTGAAGTACTGCTTCAGATGTGCGAATCGCGTTTGGACAATGTGGTATACAGGCTCGGTATAGCTCCTACCCGCAGGGGAGCCCGTCAATTAGTAGGCCATAAGCATATAACTGTAAACGGAGAGTTGGTAAACATCCCTTCTTTTTCAGTAAAGCCAGGTGATATAGTTGGCGTTCGCGAAAAATCAAAGTCGCTGGAAGTTATTGAAAACTCCCTTGCTGCGCGCAAGGACCAATACGAGTGGCTTGAATGGAATGATTCCACCAGGGACGGAAGGTTCCTAAGTGTTCCGCAAAGAGCTCAGATTCCTGAGAACATCAAGGAGCAACTTATTGTGGAATTGTACTCCAAATAATCTTTTTTACTAATAACTATACAATTTGCTATGGCAATTATAAATTTCCAAAAGCCGGATCAGGTCATTATGAATCATGCTTCCGAAACCGAAGGTCAGTTCGAGTTCAGACCTTTGGAACCGGGTTATGGATTGACCATTGGTAATGCCCTTCGCAGAGTATTACTTTCCTCTTTGGAAGGTTTTGCTTTCACCTCTTTGAAAATTGAAGGTGTTGAGCATGAGTTTTCTACCATCAAAGGTGTGGTAGAGGACGTTACTGAGATCGTACTTAATCTCAAGCAAGTTCGCTTCAAAAGACAGATTGAAGATCATGATGAAGAAAAAGTGAACTTGAACATCTCAGGTCAGGACAAACTGACGGCCGGAGATATCAGCAAGTTTGTAACCGGTTTTCAAATTCTGAACCCTGACTTGGTGATCTGTAATATGGATCCCAGTGTGAAGCTTGAAATGGAGCTGAACATTGAGAAAGGAAGAGGATACGTTCCGGCAGAAGAGAATAAAAAGGGTAATGCCGCACTGGGTACCATCTTCATGGACTCTATCTATACGCCCATTAAAAATGTGAAGTATAGTATTGAGAATTACCGTGTGGAGCAAAAAACGGACTTTGAAAAGCTTATCCTTGAGATTAGTAGTGATGGTAGTATTCATCCTAAGGATGCCTTAACCGAAGCAGCTAAGATCCTTATCCATCATTTTATGCTGGTAAGTGATGAGCGTATTACCCTGGAAGATAATAAGGCTACCGAGGCTGATAACTATGATGAAGAAATCCTTCATATGCGTCAGCTACTCAAGACCAAGCTTGTAGATATGGATCTTTCTGTACGTGCTTTGAATTGCCTTAAAGCAGCAGAAGTAGAAACTTTGGGTGATCTGGTAACTTATACCAAAAGCGACCTTATGAAGTTCCGTAACTTCGGTAAGAAATCTTTAACAGAGCTTGACGAGTTGGTAGAGAATAAAGGTCTCCACTTTGGGATGGATATCGCAAAATATAAATTGGACAAGGAATAACCGATGAGACACGGAAAGAAATTTAATCATTTAGGAAGAACCGCTTCTCACCGTAAGGCTATGTTAGCCAATATGGCTAGTTCGCTTATCGAGCATAAACGAATTAATACTACGGTGGCCAAGGCTAAAGCGTTAAAAGGTTTTGTGGAGCCTCTGATCACTAAATCAAAGGAAGATAATACACACAACCGAAGAGTAGTTTTCAGTTACCTTAGAAATAAGCATGCTGTTGCAGAACTGTTTCGCGAAGTAGTAGCAAAAGTAGGCGAACGTCCGGGAGGTTACACACGTATTATTAAAACGGGAAACCGTTTAGGTGATAACGCAGAGATGTGTATGATAGAGCTGGTAGACTTTAATGATATCTATACCAATGGTAAAGAGACCAAGTCTAAAACTACCCGCAGAAGCCGCAGAGGTGGTGGTGCTAAAAAGTCTGATGACAACAAACCGGCAGAAGCTAAAAAAGCGGAGGAAACTCCGGTAGAAGAGGCTCCTAAAGCTGAAGTGAAGAAGGAAGAAGCCCCTAAAGCAAAGGAAGAGTCAAAAGAAGATGAAGGCGATACGAAAGAATAAGCATTGCATCATCAAACTATAATATGAAGGGATAAGAACTTTTACGTTTCTTATCCCTTTTTTTTGGTTGCGAATACCCTAAATTTGATGCCCGTTATGGCGTATAAGAATAGAAAACCCGCAGTAATTATTTTAGAAGACGGTGCCCTTTTCTGGGGCCGTTCGGCAGGCCTTGAAGGTACCGCCTATGGAGAAGTTTGTTTCAACACTGGTATGACCGGTTATCAGGAGATTTTTACAGACCCCAGCTACTTTGGACAGATCATGGTGACCACCAATGCTCACATAGGTAACTATGGTGTGAAGGACAATGAAGTAGAGTCTGAAAATATTAAGATTGCCGGGCTGGTTTGTAAGAATTTCAGTTTTACCTATAGCCGTCCCGGAGCCAATGCTTCTCTTCTGGATTATTTTAAAGATCAGAATAAACTTTTGATCTGTGATGTAGACACACGAGCCCTGGTTCGTCATATAAGAGATAAGGGAGCAATGAATGCCATTATCAGCACTAAGGTGGATGATATTGATGCATTGCGGAAAGAGTTATCTGAGGTGCCTTCCATGGAAGGTTTGGAACTTTCCAGCAAAGTAGCTACACATGAACCTTACTTTTTTGGTAATGAGGATGGAGCACACCGTATTGCTGTATTAGACCTGGGTATAAAGAAAAATATCCTTCGCAATTTCGCAGAACGGAATTGTTATATGAAGGTATTTCCTATGGATACCTCTTTAGAAGAGCTGCAGGCCTGGGAACCTGATGGTATTTTTATAGCCAATGGTCCTGGTGACCCTGCTGCTATGAAAAACACGATTACCGAGGTAAAGAAGATTGTAGACTCTGGCTACCCGGTATTTGGTATTTGTCTCGGACATCAGCTCATAGCCTTATCTCAAGGTTTAAAAACATTTAAAATGCACAACGGTCACCGGGGTATTAATCACCCCGTGAAGAACCTTCTTACCGGAAAAGGTGAAATCACTACCCAAAATCATGGATTTGTAGTGAGCAAAGATGATGTGCTGGCACATGAGACTATTGAACTGACTCATGAGCACCTCAATGACGGTAGCGTAGCTGGAATACGATTAAAGGATAAGCCTGTTTTTTGTGTACAGTACCACCCTGAAGCTTATCCCGGCCCTCACGATAGCTCTTACCTTTTTGACGATTTTGTGAACCTTATAAAAAAACATAAAAAACAACCCCAATGGCAATCATAGCAGGTGTTCAAGCCAGACAAATTTTAGACAGCCGCGGCAACCCCACTGTTGAGGCTGATGTAATTACTGATTCCGGTCATATAGGCCGTGCAGCCGTGCCTTCAGGAGCGTCTACCGGTATTCATGAAGCGGTAGAACTTCGGGACAATAATGCGTCAGTGTATATGGGCAAGGGTGTACTGCAGGCTGTGAAAAATGTAAATGAAGCGATTGCTGATGAGATCATGGGACTGAATGTTTCTGAGCAGGCTATGATTGATCAGGTTATGATTGACCTGGATGGAACTCCCAACAAACAAAAGCTGGGTGCAAATGCTATGTTGGCCGTTTCTTTGGCGGCTGCTAAAGCAGCCGCACAGTCACATGGACAGTATCTGCATAACTACCTGGGTGGTGTAAATGCCCGCACTTTACCGGTGCCCATGATGAATATCCTTAACGGTGGAGCGCACGCGGATAACTCCATCGATTTTCAGGAATTTATGGTAATGCCTTTTGGAGCTGAATCGTTTTCACAAGGTTTACAAATGGGAACCCAGATCTTTCACCATCTGAAAAAAGTGCTGAAGGATAAAGGGTATAGTACCAACGTAGGTGATGAAGGAGGTTTTGCACCCAATATAAAATCTAATGAAGAGGCTATTGAGACGGTTCTTACAGCTATTGAAAAGGCCGGTTTTCGTCCTGGTGAAGATGTGTATATAGCTATGGATGCAGCTGCTTCGGAGTTTTACCTGAGGGATGAGAATGTATACCACTTCAAAAAATCGAGTGGCGATAAATTAAGCCCTTCTGAAATGGTGGCCTATTGGAATTCCTGGGTAAGTAAATACCCCATCATTTCTATTGAAGATGGATTGGATGAAGACGACTGGAGCGGTTGGAAACAACTTACAGAAGCAGTAGGAGATAAGATACAACTGGTAGGAGACGATTTGTTTGTAACCAATGTGGATAGAGTACAAAAAGGTGTTGAACAAGGAGTGGCTAATTCTGTTCTCATTAAATTGAATCAAATAGGTACCTTAACCGAAACGATTAATACCGTTCAATTGGCTCAAAGTAAAGATTATAGTTGCGTAATGAGTCATCGTAGCGGTGAAACTGAGGATAGTACCATTGCTGACCTTGCGGTAGCTCTGAACACCGGACAAATAAAAACCGGTTCAGCTTCCAGGAGCGACCGTATGGCAAAGTACAACCAGCTATTGAGGCTTGAAGAATTTTTGGGAAATACAGCTATATATCCCGGGAAGAACTTCAGGTATATTAAGTAATTCGAAAAACAATACTATTAAATGGAAAGACTAAAGGAGCATTTCAGAACGAAAATAGATCCTGCGGTAAAGGAAATAAAAGACTTTGTTGCCGAGCATGGTGATGAAGTAATTGGTGAGGTAAAAGTAAGCCAGGTGTACGGAGGTATGCGTGGTATTACGGCTCTTATCACTGAAACTTCCAAGCTAGATCCCGGTGAAGGTATTCGCTTCAGAGGATATAGCATACCCGAGCTGCAGGAAAAATTACCTTCCTATCCTGGTGGGGAACAACCTCTTCCTGAGGGTATTTTTTACCTGATGCTTTTTAACGAGCTTCCTGATGATGATATAGCACGCAGGGTTAGTAATAACTGGGCGCGCAGAGCTATGATTCCACCGCACGTATTCAAGGTAATTGATTCATTGCCAATGCACGCGCACCCTATGACCCAGTTTGTGACGGGTATTATGGCTTTGCGTACCGAGTCTGAATTCCAGAGATCTTATCGTGCGGGTATCTCCAAATCCGATTATTGGGAGCCGATTTATGAAGATGTAATGAACCTGATAGCCCGTCTGCCGAGATTAGCGGCTTACATCTACCGCAGGACTTATCATAACGGTGATCATATTGAACCGGATTCCAAATTAGACTGGGCTGGAAATTTTGCTCATATGCTGGGCTTTGATAACGAAGAATTCCGTGAACTGCTCCGCCTGTATATGACTATTCATGTAGACCATGAAGGTGGTAACGTATCGGCTCATACGGTGCATCTGGTGGGATCTGCACTTAGCGACCCCTATCTTTCCTTTGCTGCTGGTATGAATGGTTTAGCAGGCCCTTTACATGGCTTGGCCAATCAGGAAGTGATCCGCTGGATTTTTGCTATGCGTGATGAACTTGGAGGAGGATTACCATCCAAAGAACAAATAGCTAATTATGTAAAGAAGACCTTGAACGATGGAAAGGTAGTGCCAGGGTTTGGCCATGCTGTGCTACGCAAAACGGATCCGCGTTACACGGCTCAGCGTGAATTTGCTCTTAAGCATATGCCACATGATGACCTGTTCCAGATTGTAAGTCGCATTTATGAGGTAGTACCGGAAATTTTACAAGCCACCGGTAAGGTTAAAAACCCTTGGCCTAACGTAGATGCTCATTCAGGTCAATTATTAATGCATTATGGCCTTACTCACTATGATTTTTATACGGTACTATTTGGCGTATCCCGGGCACTGGGCACCTTGTCCAGCCTTATATGGGATCGAGCTTTAGGATTCCCCATTGAAAGACCCGGAAGTACCACTACAGAACTATTGAAAGAACGCTTTGCAAAGTAAAGGCAAGACCTTCTTAAAAAACAAAACCAGGCTGAAGAGCCTGGTTTTTTTATGCGTGTAGATTTCTAAACTGAAGTAGGTAGCCTCATACCGGTTGGAGAAAACTGAGTGAGCAGATGAGAAGTAGTGTTATCCTTCTTTCATCTCTTCAGCCAGTTCCGGGAAATTCTTTTTTATTAAATCCCTAAACTGATCACGGACAAGAGGTTTATTCATAAAGTCATCCAGACCGGTTAGTTCAAGTGCTTTTTCACGATCATCAGGGTTCAAAGAGGTGGTGAGCATCACCACAATTACGTTAGCCTGATATTTTTCTTCCAGCTTATAATACTCTTCCATAAACTCCCAGCCGTCCATACCTGGCATATTAATATCTAGAAAAACCAGGTCAGGCTTAGGGTGATTCCCGTTTTCCCCGGATTTTAAATATTTAAGTGCTTCAATACCATTTTTAACCGCTTTAACCTCATGGGCAAGACCACTTTTACGGATCACCATCTCATTAAGGGTATTCGTGGTTTTGTCATCATCAATTAACAGTACACAGTTAAGTTTATTCTTCATTTGGTGTTGGTTTTTAAGATATTGTGAAATAAAATGAACTTCCTTGGTTAACTTTTGACTCTACCCATATTTCTCCTTTATGCAGATCAACTACTTTTTTACAATGGGAGAGACCAATACCAGTACCTTCATATTCTTCTTCTGTGGGCAGGCGCTTAAATATCATGAATAGTTTATCCATATACTTCTTGGGAATACCAATGCCATTATCTTTCACGCAAAAAATCCATTTATCACCTTTCTCCTCTGCTGATATTTCAATTTTAGGTTTATTTCCCTTCTTGTGAAACTTAATACCGTTACTGATCAGATTTTGAAAGAGTAACCTTAATTCCGTTTTGTAGGCATTTACAGTTGGTAGTTTTCCGATTTTTAAGGAGGCACCCGTATTCTTAATACGATTATCAAGATCAGCTTCAACAGCTTTTAAAAGCTCGTTCGTGTTTATTACCTCTTTTTTGCCCTGGTTTCCAATGCGTCCAAAATCCAGTAAACCTTTTATAAGCTCACTCATTCTTTCGGTGGCTTCTGAAATATAATTTAACAACTGATCAGCCGTTTCATCAATTTTACCCTGATAACTATCATTCATGATTGAGATTACACTTTTCACGGTATTAAGTGGTTCCTGAAGATCATGACTGGCGATGTACGCAAACTGATTCAGTTCATTATTCTTTATTTCAAGCTCTTTAGAGTGTTGTTTTAGCTTCTCGGCTGCTTTCTTCCGCTCAGTTAAATCTCGTGTAACCTTGCTATACCCTCTTACATTTCCTTCTTCATCATGAATGGCTGTTATAGATACGCTGGCCCAAAATCTTTGTCCCCCTTTCCGGACCCTCCAACCTTCATCATGGGCTTGTCCTTTTTCATTGGCCATTTTCAGCAATTGTTCAGGCTTTTTATTGTCCAGATCATAGAGGGTATAAAACTGACGAAAATTCTTGCCTACTATATTTTCACTCTTATATCCTTTAATATTTTGGGCACCTTTATTCCAATTCAGGATAAAACCATCATTATCAAGCAGTATAATGGCATAATCTTCTATTTCACTAATAGCCTTGTTGAGCTTCTGTAAATTATCCTCGGCTTTTTTCTTTTCGCTCAAGTCGCGGGTAACCTTACTAAAACCGGTTATATGTCCTTTATTATTGTGAATGGCAGTAATGGTGATACTCGCCCAAAACTTAGTGCCATCTTTTCGAACCCGCCAACCTTCATCCGAGGCGCGGTTGTGGTCCGCTGCAGTCTTCAGAAGAGAATCAGGTTTACCTTCCTGTAAATCCTTTTCCGTATAAAAGCGTTTAAAACTCTGACCAATTATCTCTTCTGCTGAATAGCCCTTTATATGTTCAGCTCCGCTGTTCCAGCTTATGATATGACCTTCGGTATCAATTATTATAATGGCATAGTCCTCGATTTCCGCAATCATGCGTTTGAGAATATCCATTTCTTTTTCAGGTGCTTTATTTAACAATGATAAAGGGGGATTTTTCATTTAGTAAGAAAATTATTACGCAAATATATACTTTATTGAAGAAAATATGAAACAGGTACGTAAAAATTTAACAACCTAAATACCTTGTTAAATATAGATTAGAAGTACTTACCTTCATAAAAAGAGGGAGTTATATTTAGATTTTTGTAGGGTATTCTTTACGGTTTATGAAATAAGGAATAACCACCGGATTGAATTTTCACGCGCTGATAACCCGGTATATGACCAATTGATCCTGGTACGAGATAATAGGGGAGCCTTTCTTTCTCAAGGGTAATAAGACTCACGTTTCCGTAACGGGCAAAATATCCGTGCAAGCTGGATTCGTTTTTAAACTCTTCCGCAATATTGATACGACTTCCTTTTCCGCTTAGCTTGATGACCTCATAACACATAAGTAGTTTATCCTTATCCCGTCCTATGCTATTTGATTGAACTACTGAAAGCGTAAGTGAAGCTATAATCAAAGCAACGCATGCCCATTTAAGAATTTTAAAATGGGCATGCCTTAAACCGGAAAGGCGCTTTTCAACAAGTGGTAAAACCAATAATCCGGCAGCGATACTGAAAAACGGATAAACGGTAAGTATATAAAAACCGCGTTGCTTTACACTAATCATTATGGGCAGTACTCCTGCCATCACTATAAGCATTAGTATGAGGAATAGCTTCTTGTTTTCAGCCAGGGCTTGCATCGTTTGTTTTTTTCTCTTTATAAGACCGGGAGTAATGATCAGAACTATGAGGATTATTGGGATCAGGGTTTGAGAGAAAAATTCTTTTAGGATAGCAAAACGCGAATCTACGGTAACCACATTCTGGCTCGCATCAACTACCTGGTGGTTAAAGTAGGAAACCATATTAAAGGCTGCCGCATCAGAAAAAAGATATAATAGAACAATAGGTAAGGAAGTAGACAGGATCAGAAATACCGATTCCAGCACCATTTTACCGAAGCTACGGTTTTTAAATACCAACCACATAAAAAATGGCACCCCCCATATGTATAGCCCTACCAGACCTTTGGTAAGGGCGGAAAGGGCAAGCATCGTTCCGCTGAGAAGTATAAAGCTCCAATGGCCTTTGTCAGTGTATTTCAAATAGAACAGAAAGCCCAGGCTTACAAAAACAGCCATAGTGTTTTCCAGCATATTATTAGCACATGACCAGGTTACGGTTGATACCATGATCCATAAAAAGAGCGGCAGCCAACCTCTTTGAAAGGACCCTGTAAAGTGTTTCCATATTAACACAATGATCCAGCCGTTAAGAACCAAAGTAAAAAGGGAATAAAAACGCTCTATCAGAAAAGAATCTCCCAGTAAGCGAAACCATATACTTTGCAAGCCAAGAGCTAGTGGAGGGTGTTCGAAAAACCGGTCAAAAAAGCCGTCTGACAAATGAGGTACCCAAAAACTCCCCATATCATTAGCCATATTTCGTGATATGGCGGCATACAATAAGCCATCGGAAAACATGCCTTTAGAAAAAAGTGCGGGTGCAGTAATCAACAGGGCCATTGCAGTTACTATTAAAAACAAAATTGTATTGATCCGCGTAAGGCTCATTAGCGTGAAAAGAAGGTGTGGTTTAGAAAAAGGCTAAGATAATTAATACGGTAACTCAGGCTTTTTCCTAATTTGCTATCCTGTTTAAACACTCATTCTACCTTCATCTTTATGCGTTATTTGTTTCTTTTCCTGCTGGCAACATTTTCTTCTTACCCGCTTACCGGACAAAATCTTCCTGTAATGACGTACAACATCCGCTTTGCTACCGATAAGGATGGAGAGAATAGTTGGGAAAAAAGAAGAGAAGCCATGGTAGATCTACTGGAAAAACACAGCCCTGCAGTACTAGGTACCCAGGAGGGGTTGACTCATCAGCTGAATTATCTGCTTAAAGAGCTTGCTTATTATAAATATGTAGGTGTGGCCCGTGATGATGGTCGCCAGAAAGGAGAGTATTGTGCAATACTGTATGATACAACACGAATAAAACTCATCAGGCACCATACTTTTTGGCTGGATGATGCAAAAGATCAGGATTCTATAGGATGGGATGCGGCTATGAAGAGGATTTGTACCTACGGGCTTTTTCAAGATATATCATCCGGAAATCAGTTTTGGGTCTTTAATGCTCATTTTGATCATGTAGGCCGGGAAGCCAGAAAAGAGTCTGCAAACATGATCCGGGGAATACTTTTTCAACTATGCGGAGATCAGAGTTATGTTGTGGTAATGGGAGATTTTAACAGTGAGCCCGGTTCAGATGCAATCCGGGCATTTAAAAGTATGCTGGATGACGGACTCGAGCTGGCTGAAGAAAAACAGGAACCACCGCTTGGAACCTATACGGCTTTCAGACCTGAAGCTAGGTTAGACCGCAGGATAGACTATATTTTTGTGCAGGGTTTTAAAGTGAAACAATACCAGCACTTGCCTGACAGGCGGAGAGACGGGTATTTTATTTCCGATCATTTACCAGTAATGGCAAATCTAAAATTCTGATAATCAATAAAAATGGTTTCAGTCAAATAAGTAGTAGACACGACCTTATTTTCACAGAACTAAATTTTATTCAAACCTTTCTATTTCAGAAAAATAACTTTAAATTTGCAGCCCTTTTTTAGCGGAGTATAAGGAGCTTTAAAAGAATTGTAAATCAAAAGTTTAACAACTTTCGTGATCGATCCTTAAAAACCTTAGCGATCATACGGAATACAAAGATTTTCTGAATGTCAGAAGAAAACAAGAAAGCAGCAGAGGAAAAAGAAACCAACGCTGCCACTGAGTCTACTCAAAAAGAGGAGACCACAAAAGATCCTCAGGCGGCCAAGTCTGAGAAAAAAGAAGCTGAGGAAATTGCTGAAGCAGCAAAAACCAAAGCTGAAAAATCCGATGCTGGTGAGCAGGCTACCGAAAAAACTTCTCAGGAAGTAAAAGCTGAAACACATGATGCTACTGCAGTGGAAACCCAATCACAGGACGTAGAGGTAAAACCTGAACCAGCAGAAGTAAAAGCTGAGGAAGCTCCCAAAGAAGGCGAGAAAACTGCTCCTACTGAAGTTACAGTAGAAGAGAAAAAAGCTGAGGAAGAGGCTGCCCCTGTTGAAGTGGTTGCTGAGGAAGAGGAAGAAGTTGAGTTTGACTGGGAGGAATTTGAGTCTGGTATTAAATCCAGAAGCAAAGCTGAAAGAGAAGAGCTTACCAAGTTGTACGAAGAGACCATCACAACCATTGATGAGCATACGGTAACTGAAGGTGAGGTAATTAATGTTACCGACCGTGATGCGATCATTGATATAGGTTATAAATCTGAAGGTGTGATCTCCCTGAATGAGTTCCGTTACAATCCGGATCTTAAGATTGGAGACAAAGTAGAAGTGCTGGTAGACAAGCAGGAAGATAAGGACGGACAATTAGTATTGTCTCACCGTAAGGCCCGCTCTATCAAAGCATGGGATCGCGTAAATGAAGCTTACGATGGAGAAGAAGTTGTAAACGGTTACGTAAAATGCCGCACAAAAGGTGGTATGATCGTAGACGTATTCGGCATCGAGGCATTTTTACCCGGTTCTCAAATAGATGTGAAGCCTATCCGTGATTACGATGCCTACGTAGATAAAACTATGGAATTCAAAGTGGTGAAGATCAACCACGAATTCAAGAACGTAGTTGTGTCGCACAAGGCGCTTATCGAAGCGGATTTGGAAGAACAGAAGAAAGAAATTATCGGCAAGCTGGAAAAAGGTCAGGTGCTGGAAGGTGTGGTGAAAAACATCACTTCTTACGGTGTGTTTATCGACCTTGGTGGTGTAGACGGATTGATCCACATCACCGACCTGAGCTGGAGCCGTATCAATCATCCAAGCGAAGTGCTTGAGCTGGATCAGAAACTGAACGTGGTAATCCTTGACTTTGATGAGGATAAAACACGTATCCAATTGGGTCTGAAGCAACTAGAGGCACACCCATGGGATGCATTGGATCAGGAGCTTTCCATTGGTGATAAAGTGAAAGGCAAAGTAGTGGTGATTGCCGATTACGGTGCTTTTGTTGAAATTATCCCTGGTGTGGAAGGTCTTATTCACGTAAGTGAAATGAGCTGGAGCACGCACTTGCGCAGCGCGCAGGATTTTGTAAACGTAGGTGATGAAGTTGAGGCTGTAATTCTTACCCTTGATCGTGAAGATCGCAAGATGTCTCTTGGTATCAAACAACTTACACCTGATCCCTGGACTGACATTACTACTAAATACCCGGTTGGATCACAACATAAAGGTACGGTTCGCAACTTCACCAACTTTGGTGTATTTGTAGAACTGGAAGAAGGTATTGATGGCCTGATCCACATTTCTGACCTGAGCTGGACCAAAAAGATCAAACACCCAAGTGAGTTTACTACAGTAGGTGCTGTTCTTGAAGTAGCTGTTCTGGAAATTGATGTGGAAAACCGTAGGTTGAGCCTTGGTCACAAGCAAGTAGAAGACAATCCGTTTGATACATACGAGACTCTCCTTGAAGAGGGAAGTGTATTAGAAGGTAAGATTGCTACTGTGGTAGATAAAGGTGCGGAAGTGCTTTTTGAAAACCTGGGTATTGAAGCTTTTGTTCCCGGTCGTCATATGGTTAAAGAAGATGGTTCTGAGTTGAAAGAAGGCGAAGTAGCCGATTTCAAGATCATTGAATTTAACAAAGACAACCGCAGGGTTGTAGCTTCTCATACTGAGATTCACAAAGCTGTGAAAGCTGAAAAAGTACAGAAAGAGAAGAAGCAGACCCAGAAAGTGGTGAAGCAGATTCAAACCAATGTAGAACGTTCTACGCTTGGTGATCTGGATGCGCTTTCCAAGCTTAAAGAGCAAATGGAAGAAGATGAAAAAGGGAATAAGTAATTATCACCTTTTCTAAATACAGGAAACCCCGGCCATTTGGCCGGGGTTTTTTAGTTTAATCCCGTTTGTGTCATACTGATAGTTCCTGAAAATTAATGTCCAATAAAAAAACCGGCCCTGGGCCGGTTTTTACTTTATAACAAACAAATCTAATTTGTGGGTAATCGTCCAACATCAGTCAATTTGGAAATTTGATGCTGAATCTTATGGATCTCCTTTTTAAGTTTTACAGGAGAAACCGGTGCCTCTAAATTTTCATTTTCCAAAACAGTTATGGAATTCTTATCCATAATTACCTTAAGGTTTAACGCTTGAGATAATTTCAATAAGGTTTCTAACCTTAAGCTGGACCTGCCACACTCTATTTTGGAGTAAGCATTCTGTGATATTCCCAAATCAAACGAAATAGCCTCTTGGGAGTATCCTTTCTTTGCACGGATCTTTCTGATCTGTGATAGGAATTTAGTTGTCATCTTTAATGGAATAAGTTAGAATTAGTTGGTACTAGCCATACACTTATTCCTCCCTTGCGTGACATACTTAACTAATATATTCTTAAACGGAGTTCAGGTGTTAATGTTCATGAATTATCCGATTAGGAGAATACAAGCTCCGGTGGTTGCATATTTTTTGGAATATCAAAAGGGGTGCCGGGTAGTGCAGCCATTAAATAAACAAAGCATAGTACATTTGTGAAAATTCCTTTTAAAATGCAGATCAGGCAGATTATAAAACATCTGGAATCCATTGCTCCATTAGGCTATCAGGAACCGTATGATAATTCCGGGCTACTGGTAGGAGACCCCACACGAGAGGTGATAAATGTATTGGTTAGCCTTGATGTTACGGAAGAGGTGGTAGCCGAAGCTGAGAGCAGGAACTGCCAAATGATTATTGCGCATCATCCGCTGATATTTGGCGGCTTAAAGAAGATAACGGGTTCTGACTATGTGCAGCGAACCGTAATACAAGCCATTAAAAAAGACATTGCTGTGTATGCCATCCATACCAACCTGGATAATGTGGTAACGGGTGTAAATAATAAGATTGGAGAAATACTGGGTATAGGAAGAAGAAAAATCCTGGAGCCTAAAAAGGACACCCTTTATAAGCTCGTGGTATTTACTCCATCCGGGTCGGCAGAAACCGTGCAAAAGGCATTATTTGAAGCCGGGGCCGGCCATATTGGTAATTATAGCGAATGTAGCTTTAGTTCATCGGGGAGAGGAAGCTTTAAAGCTAATGAAGAAGCACAACCTTATACCGGAGAAAGAGGTAGCTTACATTATGAGGATGAGGTAAAGGTGGAAGTGATAGTACCTGCTTATCTTAAGAACAGGGTCGTACAAAGCATGGTGGAAGCCCATCCTTATGAAGAGGTAGCCTATGATGTTTTTTCCCTTGAAAACACCAATATGGAGGTAGGCTCTGGTATGGTGGGATTGCTGGAGGAACCTGTGTATACGCTCGATTTTCTAAATATGGTAAAGGAAAAAATGGGAGGGGTAGTCCGTTATACGGCCCTGGTAAAAGATCAGGTGCAGAGAATAGCCTGGTGCGGAGGTTCAGGCAGTTTCTTGTTGCCGGCTGCCAGACGGGCCGGAGCAGATATTTTTATCACTTCAGATTTTAAGTATCACCAATTCTTTGACGCAGAAAATGAGATCATTATAGCGGATATCGGGCATTACGAGAATGAGCAGTTCACAAAAGAACTGATAGCTTCGATATTAAAAGAAAAATTCACTAATTTTGCCGTTCTTTTAGCGGAGACGAACACGAACCCGATTAATTACTTATAAAACTCTATGGCCAAGGCTAAAGAAGTAACGGTTGAAGAAAAATTGCGTGCCCTTTATGATCTTCAACTTATCGATTCCCGGATAGATAAAATCAGAAACGTAAGAGGTGAGCTTCCTTTGGAGGTAGAAGACCTTGAAGACGAAATTGCAGGTCTTGAAACCCGCTTAGGCAAACTCAACGATGAAGTTGCTGAAATGGATACAGAGATCAAGGGCAAGAAAAACCTGATCAAAGAATCACAGGAAAAGATCAAGAAATACGAAAGTCAACAGAAGAGCGTGCGTAACAATCGTGAATTCGATGCTCTTTCCAAAGAGATTGAATTTCAGCGTTTGGAGATTGAACTGGCGGAAAAGCGCATCAAAGAATTCAAGGCTAAGATTGACAATAAAAAAGAAGTGATGGGCGCTTCTGATGAAAAACTCGGAGAGCGTAAATCACACCTTGAGTTTAAGAAAGGAGAATTAGAAAGTATCCTGAAAGAAACTCAAACCGAAGAAGAAGGTTTGCTTAAAAAATCGGAAGAGTTTGCTTCTAAGGTAGATGATCGTTTAGTTAAAGCGTATCACCGTTTACGGGGCAGTGCTAAAAACGGTTTGGCCGTGGTTGCTGTAGAACGTGGAGCTTCAGGTGGTTCTTTTTTTACTATTCCTCCTCAGCGTCAGCTTGAGATTGCTGCCCGTAAAAAGATCATTACGGATGAGCATTCCGGCCGTGTTCTGGTAGATCCTGACCTGGCCCGGGAAGAAGAAGAAAAAATGGAAAAACTTTTCAGTTCTCTGTCTAAAGGATAGAAAACATCTTAATAAAATTTCAGGAGGGATCAGTTGATCCCTTTTTTTATGAAAATTAGAGCGATCTTCATAGCGTTAATGCTTCCATTGGGTATGATGGCCCAAAGCATTCAATTTACTCAGGACCTTAAAACAGCCTTCGGGAAGATGTCAGAACTGCGTTTTAAGGAAGCCGAAAAACTCATTGTCCTTGAAGAACAACGCGCTCCGGATAACCTGGCTTTGGCCTACATAAAAGGAGTTCTGCTAAGCGTCAGCCTTTTTATCAACGAAAGCGAATCGGATTTTGACGATAGCCGTGGCCAACTGGAAGATTACATATCCGAGCTGGAAGATGCTCCGGACAATGATCCTCAAAAACGATTTATGATCAGCCAGCTACGGCTGGGAATGGCCATCTTACACGGCCGGTTTCACAACAACTTCAACGCAGGATGGCAGTTCTACAAAGCCTACAACCTGTTATTGGAAAACTACGATCGCTTTCCCGATTATTCACCTAATTATGTGCCATTGGGCGTGCTGTATGTGGCTATAGGTTCATTGCCGGATGGTTACCAATCCATTGCTTCTATTATCGGGATCAAAGGAGATGTAAAGCAAGGCATGGCGCTTATCCGTTCCGGCTATCAGCGTATCCAAAAAGAGAATGACAACCTTTTTTACCGGGATTACTTCGGTTTTGTATATTCCTATATTTCATTGGAACTCAATGGGGATAACAGTATTTCTCCGGAATCTTTAGGTTTAAATTTTAAGAGGAGCAGCTATCTTAGTTATATGCAAGCCCGGGTAGATATAAATAAGGGGAAAGCCCGCAAAGCACTTACGCTACTCAAAAACCGTCCAAAGGGAGAAGCGTATCATCCTTTCAGTTATCTGGATTACTATACCGGGCGTATTGCATTGGCTTTTTCACCAGACACGGCCTACCTGTATCTCAATAAATACCTCACAGAAGCCAGCACCGGTAACTACCGTAAATCAACTTACCGTTATCTTTCGTGGTACGCCATGTTGAAAAACGATATGGAAGGGGTGCGCAGGTATCGCGAAAAAGTAATGCAGGAAGGAACACTTAACACCGGTGCAGATAAGCAAGCTTATCGTGAGGCCCAGGAACCTTTTAATGAAGTACTGACCAAGGGCCGGATCTATTTTGACGGAGGTCTTTACGATAAAGCTTCCGCCTATATGCTTTCCCGCGAGAGTTTACTTTCTAAATTCGGATCAGCAGACCGGGTGGAGTACTACTACCGGCTGGGACGTATTTTTCAGGATAAGGGAGAAGGAAGCGAAGCTATTGTATACTTTAAAAAAGCATTGAACATTCCACTGGATCAAAGCACTTTTGCCCAGGCCAATAGTGCACTGCAACTGGCGGTAGTATTGGAAAAGAAAGGCTATAAAGAAGAAGCCCGTAAATACTATGAGCAAACACTAACCTATAAGGATTTTCCTTTTTACGAAGGCTTGCATCAAAAGGCCAAGGCGGGCCTGGATAGAATTTGAAGGCTTTAATAAGTGGCATTGCCCGATACTTAGTATTTTAACCCCCTCAATTACGAGCTATGGACCTACTTACAATAACCTGGGATATGGGCCGCGGTCTGGACCTTGGATTTTTCACTTTGCGGTATTACAGCCTGCTTTTCGCAGGAGGCTTTATACTGGGCTATCTGCTCATGAAAAGGATCTTTACCAAAGAAGGCATACCCATTGAAAAACTCGATACCCTTTTAACCTACACGGTTATTGCTACCATTGTAGGAGCCCGCCTGGGGCATGTATTCTTTTACCAATGGGATTATTACTCGCAGCATCCGGATGAAATACTCAAAGTATGGGAAGGTGGCCTGGCCAGTCATGGTGCGGTAGTGGCCATTATCATAGCCATTATTATCTACTCCCGTAAGGTTTTGAAGCGCCCCACGCTGTGGATGCTGGACAGGCTGGTGATAACTATAGCACTGGCTGGTGCACTTATAAGGTTGGGTAATTGGTTTAATAGCGAGATATACGGAGCTATGGAAAACAGTACTATGGAAACGGTATTTACCAACCCGGTGCGGGAGCGTGTAATGGCACGGTATGGTACTATTGCTTCCGTTGACTTTGAGGAAGCCGGGGAAAGTGTGATTACGGATAGCCTTATTTACCCCGTATACGATATGCAGGTACAGTTTGACAATACCAAACCGCTTAACAAAATGCAGGTGGAGGAATTGTTGAGAACGGATATGAAGCGGTACCTCAGTAGTTTTGATAAGGAAGAAAAAAACATACTTATAGAAGATGATGCCACGGTAAGGTGGGATGAAGACACGCAAAACAGAGCGCATATACAGGTGTTGGGAATACCCCGTAATCCCACCCAGATATACGAGGCTGTCGGTTACTTTCTGATCTTTCTCATATTATATCGCGTCTTTCTCAATGCCAATGCAGCTCAGCGTAATGGTTTTATTTTCGGTTTATTCCTAATTCTCATCTTTGGTTTCCGTTTTGTAATTGAATACTGGAAGGAAAACCAGGTTTCCTCAGAAGCAGGACAAGTGCTTAATATTGGTCAGTACCTGAGCATACCATGCGTTATAGCAGGCCTGTATTTTATGATAACCGCCAAACCCTCTAAAAATGAGTAAGACAGCCAGAGCAGTTACAGCCATAGCACTTCTGGTGGCTTTTATAGGCTGGATATTTATGACGGTAATTCCTTTTGGTGAGCTTGAACCGGCTCCGCGTACAGAGCGGTCCAAGTCTGATACTTATGAACCAAAGTTTAAAGATGAAGGCGACCTCTTTGTGGTATCTGAAGGGGATACCTTAAAGAAAATTGAAATAGAACTGGCCAATACTCCGGAAAGGATACAATACGGTATGATGTACCGTAAAACTTTGAATGAAGATCATGGGATGCTTTTCTTTATGGGAGAGGAGCGGCCATTATCCTTTTGGATGAAGAATACATACGTGCCCCTGGACATTATCTTCATTGATTCCGATCAAAAAGTGGTGAGTATTCAGAAAAATGCCCAGCCGCTTTCCGAAACAAGTCTGCCTTCAGAAGGAAGTGCTTCTTTCGTACTGGAAGTGGCCGGAGGGTTTTCAGATAAGTACGGTCTTAAAAAAGGAGACCGGGTTTATTTTTCCGAGCATTAAAAAAGGGCTCCTGAGAGCCCTTTCAATTATTATGTCTTAGATGTTTATTGGAAGGTAACGCCTTTGGTAAATACGCCCTCGTTTACAAAAGCTACTTTATATCCGTTAAAATCGGTTACGGTATAGTTGTAGGCAGCAGCCTGTAGGTAGCCGGCACCGGTTCCCACTGTGCTTAACTCTGCCTGTGTAAAGCTTACCGTTTGTACAGAAGCAGCCACAGTTTTATTTACGCTGCCCTTAGGGCCGTGCACAAAGTATAAAACGGAGTCTGCAGAGTTTACAGAAGTAAAGGTGTTGCTGTAATCAATTCCAAAAGTAAGATCACCACTTACGGATACCGTGTTTTCAGCATCCAGCCCACCTATTTCAGGAACCGGACGGGAATACGAGTAGGAAATTGCGGGCACGGAGCCTTTGCCTGCTGCGGCCCAACTTACGGAAGAACCAAAATCAATGGAGCTTGCGGAGGCACCGGGTGTAAAAATATAAGAGCCATTGGTAAAGCTAAGTTCTTCACCCTCACAGCTCACCATACCGGCATCTGCATTATCAAAGTTGGCTACAGCGGTGCCAATAAATTGGGTAATGGCACCTATTACGGGTGCCTGAATCTCTGAACCTGTACTTATGGCGATCATAGCCGCAGAGGTACCTTCTATTTCAATTTGAGGAGAAGAGGGTTGAGAAGCAGAGGGCGTGTTGTCATTGTCATCATCTTTGCTGCAGGAAGACATCAGGGCCATACCCATTACTAAAGGTAATAATCGGATTTTCATAGTATTAAGAATTAGTGTTTACAAATACCTATCTTAACTATTATTTCTCCGGCCCCCCATGAAAAAGCGTTTTTGGTAATACGCTTCGTCCAGGTTGCTTATCATTACGCCACGGGATGAGCTCACGTGTACAAAATCACCCTGCGAAAGATACAGACCTACGTGATCAATCCTGCGGCCGTGTATTTTAAAGAATACCAGATCGCCCTCGCGGAGGTTTTCTTTAGGGATGGGTTCGGTTTCGGAAAACAGATCTTCAGCACGCCTCCCTTTAAAAGGATTTTGGTATACTTCATTATAGATGTTAATCACAAAGCCGGAACAGTCTACACCTTTTTTAGTGTTGCCACCCATGCGATGTGGCGTGCCTTCCCATGCATCAATAAAATCGTAAAGTTCACGGGTACCTGAGTGGACTTCCATCTCCACATTTTCGCTGGTGGGAAGAGGTTCTGTTTCCAGGGCTTCGTGTTCGTATCGCAAACGCCTTTGCTCATGAAAGCTGGGCGGGCGACTGGAAGCAGAAGCGGTTTTTCGGGTACTACCACAGGAACTGAGAAATAACAGTGTAAGAACTACCGTAATAAATCTGAAAAACCTGTGCATTCCCGGATTTTAATAAGCGATCTAAATATAGACAAGGCTACTTTAGTTTAACGCACTATGCTTATCCAGTTATCCATAGAGTTTTTCACCACATTACAGCGCAAATTTGAGATGGGGAGGCGGCAATGGCAATAGGTAGTAATACGGAATTTAACTGCTTATTCAGCAGCCTCCTGCATACGGTTCAGTTTTTCCTTCTCTTTCTCTTTGAAGAGTTCAAAACGTGAGGGTTCACGCCTGGGTGGCCAGTAATTATTGTTACGGTCCGTATCCGCTGTTTCCAGATACGGGTCAAGCTCTACCTTTTCCAGGTCCTTTTTAAATACAAAAACCTTGGAAAAAGCTTCTTCATTCTTAATCCACACTTCAGCAGGAATACGTTCCAGTTGCTTGCTGCCATCCTTAAAAGTGAACTCCAGGATCACCGGCATGACCAATCCACCTTCATTGCTAAAGCTTAGTTCAAAAAAATTATAATCCTTTTTGAGCAGGGCCTTCTCTTTATCATCCAGCCTTTCCTGATATTCTTTATACTTCTCACGGTCTATATTAAATACGGCATAATCGTCATTCTGATTATAAAAGTCATTCATAGCCGGATATTGATCTGCGTAGCGTTTACCTTTCAACAGGGTGTCATTTCTAAGGTCACCAATAAAGGTGCGTTCCGTCTGCGCTTGCTGTCTTTCCCTATTGGCCTCCACATCCGGATTCCGGGTATCCATCTTAAACCATTTTACATCCGTTAGAGCAATATCCACATGATCTGTGGTGTAGAACCATCCTCTGAAAAACCAATCCAGGTCAGTACCGGAAGCATCCTCCATGGTACGGAAAAAATCAGCCGGGGTAGGGTGCCTGAACATCCAGCGCTGGCAATAGATCCTAAAAGAATAATCAAAAAGCTCACGGCCTAAAATGGTTTCGCGTAATATGTTAAGCGCTGTGGCGGGTTTGCCATAGGCATTATTGCCAAACTGAAGAACAGACTCCGAGTTGGTCATAATAGGCATTTGCAGATCATGCTCCATCTTCATGTAATCCACAATTTTATAAGCGGGGCCTCTGCGGCTGGGATAATCGGCTTCCCACTCTACCTCGGTGAGATACTGCACAAAAGTGTTGAGGCCCTCATCCATCCAGGTCCATTGCCGTTCATCTGAATTTACGATCATGGGAAAAAAGTTGTGCCCCACCTCGTGGATAATCACTCCGATCATACCATATTTGGTACGCTTGGAATAGGTGCCGTCTTTTTCCGGCCGGCCGCCATTAAAACAGATCATCGGGTATTCCATACCAATACGATCGGTGTGTACGGAGATGGCTTTGTGGTACGGATAATCAAAAGTGTATTTGCTGTACACTTTAAGGGTGTGGGCCACTACCCGTGTGGAATAGCGCTCCCATAGCGGGTTGCCTTCTTTGGGGTAGTAGGAAACCGCCATTACGGTGCGGTCGCCAAACTTTACCGCCATGGCGTCCCAAATAAATTTCCGGGAAGAGGCAAAAGCAAAATCACGCACATTTTGGGCCTTATAATGCCATGTTTTACGCTCTTTACTCTTACTCTTTTCATTCTTTTTGGCTTCGCTTTCCGTAACTATAAATACAGGGTCTGTTGTGTTTTCCTGTGCTTTAGCCCAACGTTCACGTTGCTTTTCGGTAAGTACCTCTTCCGGGTTTTGCAGTTTTCCGGTAGCCCCCACAATATGGTCTGCCGGCACCGTGATCTTTACATCGTAATTACCAAAGGGAAGCGTAAACTCACCGCGTCCCAGGAATTGCTTATTCTGCCAGCCGTCCACATCATTATACACAGCCATACGGGGGAAAAACTGAGCAATGGTATAGAGGTAATTGTCTTCATCTTTAAAGTATTCATAACCGGAACGGCCACCTATCTGCATACGGTCGTTAATGTTGTACCACCACTTGATCTTTAATACCTTCTGTTCGCCATTGGCCAGTGGTTGGTCCAGGTTTACGCGCAGCATGGTATTATTGATATAAAAAGGCATAGCCTCATCATTGGCATTTTTTACGTGCTCAATCTTAAAGCCACCGTCAAAATCATAAAAGAGGTACTTAAGGTCGTAATAGCTCATTTTATCACTTACTCCTCCTCTGCGTGTTTTTTGGGTCATGCTGTTCTGAGCGCGCATATTCTGATCCAGCTGAATCCACAAATACTCTAAAGGATCAGGCGAGTTATTGGTGTAGGTGATCACTTCTTCACCGTATACCCTTTGAGTGGCATCATCCAGCCGGATGTCCATGCTGTAGTCTGCCTGCTGCTGGTAGTAAAATGAACCGGGAGCTCCACCACCGGTGCGGTACATATTGGGTGTGGGCAACTCTTCATACAGTTGCTTGAATTTACTCTGGTTGGTATTCTGGGCATTTAAACCGGCCACTATTACTAACAGGGGCAGGGTGTGGAGTACACTTCTTATCATAAGGATCAATTTCAAAAGGGGGTCAAATATAACAGCTATGCGCCAAACACCCCAATGGGGTATGGCCTGCTTACCAGGGCCAGTTTTCCAGGCACATCACCAGGGAGAGGCCAAAGGCTATACCGGAAACAAAGAGGTTCCAGTCGCGGGCCTTGGTGCGCATGATTACCAGTATAATAAGCATGAGCACAAAAGTGATCAGCACCACAAGCAGCTGACCGAGTTCTATGCCCAGGTTAAAGGGTAAAAGAGCAGACCAGGTATCACCATCGCCCAGCATAAGCATGCCCAGGTAACTGGAAAAACCAAAACCGTGAATTATACCAAAGCTCAGGGCCAGGAAGTATTTAAAATTACTCTGCGCATTTTGCCCCGCTTTGCTCAGGTTAAACACAGCGGTTAAAACAATGGTAAGCGGAATAAGGAATTCCACCAGTTTTTTATCTACCGCCACAGCATCATAGGCCGAAAGGATAAGGGATAAAGAGTGTCCCACCGTAAACAGGCTTACGGCTATCAGTATACGTAGCCAGTGTTTGGGTTGATAGGCGGCCATAATCACAATTACAAAAAGTATATGATCAAGGGCGCTAAGGCTCAGGATATGTTCATACCCCAGGCGCAGGTAAGTGCTGAATGAACTCATGGAAACAAAACCGTTTTAAATGTTTCACCAGCTACGTAAAACAAAGATTTACTTTCTTCACCTAACTTCAGGTGAAGGATATTGCTCTGATCTTCAAACTGATCAAAAAGTATGGTTTGACGGATCTCAAACTTTTTAGCAGTGTGCGGAAAGGCGGGGATTTCCATATACAGATAGGTAATATCATATTCCGTTTCGCGGCCCAGGTAAATGGTTTTAAGTTCCAGTTTATCGGCTTTAAAGGCCATATGGTTTTTCAGATAGGTTACAATGGCACTGTCCTGCTCAATACTGGCCGTGGGTTTTATATTTTGAATTGGTTCCCCGATGGCCAGCTCCAGATCTTCCGTAAACACACGGATGGATATTTCAAGCCCCTGGCTTTGTGCATTGTACTCGCAATTGGTAATGGAGGTATGAAAAGGATGCAGGAGCCAAAGACTCAGGCCTATAAAAGATGCAAATAGGGTTTGCGGCATGTGTGCGATTTTGCTGAAAGGTAAAAATACAAAGAAGCCTGTGAATGGCTGTTATGTAAAGTTCAACTGGGCATCCTTATATTTGCTTTTTCACGCATAATTATGAAAAAAACGCTCTTTTTACTACTTATTTCACCGGTTCTTATGGCTCAGTATCCCAATGTAGAACTAGGCTTCTCGGTGGGTAAGCAACGCGGGCTCTGTGAACCCTCACTGGCCGTAAGCAAAACTGACCCCGCTAAGCAGGTGGCCGGTGCTATTTTAGACCAGGTATTTTATTCATCCGATTCTGGTAAAACCTGGACCCGTGATACCCTCAAAAGTTCATTTGGAGTATGGGGTGATCCGGTTCTGATCTCCGACTATAAAGGCCATTTTTACTTTTTACACCTTTCAGACCCTACCGGAGAAAACTGGGAGAGCGAGGAAATACTGGATCGTATTGTATGCCAGCAAAGCCGGGACAATGGCAAAAGCTGGAATGATGGTGGGTATATGGGCTACCACCACCCTAAAGACCAGGATAAGCAATGGTCTGTAGCCGGAGAAGATGGTACACTTTATACGACCTGGACCCAGTTTGACGATTATGGAAGTAAAGACAGTACCGACCGCTCCAATATTCTTTTTGCCAGATCCGTGGACGGAGGGTTAAACTGGACAGAAAGCATGGTGCTCAGTCAGCATTCCGGCAATTGCCTGGATGGCGACCAGACTACCGAAGGGGCGGTGCCGGCTGTTACCGATAACGGAACGGTGTATGTAGCCTGGGCCTATAATGAAAAAATATACTTTGACCGTTCAAAGGACGGGGGTAATACCTGGCTGAAAGAAGATAAAGTGGTGGCCGGTCAGCCGGGCGGATGGGAAATTAAAATACCGGGTTTATTGCGTGCTAACGGCATGCCGGTAACGGTAGTCAATAATAGAGAAGGTATTTATAAAGGAGAAGTGTACGTAAACTGGGTGGACAACCGCAGCGGGCATTATGATGTATGGTTTGCCCGCAGTACCGATGGAGGAGACAGCTGGAGCGAAGCCCAAAAGGTAAATGATGACGATACGGAGACTGATCAGTTTTTTACCTGGGTAACTTGTGATCAAACCACGGGTTACCTGTACTGCGTGTTTTACGACAGACGGAATTATAGTGATTTACAAACGGATGTATACCTGGCGGTAAGTAAGGATGGAGGCCGTAGCTGGACCAATGAAAAGATCAGCGAGAAGCCTTTTACACCAAATCCCAATGTGTTTTTTGGCGACTACAATCACATTGACGCCCATAAAGGAATAGTGCGGCCCATCTGGACGCGTTACGATAAAGGGGGCCGCACCAGCATCTGGACGGCCTTGATCAATAAAAAAGACTAAACCATATGGATCTTAAAAAAATGGAACTGCTGATTGTATCCACCAGTAAGATACACGGCAGCGCATATATGACTTACCTGCTGGATGAGGTGAATGATTTTTTTAAAACTGATGAAATCGTATTTATACCCTACGCCCGGCCTTCCGGTATCAGTTATGATGCCTATACGGAAGCACCCCGCAAAGCCTTTGCAGAGATCGGTATTAAAGTAAAAGGTATTCATGAGTTTGATGACCCGGCTGAAGCCCTGCGCCAGGCAAAGGGCATTTTTATCGGAGGGGGAAACACCTTTTTACTGTTGAAGACATTGTATGAGAAGGACCTGGTTCATGTACTGCGAGAAGTGGTAGGTCGTGGCACACCCTATATGGGTTCCAGTGCCGGTAGCAATATTACCGGGCTTACTGTAGGCACTACTAATGATATGCCCATAGTATACCCGCCTTCTTTTGATGCGCTGCAATTTGTTCCTTTTAATATTAATCCGCATTACCTGGACCCTGATCCCGGTTCTAAGCACCAGGGCGAAACGCGCGAAACCCGTATTAAGGAGTTCCACCATTTCAATAAACAAGTGGTAATCGGCATACGCGAAGGCAGCTGGCTGCGCCTTCACCAGGGTAAACTGGAGCTGAAGGGAGCGCATACGGCCCGCTTGTTTGAAACCGGAAAAGAAGCCCGCGAAGTAGAGCCGGGCGATGTGTCTTTTCTGCTGTGAACACGGTAAAAGATATACGGCAACTCCTGCAGGCCGAGGCTAATCCTGCACAGGCCAAGTCTCTGGATCATTTTGGCGTGGCAGCGGATAAAGCCTTTGGTATTCGCTTACCCGTATTACGGAAAACAGCGAAGGAGATAGGAAAGGATCATGAACTGGCCCTGGCTTTATGGAATGAAGACTACCATGAATGTAAATTACTGGCTCCCTTACTGGCCGAGCCACAGCGTACCACACTCACCGAAATGGATAAGTGGGTACAGGATATATACTCCTGGGATGTATGCGACCAGCTTTGCATAAACCTTTTGGTGAAGCTTGAAGAACGCTGGACCCTGCCGGAACGCTGGGCGCATAGCGAAGAAGAATATGTGCGCAGGGCGGGTTTGGTGATGATAGTAGCGCTGCGTATTCACGATAAAAAAGCTGCGGATGAGCCCTTTGAAGCTTTCTTTTACCTGCTGGAAAAGTATGCTTCAGATGAACGGAACTTTGTGAAAAAAGCGGTAAACTGGGCGATCCGTGAATTGGGGAAACGCAGTATACACCATTACCCTCAGATGATTTCTCTTTGCCAGCGCCTGCTGGAAACCGATAGTAAACCGGCCCACTGGATTGCCCGCGATGCCCTGCGGGAGCTGGAAAGTGAAAAGGTAAAGCAACGCCTGGGTTTAGCAGACTAAACGGAATGGATAGGGTAGTTGAAACCGGGTACTCCAACCAATTCATCGTTGCACTTCGACTCCCCTTCGTCAAGCACCGCACAGGCGCTTAGTGTAACAATTCGATACTTAAAAATAAAGGAAAGTCATCCTGAGCGGAGTCGAAGGAAGCTTTCCGTTTTGCCCCCTAAGCTTGTCGAAGGGGTTATACATCTTCATAGCGTGTTTCGTCAAGCACAGCACAGGCGCTTAGTGTAATAATTCGATACTGAAAAATAAGGAAAAGTCATCCTGAGCGGAGTCGAAGGAAGCTTTCCGTTTTGCCCTCTAAGCTTGTCGAAGGGAGGTATACACCTTTCATAGCGTGTTTCGTCAAGCACAGCACAGGCGCTCAGTGTAACAATTCGATACTTAAAAATAAAGGAAAGTCATCCTGAGCGGAGTCGAAGGAGACTTTCCTTTTCGATATTTCAAACTTTGGAACTTTCGCATCTTTAACTTCTTGAGAAAAAGCTATTTTTAAGAATTGATAACCAAACCTTATCATTTTTATGTTGATTTTTTCCCGCGTTCCGGCCCTTAGCCGGCTAGGCTTTCTCATTGTTTTTATTTTATCTTTTTCGGTGGTGCAAGGGCAGGATTCGGTTTCTGTCCAACGTTATCAAAAGGAAGAACTTAAGCGAGAAATAGAAGAATTAAGAAAAGAACTTTCAGATACACGGGATGACCTGGCTCTTATTCAACAGAAAGATACAGTAAGACTTAGGCAAAGGATAGATATTTATCTGGCTGTGGTTATTGGTACCGCTATTTTGCTGGGGTTTTTCATGAATTGGGTTGGGAAGAGGGCCGTTTTGGAGTACATAAAGGAATACGCTCAGGAAACTATTAATAAGGGAATTGAGAAAATTATTACCAAAGACTGGATAGCAGAAAAAGTTCATGACAAAGCCCAGGAGCCGATAGAGGAGGCCATGGCGCAATTGAAAAAGAATTTTAAGGAAGATGCTGAAAAAGAACTGAAAAAGATGGAGGCATCTGTACAGAAGTATGAACAAGCACTAAAAGAATTAACAGGTAAAAAATCTTCGCTGGAGGCGAGCAAGGCTTCTGAACCTGAAGATAAGGAGCAACTCCAATCTTTTATGGAAGGCCTGAAAACGGTGAAGGAGGAGGAAGACTATACGGCCAGAGATTGGTTCTGGAAAGGTAAGGGCGAAGAGGCTAGGGGTGCTTATAAAGAATCAATTGAATCCTATACCCAGGCCATCCGCTTAAACCCGCAGAATACTGCAGCCTGGAATAACAGGGGCTCCGCAAGGGATAGTTTGGGCCAACACCAAGAAGCCATTGAAGATTTGGATGAAGCCATCCGCTTAAACCCGCAGAATGATACAGCCTGGAGTAACCGGGGCTTGGCAAAGACTAATTTGGGCCTACATCAAGCAGCCATTGAAGATTACGATGAAGCCATCCGCTTAAACCCGCAGAATGATACAGCCTGGAGTAACCGGGGCGCTGCAAAGAATAGGTTGAGTCTTTATCAAGAAGCCATTGAAGATTATGATGAAGCCATTCGCTTAAACCCGCAGTATGAGGCGGCCTGGAATAACCGGGGCGCGGCAAAGAATAGTTTGGGCCTTTATCAAGAAGCCATTGAAGATTTGGATGAAGCCCTCCGCTTAAACCCTGAATTACCTAATGCCTATGCTCATAGAGCCTACTCCTACCTTATGCTGGGTCAATTGGAGAAAGCTGAAAAGGATATAGTAAAATCACAATCTTTAGATAATACTTATCCACGTGGCTGGTATTATCTGGGCCTTATCCGCCAAAAACAAAACCGTATGAAAGAAGCTTGCGAGGCTTGGAAAAAGGCGATGGAGCTGGGTTTTAAAGAAGCCTGGGAAAAACTGGACGAGTTTTGCAAAGAGAGCTAAACCTTTTGGATATCCTTTTCTCAAACTTTATGTAGTGGTACTCTGAGCGGAGCCGAAGAGCGCCAATAGTAAATACAAAAAAAGGAAAGTCACCCAGAGTGATCCCACAGGGATCGTATCGAAGGGTGATGAATACGCTCCTTCAGGCTTCGATACACCCCAAAGTTCTTCGGGGCACTCAGCCTGACCGCACGTTTTAAGTCTTTCTCAGAAGAGGTGTATCTCCAGAGACTACTCTTGCAGGTTTAAGTCACCCAGAGTGATCCCGCAGGGATTGTATCGAAGGGTGATGTGACTCTCTCCCCAGGCATCAATGCGGTTAAAACAGGGCTGCCCCGACAATATGCCAGCGGTTAAGCTTAAGAGTAAGATGTATGTGAGTTTCAGTTTCAAGATCTTTAATATCCAACCCTATTCCTTTACCAGCGAAAGAGCTTGTTCTTTGCCCTTACTGATGAGTTTTAGATGGTATATTCCCGCAGGCCATCGGTGGGTAGCTATTTCAGCGTGTTGGGCGTTCTTGAATATACGGTGGTCAATCAATTGCCCGGTACTGTTGTAGGCCTTAATACTTACTTCATCCTGTTGCTCCGCCCAATGCAGTTGTACATGATCATTAAACGGATTAGGGTATACCTCAAGCCTTGTTTGGGAAAGGTTTACTTCCGGCAGGCTGACCTGCTCACAACCGGCTGTATCGCAACCGTACTGATCCAGCTTCATAAGCCAGGTATAATTGGTAGGCCCGCCAAACCTATAATAACGGTCTTCCGTATCTAAAAAATCTCCGGCTATCACCAGACCCGTATCGGGTGTGGCCCGTGCGGTATAAATATTACTGAAGCCCTCGGGGTAGCCATGCCAATAGAAACGGTGCCATATACTATCTCCGTTTTCAGTGAATTTAAAAAGGTAGGATATATCTTTACCCCCAGATAAATTAGTATATCCACCTGTTACAAAATGACCATCCAGGGTTTGAGTGAATGCGATTGACCCCAGATAATTTAACGTAGGCCCTATTCTTTTATTTACAAAGATGTTTCCTGAAGAATCAATTATCCCAAAACGCAATGTCATAGGTCTTTTGAAAGAAGGGATAGTAGTGTCAACATCTTCAGGGATTATGAACATATAATTATCATCCAAGCGAGGCGCTAGTCTCACCAAACCTAAGCCTTTATTGGTGCTAAACTCCCTCTTCCACAATTCATTTCCTGACGCATCCGTTCGGATAATAAAACCTTTATTAGAGTGATAACTGGCGTAAGTTCCTCCTGCTCCAATCAAATAACCACGGCCCGATGGAATAACATATCCTGCAAAGTAGCCACCAAATGGAGCTGTAGTCGTATCATAATAACGTCTCTCCCATAACAGGTTAAAACTGGTATCCATACGGCATAGGTAGAGGTTGGAGCGATTGGTAAGCTTATTATCAAACCTGCCACTCACAACAAATGTACTATCGCTATCAGGATAAATAGAAGTTACAACAGTATACATTGTATCAACCTGATAAGTAGTTGCTTGAACTGAATCCCATTGCTTATTGAATTTAAATAGCTTAACAGCTCCTCCTATAGAAAAGCCTGCTGTGAAATTGTTCCGATCTGGTGATTTAAACAGGCAATTTCCAAAAGTAAATGGGATACCATCAAAAAGATAGTAAGCTGAGTCTACCACATCCCCCAACCAATTGTATTCACGTATAACCAGCCCCTTCTTATTCTGATCATATTTAAGCATGGTTACATAACCCGAGTCCAGCACCAGCAATTCCGGCTGAGATTCTCCCCAGGCATGAATGCGGTTAAAATAGGGCTGCCCCGACAGCATAGCAGCGGTCAGACCTAAGAGTAAGATGTATGCGAGTTTCAGTTTCAAGATCTTTAATATCCAACCCTATTCCTTTACCAGCGAAAGAGATTGTTCTTTCCCCTTGCTGATGAGTTTTAGATGGTATATTCCCGCAGGCCAGCGGTGGGTAGCTATTTCAGCGTGTTGGGTGTGTTTGAAAATACGGTGGCAGATCAATTGCCCGGTACTGTTGTAGGCCTTCACGGCTACTTTTTCCTGTTGCTCCGCCCAATGCAGTTGCACATTATCATGAACCGGATTAGGGTATACCTCAAGCCTTGTTTGGGAAAGGTTTACTTCCGGCAGGCTGACCTGCTCACAACCGGCTGTATCGCAACCGTACTGATCCAGCTTCATAAGCCAGGTATAATTGGTAGGCCCGCCAAACCTATAATAACGGTCTTCCGTATCTAAAAAATCTCCGGCTATCACCAGACCCGTATCGGGTGTGGCCCGTGCCACATACATAATACTCAATCCTTCCGGATAGCCATACCAATACAGGCGGTGCCATATACTATCCCCGTTTTCAGTGAATTTAAAAAGGTGTGATACATCTTTACCCGCATCTACATACGTATAACCACCCATTACAAAATGACCATCCAGAGTTTGGGTAAAGGCCGAAGTATGCAGATTATCCATGATGGGCCCTATTTGTTTATCCACCAATATATTGCCCGCTGTGTCAATTACCCCAAAACGCAGAACCATAGGGTCTTGGAAAGACCGGAAGTTAGTGTCTAAATTTTCAGAAGTTACATAGAGGAAATTACCATCCTGACGTTTACCCAGACGCATTGCCGCAACCCCCTCCGGTGTGCTAAATTCTTTTTTCCAAAGCTCATTTCCCATCCCATCAGTTCCGATAATAAAGCTTTTATTAGGATGATAGCTGGCATAAGCACCTCCTGCCCCGATCATAAACCCTTTTCCAGCCGGTAAAACATACCCGCCAAAAAAACCGCCAAAAGGACTGTTTGTAGTATCAACGTACTGTTTTTCCCAGAGTAAATTCAGACTTGTGTCCAACCGGCATAAATACAGATTGGAACGTTTAGTAATTTGATTGTAAAAACTACCGGCAGCTACAAAGGTTGTATCACTATCAGGATATAAAGAATTAATAATGGTAAGATTTGAGTCTATTTGATAGGTTTGAGTATGAACAGTGTCCCACTGTCTGTTAAATTTGGTGAACAGAACTGTTTTCCCTATTGAAAAAGCGGAAATAAAGTTTCTATTGTCATTCGAGCTAAACAAGCAATACCCTGTGGTATTAGGGCCGGCCTCAAAGAGGTAGTAAGCTGAGTCCACCACATCCCCCAGCCAATTGTATTCACGTATAACCAGCCCGTTCTTATTCTGATCATACTGCAATAAAGTCACATAACCCGAGTCCAGCACCAGCAATTCCGGTTGGGTCTCTCCCCAGGCATGGATGCGGTTAAAATAAGGCTGCCCCGACAGCATAGCAGCGGTAAGACCTAAGAGTAAGATGTATGTGAGTTTCAGCTTCAAGATCTTTCATATCTAAAACCCTATTCCTTTACCAGCGAAAGAGCTTGTTCTTTGCCCCTGCTGATGAGTTTTAGATGGTATATTCCCGCAGGCCAGCTTCGGGTGGTTATTTCAGCGTCTTGGATGTTCTTGAAAATACGGTGGTCAATCAATTGCCCGGTACTGTTGTAGGCCTTCACGGCTACTTTTTCCTGTTGCTCCGCCCAATGCAGTTGTATATGATCATGAACCGGATTAGGGTATACCTCAAGCCTTGTTTGGGAAAGGTTTACTTCCGGCAGGCTGACCTGCTCACAACCGGCTGTATCGCAACCGTACTGATCCAGCTTCATAAGCCAGGTATAATTGGTAGGCCCTCCAAACCTATAATAGCGGTTGTCAAAATCCTGAAAATCCCCAGCTATCACCAGACCCGTATCGGGTGTGGCCCGTGCGGTATAAATATTACTGAAGCCCTCCGGGTAACCATACCAATAGAAACGGTGCCATATACTATCCCCGTTTTCAGTGAATTTAAAGAGGTAGGATACATCTTTTCCATTCGGCAGACTGGTATAGCCTCCTGTAACAAAATGGCCATCCAGGGTTTGAGTAAAAGCCCCTGACCCTAGGTAATTTAATATTGGCCCTATTCTTTTATTTACAAAGATGTTTCCTGAAGAATCAATTATCCCAAAACGCAATGTCATAGGTCTTTTGAAAGAAGGGATAGTAGTGTCAACATCTTCAGGGATTATGAACATATAATTATCATCCAAGCGAGGCGCTAGTCTCACCAAACCTAAGCCTTTATTGGTGCTAAACTCCCTCTTCCACAATTCATTTCCTGACGCATCCGTTCGGATAATAAAACCTTTATTAGAGTGATAACTGGCGTAAGTTCCTCCTGCTCCAATCAAATAACCACGGCCCGATGGAATGACATACCCTCCAAAATACCCTCCAAATGGACTGTTTGTAGTATCAACATATTGTTTTTCCCAAAGTATATTCAGACTAGTATCCATGCGACATAGATAGAGATGAGAGCGATTGGTAAGCTCATCATCAAACCTGCCACTGGCTACAAAAGTGCTATCACTGTCTCGGTATAGTGAGTGAACACTAGTGTCCATCGTGTCAATTTGAAATGTACCACTACCTATCGTATCCCATTGTCGGTTGAACTTAATGAAATGTGCACTCTTGCCGATAGCAAAAGCAGCTATAAAATGTTGTTTTCCTGGAAGTTCAAACAGACAATGCCCGGTAGTAAAAGCTATACCATCAAAAAGATAGTAAGCTGAGTCTACCACATCCCCCAACCAATTGTATTCACGTATAACCAGCTTGTTTTTATCCTGGTAGTCCTTTAACATGGTTACATAACCCGAATCCAGCACCAGTAATTCCGGTTGGGTCTCTCCCCAGGCATGAATGCGGTTAAAATAGGGCTGCCCCGACAGCATAGCAGCGGTAAGACCTAAGAGTAAGATGTAAGTGAGTTTCAGCTTCAAAATTCTGTAGTACTAAAAAATTCAAAGCTGAAGGTATTCCGTTTAAGTCCACCTTCAACCCTGAATTTTTTAAGGTTCCTATTGATCCTCAATTTTTATCATTTCCGAATATAATACCTTATCCGCACTTTTCAGCCGCAAAATGTAGGAAGCCGGCTTTTGGTCGTGTAAACGCAATACAGCCGTATTGCGCGCAAAATCCTCCAGGTTGCGGCTCAGTACCAAAGCCCCTTTCAGGTCGTACAGCTCTATTTCCAAAGTGCTGTTTAAACCCAGCTGCAACCAGTCCCACTGCACAATAAGGTATTCAGTAGCCGGGTTGGGATACGCCTGTACCTCTGCGCGGGGCCGGGCCGGGCGGCTGCTCACTGCGCTTCTTTTGCCCTGCGGGGCTTGCGGCAGTTCCGGCAAGTGGTAATCCGCCTCCACTTCATTGAGCCATAAAAGGGAGATGGCCTTATTGCGCACAAGTCCAAATTCAGTACCGCTATAAGCCGCCATGCCTTGCAGCTCGTTTATTTCTTCACTGTTGAGCTGGGTGAGCGCCCGGCCCTCTTCCAGGCACTGGGTAACCACATCGTAATAGCCCAGCATGGCCTGGTGCTTATCCGGGTTACTGCCTTCCATAAAGGCGGTGGAGGCTATGGCGTTTAAGTGGTTTTGCGCCTCGCTGAGCAAACCAGCCTGCAATTCCATCTCCACCAGCTGGTAGTGGTACAGTAATTCATCGCGGTTTTCCAGTAAATCGGCAATGCGGCTGATGGCGTTTTCACCCCGTCCGTAGGACGCCATTAAGAGGTCGGCCAGCTCATGGCGCTGGTAATTATGAGCCGCAATTTTACCCGTCTGCACATCATAGGACGTAACGGTATGGCTGCCCGCTTCAATATCGGCTATAGTAGAGGCCGCAAAGGGAGGCTGGTGGTTGTATACCGCATCCATGACCTCCGGATCACGCGCCCCGTGCGGGTTGGCCACTAACACATTGCGTATGGCCAGTTCCGGAAAACCGTTCAGGCTCAGCAGGTTTAAAAGATTGTCTACAGATACGTAAGGCGACATATCCATAAGGTCTATATAAAGATCCTGAAAATCCGCTTGCCCGGCTGCCAGTATCTGGGCTTCCAGCTGGGGCGTGCTGCCGTTGTCAATGAGCTGTACCAGCAAGGCCCATTCGTCCCCCCAATCCTGGTCTTCGCCTTGCAGACCGGCCAGGGTGGTGGGTTCATCGGCTGGTTCTATAGCCAAAGGCGGCTCGGGGCAAAAAAGACTAAGATTAAAATTCACATCTTGAGGGTGATATACCAGCAACCGGGCCGAAAAATCACCCACTGAAACCGGTAAACAGCGTGGTTCCTGATCGGAGAAGTAGTAAAAGGACTCATTACAATCCAGGGCGGTACGCCAGTGAATGGTGTCAGTCAAATTAAAGAGGTTATTGGCCATATCCTTATAATCCGGTGCGGTTGAAATAAACGGCCCCTGGTGTTTGGCAATACCTAATTCTGCCGTAATACCCTGGCTGGGGTTATTGGTTTTACTGACGTTTACACCTACATCCCGGTAGGGGATCAGATCCAGGTCATTGCACTGTACTAAAAGTCCATCGGTAGCGGAAGCATTGCGGTTGTGGTTGTAGAGCAAGAGACCCCCGGAAGTTTGATCCATTGTGTTTTTATACACGCGGTTGGTGTGGCCATCCCCTTCGTTTACAGCTATAGGGGTTTGCCCGGTAATGGTGCCACTGCTGATGTTGCTAAAGTAGTTGGCCGCCACACTAAAATCAAAGGTATTGTCTAAAAACACCCCATAATGCCAGGGTTCACGTGAATTGGTGTTGTTGTTCCACCAAAAGCCTTTGGAGAGGCCAAAAGTATTATGGGCTATTTTCACATTGGAGCAGGCAATCAGGTGCACCCCCATATCATTATTGTAAAAATCGGTATGGCTTACTTCCATCTCCTTGTCGGCCCGTCCGCCCCCGGAGGAGAACACCGCCCGGTCATAGGATTCAAAACGCCCGTTGCGCTGCGGAGAAGCACTGATATAAAAAACCGCATTGGTGGCGGCAAAAGCGGTGCGGTCTTCCGCAGCATCATAGCTGCGGGTGTTGATGAACTCACACCCCTTAAAGCTTACACCCGCCACATCCAGCAGGGCTATATGTGCACGTGGTGCAGAGCCGGTATAACTGTTGTTGCGCAGAAAATCACAATTGGTAAAGGTAGCTTCATAATCGTTTTCCGCACTGCCGCTGCCCGAATGGTAAGTCAGCAAAACAATGTCACGCGAGTTGTTCTCAAAAACTGCATCTTCAGCTGTAATACGGCCCCCGGTGGTTTGCCAGTTATACCCCCCGGAGCTGTGAGACGTATTGGTAATGGCATTGCAGGCGTAGGAAAGCTTACCATTGTTCAGTATACGCACTTCGCCCTGGTTAGCCGCACTTTGTGATTGGCTGCTGTTACCGGTTACCTCAATACCTTTCCAGGATTGTACGCAGGCCGCATTTTTGGTAATATGGCCCCCGTTTATAATCAGCTTGCAACCGGGCTTAATGATCACCCGCCCCTGGGTAAGCATTTCTACCGTACCATACAGAGTTAAGGTAGCCCCGTTGCGTATTTCAACGTTGGAGTTGATCTGCTGGGTGCCGTTCCAGGTAGTGTTGGCGTTTATGACTACCGGGTTATCGGGGTCATAGCTACAGTTTTGGGCGCGGCTGGTCCAGGCGGTCAGCACGGCAGCCAGGCAAAAGAACAGGGGGATAAATGGTTGTTTCATACTAGATTTGGTTTTAAAAGTTGATGTAATTTAAGGTGAGTTCGCCATAAGATGTGATGTATACCGTTTTGGTATGTAGAGTAAATTTTCAAAGAAAATTTGCCTCGAAAAAGGTAAAATCAACCGTTTTTGCACAAATTCTACCCGAATTTTACTCAAACTGACATCATTTTGTTACTTCGAACTCATGACAATATAAAAAGACCGGATCAGATCTGCCGGTTTTTTCGGGGCTAATAAGTAAACGAACTATACTTTTTAGTTAAATAACCAATTTGTTTAGTGTAGTGATCTGTATAAGCCTCTCCCCAAAGCTTATTTATTAAAATAAGCAGGGTATACAGTTCTGTTAAAACAAGCATCTGTTGAAAGAAGGAGATAGAAATGCTGATGACACAGGCTTAAGATAAAAATACATCGGAGCATAGCTACAGCCCATTCGCATGCTACACCCTTAAGGTCATATACGGAGGCAGGGAATCCCCAGCTGCATATCCTTTTGCCTTCCTTCGTGCGGCTGGAGAAACGCTCAGTATGACAAAGGTTAAGGGACTTTTTAAAAGCCTATTTATCAAAAAACACCTTCAACGAAAACCTTAACACCCGGTTTTGTACCAGGGTACCATGATCTTCATCACTGGCAATATTAGCCAGGCCCAGATCATAATAGGCGCCCACTTCTGCTTTTTGTGAAAACTGCATACCGCCACCCAGCTGCAATCCGTAGTCGTAACGGTCCAGGGGGCCATCTTCTCCAAAGGTTATGTTGCTTTCAGTTTCCCCGCTTTTAGAGCCCTGGGTAAGCTGGGCTTTTGCTTTGCCAAACACGGCCACGCTACCGTAAGGGCCCAGGCTTGCAAAAAATTTGAAATTTTCACTAAGCGGTATATACAGCTTGGCCGATACCGGTATGGAGATATAATAAATATTGGTGCGCAGGGTAAGCTTATCATTCCCATCAGATACACGCAGCTTAAATCCGCGGCTGGTCATATGCATACCGCTTTCTATAGAAAATACGGGGCTTAAGGCAAAATCCACCTCGGCCCCGAAGTGCCAGCCCACCACCTGATCATAAAACGGATGAAAAGTGGCCGTATCATTTTTATCAATAAAATTGGCCAGGTTCATACCGGCCCTTACACTTTGCGCGGAGAGCGTGCAGGAGATGAGTACACTAAAAAGAACGGACAGTAAGAGGGCAGGTTTTACAGGCATATCATATCGGTTAAGATTTGCTGAAAATACAGGTCAAAGATAGGATTATTGCGCCTATTGAAAAGATGCCTTTACCAGTGGAGACAGGCGCAGGGCTACGAAAGTGGGTAAAGGTGCTTTTACTTTTTACCTGACCCATGGCGGTGGCTGAGAAAATGGCCATGGCCATTTTAAAATTTTACCGTGGTAAAATATTTTTTTTGCCACGGTAAAATAGTAAACCGGTGCGGAAGGGTATCCAGGGGATTGGGGAGAGGCTGTGGAAGAAACACTGCTTTCCGCACCCGGTGAACCCTAAAGTGAAAAAGACAAAGCCGGCTTTTCAGGGAAAGTTATAAAGCTTAAGGCCGGTAAAAACGTTATTTACTGCGCTCACCCACAAAGTGGTCTTCCTTGTATTTAAAGAGTACGTTAAAGGTGGTTAAGCTGCCGTAAATACGGGTGATGTACTGTTGCAGGTCTACCTTGGTCGTATCGTCCAGTTCTTTACTGGAATTGATCTTTTGTTCCATTACCCGGATGCGGTCACGCACCATCACTATTTTATGAAAAAAGGTATCAATGGGTATTTCCTTGCCGGCCAGACCCGCTTCACCCGGTTCCATAATTAACTTCCCGCCTTTCCAGCGGTCGCCAATCGTAACTTTCTCGGTAAGGTCAGACCAGCGTTGCAGGAGTTTTTTCAGGGTAGTTTCCACCTCATAAAAACTGACCAGATCCAGGTCGTATTCCAGGGCTTCTATTACCTCAAATTCAGCATCAATGGCAATGGTTTCCACACCACTGTCTATAAAACTCACAAAGTAATGGCGGGTGGTTACATTGGTTACCACGCCTTTACCGTATTCAGGATGATCCATGCGTGAGCCGGGAGCCAGTAATTTCATAAAGCAGGATTATAGGTTTATAAAGTAAAGCCCAAATGTAAGTGTACGGAACCTTTACGGCAAGAGCCGGTATGCCAAAGCGGGTACGGGTTTATTTTAACCTGTGGTACAGGCGGTACGAGTACACCAGGGGTATAAGGGTAAGCAGGGCTACCATAGAGAAAAAGAAGATCATAGCGGTTTGGGGAGCCAGGGTAAGGCTGCTGAGTATGATTAAAAGCCCCCCGGCAAACCAAAGCTTACCACTCATACGATGTGTTTTGCGCCATACGGTTTCATTTTCAAGGGTCCACGGAGTGCGGATGCCGATAAAGTAATTGGGGCGTATGGTTTTGAAGAAGTTACCCAGCGCGGTAAACATAAAGCCGAGGGCAGCAAAAAGCAGTGTTTCCGAAAGCTCCTGTTGCTGAGTGGCATACAGGATAACTACGGCCAGTAGTGACATGCTTAGCACCATGATGAGCTTGAGGTTGTGGAATTTGGGGCCCATTCTTTCAATTTGCCTTTTAGGATCAATGAACGGCATAATTATAAAGATAACGTATACGAGGAAGGGTAGTAGAAAAGGCAGTGTCCAAAGCTCATTTTTAGAACCCCAGCGGTTAATTTCGCCATTTATACTCCAGTGTACCGGCACCTCTGCCGGAAGGGAGTTCCAGATAAAAGCCAGGTAGGCAAAGGGAATAAGCATGATAATTAGAGGAGGTAATTCTCTGTATACGTTAAATTTCATAGTCATTCATTTTTAAGACTTAGTATCCATTTTAAGATATCGTCCAGTATGGTGGTGTTCAGTGCGTACACTACAAACTGCCCTTTTTTACGGCTGCTCACCAAACCGGCCCGTTTTAAACTATCCAGGTGGTGCGAAATACTGGGCTTGGATATGTTAAATCCATCGGCAATTTCACCGGCAGTTTTATCACTTTTCCGCAACATTTCCAGTATATCCCTGCGAATGGGATCGTTTAAAGCTTTAAAGGCCGTATTCAAAGATTAGATATTTAGACAAATATCTAAATAATTATAGACTTTGCAAAACCCAGGTGGATAGTGATACCTTTTTGGGTTGATTTTTCCCGCGGATGTGGCCGGGGTATTTCTTTTCAGATCAGCTGAAAAGCAGTAAGGCCAGGGCTATAAGGGCAGGGGCAGCCTGCACAAAGAATATTTTACGATCAGCGGTAAGGGTGCCGTATAGACCGGCCACCAGTACACAGCTCACAAAAAAGAGAGATATATGGGTTTGCCAAACGGTATCCGTAATAAAGAAAGTCCACAACAGGCCGGCTACTAAAAAAGCATTATACAGCCCCTGGTTAGCGGCCAGGGCTTTGGTTTTGGGGAAGAGGTCAGCCGGAAAATTCCTGAACACCCTGGGGCCGCGTGACGTCCAGGCAAACATTTCCAGCCATACAACGTACAGATGAGTAAGAGCGATGAAGCCCACCATAATTCGGGAGAGAAGGTATGTATCCATTTTGTTTAGCTGGTTTAGCGTATTAAACCTATGAAATAAAAATGAACAGGCGTGGAATTGAAAACCAGGCCGGAGGCATAAGGGTTAAATCTTAAGCTTCAATATGGGCCAGGGTAACTTTAAGCCAGGCTAAAGCTTCCTCACGGTTGGAAAAAAGTTTGATGGGGCGTTGTGGGTTGGCCAGCGGCAAAAGAAAGTTGCCGATCATCCTTTTAAAAAAAGAATCGGCAATAAGCGCAGCCGGTAAATTGGGGGCGTAGGTTTTGTAATAGCGGGTAGCTTCCGCATTTACGTAATGGGTGGGTAAATAAATCAATGCGGCTATCCCCCCTTTCTGTACCGCCTCGTTTAATAGAATAACGTTCTCGCGGGCTTCCTGAATGGTTTCGGGTCCTTTAAAATTACTGGTGGGTGTAACAATGGCAATATCCTCGTCTGTGAGTTCAATATGCATGGATTCAGATGACCACTTCATTTTTTTAGTTCTTGGGGTTGATCAGCGTGTAAATTTAAGCAAAGCCCGGTATTTTAGCCCGTACTTTATTTTTGGCCCGGTTCAGTACTGTACTTTTCCTCTACTTCAAATTCAAAAGTGGTGTATCCCATTTTGCCTTCTTTACCCATGCCCTGTACAATGCCTATAAAACGCCCCGTAAGATCAGATGTGTAAAAAGCGGTTTTTGCGGTGCCTGCTTGTAATTTTACAGCCGGCCCCCAAAACAACAGACTTCTGAAATCGGGAACGCGATTTTCCGCTCCTTCCGTATGATGCGTAGAATGGAAAACACGTTGCTCTGCCAGTCCCTGGTATTCCGTTTTCCACCAGTCCTCATCCTTTTGCCACCAGTCGCTATCATCATAAGTGGTATAACTCACTACGCCCGGAAAACGGGTTTTCCCGAAAACAAATTTATCCTGGATGATGTCCATTTTCCGGATCTTAAAGGGGTTTAACGACAGTAATTTGTCGGATGAAAGAGGTAAACCGTTCACCAGAATGAGTGGCGCTGAATTGTAAAAGCCTTTTTCGCGATTTTGAAATACGGCCATGGTGTAGTGATCATCTTTTTTGCGGATAGCCACTTCAGGTACATACTCCGTCATCACTTCCATCATAGTAGGAAAGCGGGTATAGTCATCCAGCCGATAGGTTTGATCTGCGGTGCCGTAAAAAGCCAGGGTGTCTTGCCAGGGTGTATGAAAACGGTTCCGTTGCTCTCCGGTAAATATATTTTCAAGCTGCATACTCATGCTGCGTTCCTGCAATAGAGCGCCCGCAGTGGGGGGTAGGTATAGGGGGGAATTCCGAACGGAGGTAAACTCGCTGGCATAAGGTGAATGTAACGCAAAGCTCAGCGCAGAATCGGGAATGCCCGTAGTGCTTAGTACCAGGGGAACCGGCCCGTATATTCCTTTGGTGGCAAAAAGGAGATCGCCATTTTTGGCAATTGCAGAATGGTAAAGCTTAAAGTGTGGCCCGGGTATACTTAGCATGGCGGTGGCATGGGCCGGTATCTCATCATAATCCACTCCCTTTACTGTACCGGAAATCAGGGCACCTTCGTATTCAGGAGCGTAGTTAGGTTCCGGAGCAGGATTTTGTAAAATACGATCCCATTGAAAGGTCCGCCAGCCTTGTGTAAGCATCAATAAATCCGCTTGTTGTTGTGCTTCCGCCCCGGGTAACATATAAAATCCGGGCGACTCTATACGGCCTTTAATATCAGAAGACAGCCAGAAGTAACTCCTGATATTTTCCTCCGGGAGGGGTTGTAGTGAGTCCAGCTTATACACGGCTACGGAAAGACTGGCTTCTGTTTTAGCACCTTCTATTTGCACTTCCAGCTCCTGGCGGGTTTGTAAGCGGTTTAAAGACGGATTCGCCTGAAGTTCCAGTCCCTTAGCGGGCGGCTTAAAATAGAGCCTTTCGCAGAGCGCATTTTTGCGGGTATCCATTACGGTAAGACAGGAAACACCCGCTCCAAGAATACTTCTGTCCAGAACTATTTCAGCGGTGCCGGAAACCAGTTCCAATACCTCCGTCTTCTGAAGTTGCCTGCGGGTATGTACCCATAGCTTTACGTTGGGAATAAGTCCGGGTGGCTGGCATTTTAACTTCAACCTTAGCTGATCCCCGCTTTCCGTAAGCTGCATGACCAGGCCCTGTGTTTCGGCTTCAGGGAGGCTTATGTGCAGGGTAGTATCGGCTAAGGAAAGGAAGAGCCTGGGAAGCTTTCCGGTGTCAGGTTTTACACTAAACTTACCCATACCAAAGCGTTGCGAATCAAAACGGCTGAGGGTATCGGTACCTTGTACCAGGGCTCCGCTAAAGTCCACACCTTTTCCCTGCTGATCGGTAATATGCACGGCCACCTGGCTTTCCAGTCCGTTTACCAGCTTTCCACCTTCCGGAAAAAGCTGCACGGTATACGCAGTGTTGGGTACAGGGGGAATGGCCCCGGCTTGTAGGGTATTGATGAGGCTTATTTCTTTTTCAAAGAAACCCTCCGGCCCTTCATTTCGCATCCAGCGGGTATAAGCCCGTAAGGTGTAATTGCCGGATGCCAATGCTACCGGCAGGTAAAAAGAACCGGCTCCTAAACCCTTTTTCAGGGGAATGCTTTGCTGCAGTACCGGGTTTTTGCCTTTCAGCAGTTCCACATAGGCTACCTTGCTTACGGTGGAAGGGGTATGGTTTTGATCTTCCACCAGGTAGAGGCTGTACCAGGCTATTTCCCCGGCCAGGTAAAAGTCACGGTCCGTATGCAGAAATACTTTTTCTCCCCCTAAAGAGGGAGCTTTCGTTAAGGCTTGGGCACTTAAGCCTTTTGAGAAAGCAAGGAAGAGCAGGAGTACTGCCACTACGGTATGGGGTGTGTGGAGCCTGCGCATTACCAAAAATCCGGTTTTTCAAGGGTTCCGCCTTGCACTCTGCAGTCTACACAACTACTTGAAGAATAGAGATAGTCGGTAGGTTCAAACAAACCGTAGGTATCTACCGGTATAGAGGAGGTTCCGTTAAACCTTGCGAAAGCTATGGCGCTGTCAATAGGTATAGTATCCAGTTCACAGGTGGGGTAGCGATTGTAGTTAAAGGAAAAAGGGATCTCTGCCCGGTCAATAAAAAGTCTTTTCTCGGTAAATTTTCCCGCTGAGATATAACCGATCACCGGTTCATCCGGGTCGGTTTCACAGTAGAGGTTTGAGGGGAGTTGTGAAGGCTGTGGGTCAAAAAGGGTGCCCAGGCTTTCCGTATTCTTTTTCAGGATATCCCAAAACTCAAATGCTTCGCGGCTAAGGGCATATTGGCGCACTAAAATGCTGTATCTACGATCCAGCCGGTTGTCATCAGGCAGATCAATTTTCAGCAGTGGGAAGCGGGAGATACGGTCTTCTGTCAGTTTAACGGAAGAAGCAATATAAATATCCGAAGAGGCTGCAGAGCGGTAGCAGGTGTTGATCAGTTCACCGGGGATATCGCGCACCTGAACTTCATCCTTTTCAAATTTAAAAACGGAGTTATAGGCGGAGCGGTACTCCCAGGTTTCGGTATACTCCCAGCGGTAGTACAGGGTGTTGTTTTGAGGGTCGTGGGTGCTCACGTTCACGTCAATAGTAGTATTCCCGCTTACATCCCAATCTACGGATTCAATCTCCGGGGCATCCTTTACGGAGATGTATTCGGAAAAATAAACCTTTCCGGAGCTCATGATCTGAAGCCGGTAGGTATCAGCCGGGCTGAGGTTAAGAAAAGCACGGTAGGTTCCGCTTTCCTTTTCTTCAAAGGCCACCTGGTAGGAGGCGTTTGAGTTTTCCACCCATAGCTGAGCTCCGCTTTCAGGACGCACACCCAGGCTGTCCAGCGCAGAGGTACGGCTAAGGAATAGAGTGGTGGTATCATTCACCAGGGTGCCTTCCACTACCAAAAAGTTACCGGATGCATCCATTACATCAGGCTCATACTTTTCCACACAGCCCCAGGAAGCCAGCAGAATAATCAGGAATATGGTATGTATATGAAAATTACGCATGGCTTAAAACCGGAAATTATAGGTTATAGTAGGTATGGCTCTCCCGAAAATGGATAGCTGATAGCCGGTAACGCTTCCGTTTTGAGCGGTAAAGTATACGGAATACGGGTTGTTGCGGCCGGTAACATTATATACGGCCAGGGTCCATGAGCTGTGCGCCAGTTTTTTTATTTTATGGTTACCTTCAATATTCAGCGCTACATCTGCCCTGAAATAATCAGGAATACGATACGCATTGCGATCTGAATAATACACACGCTCAGAGCCCGCGTAATTGTATCGCGCAATGGGTAAAGTAATGGGGCGTCCGGTGCTGTATGTAAGGTTTAAGGAGAGGCTGAGGCGGTGCGTAAATTTATAGTTACTGATAAAGGTAAAATCATGCGGTTTGTCAAAGTTGGAGGGATACCACTCGCCATTATTGATGTTTTCGTTCTCCTGCTGATCATCCACCTGCAGCAAGGATCGCGAGTAGGTATAACTGATCCAGCCGTTCAGTTTTCCGGCCTTTTTTTTCAGTAAAACCTCAAGGCCATAAGCCTGTCCCCGGGTAGTTACAATATCGGTTTCTATGGCCGGGTTCATAATAAGGGTGGCCCCGCTTTTATAGTCCAGGTAGTTACGGGTGGTCTTATAATAGGTTTCTACAGAAGCTTCCAGCCGCCCGCCCAGAAAATTATGGTAATACCCTATGGAGAGTTGTTCTCCCAGCTGTGGCTGTATATTAGGATCACTGAGCTTCCAGATATCCGTGGGAGAAATAGCGGTGGTATTGGAAAGCAGGTGAATGTACTGCCGTAAACTGTTGTAACTGGCTTTTACGGAAGAATGATCACTTAATGACCAGCGCAGGCCCAAACGGAATTCAGGACCATGGTAGGTTTTTACAAAATCTCCGGAGGCGTATTGCGTGGTGTCATTGCGGGAGAACTCAGACCGTGGCTGACCTTCAGTATACCCATAAATGGTTTGAGGCCCCAAAAAGTGAAAAAAGGAATAACGCAGGCCGGCATCCACTGTAAGGGCAGACGTAATAGCGTATTCATCAGAAATGTAAATAGCATTTTCAAGGGCTTGCTCCCTTTCCAGGCTTTCCGGAATGACCAGTGACGCACTACTGTTGGGCTGGTAGGAGCCGGGCTGCAGCTGGTAGTGAAGAATGCTGACACCAAAATCAAGGGTGTGGCGCACATTCATAAAATAATTAAAGTCTGCTTTGGCCTGGGTTTGTGCAATACCATAAGTAAGCTTGTACGCATTTACAGGGTTACGCTCACTTTCTACCCCAAAATCATAGGCACTGTAGGAAGCACTGAAGTTGGCGTACATCTTATCACTGAAAATGCGTTTCCACCGGAGACTGGCATTGTAATTCCGGTAGCTGTAGGTTGTATCATTCCGGAAGCGGAAATGATCCTCACTGTAATAGGCGTTTACAAAAAGATCGTTCTTTTCATCCACCTGATGGCTTACCCCCAGGTTCAGATCGTAAAACCCGGCTTTGCTGGAGCGGTAAGCTTCATTCTCTAAAAGTTTAAGTATCCAGTTGGAATAATTGGCGCGGGCACTTACAATGATGGAGGTCTTTTCTTTAATGAGAGGACCCTCCAGCGTCAGGCGCCCGGTAATAGGCCCGATACCTCCGGAACCGGCAAACTTCTTTTTATTCCCTTCGCGACTGGTAATATCCAGCACAGAGGCCAGCCGGCCTCCGTAGCGGGCCGGAATACTGCTTTTATAAAGCTGGACATCTTTAAGGATATCTGAATTAAAAGAGGAAAAGAAACCGAAAAGGTGAGAAGGGTTGTATACCACTGCGTCATTAAAAAGGATAAGGTTTTGATCTGCCGCCCCGCCCCGTACATTAAAACCGGTACTGGCTTCGCCCACTGATTTTACACCGGGAAGGGTAAGCACGGCACGCAGCACATCTGCTTCACCCAGGGCGCTGGGTAGCTGCTTCAGGGTTTTTACATCCAGTTCAGCTACGCCCATTTCGGTGCGCTTCAGGTTACGGTCACGCTCAGCACTTACTTCTACCTCCTGCAGGGATTGTACACTTTCACGAAGTTCAATATCCAATTGGCCATCAGAGTACAGCAGGATATTCCGTTCTGCTTCACGCATCCCTATGTTGGTAATGTGCAGCGTATGACGGCCCCGGGGAAGAGAAATGGAATAATAGCCCAGGGGATCGCTTACGGCACCGATCAAAGGTTTCTTTACAAAAACATTAGCTCCGGCTATAGGCTCTCCGGTTTGTATATTCAGCACTCGGCCGCTAAGGCTGGCCTTGCCGGCCTTCAGTTTGTTGGTGCGTACTCCTATTTCCAGAAGTCCGGCTTCACCTTTATCGGTTTGTTGGCGTGTAGCCTGAAAATAATCCACCAATACATCGCGTGGAGGAGTTTCCTGCCCGGGTTCTGTTTCTTCTTCCGGAAGAGCAAAAAGACCTTTGGGGAGTTCTGTTTTTATTTCCCAGCCGTAGGTGATGAAAACCCGCTTTTGAGCATCAATGGCATATTTGAACTCGCTGCCACTGAGGATCTGATCCAACAATTCAGGAAGGGTATTTTGCTGAGCGTTAAGAGTAACTTTTAAAGTATCTGTAAGGCCGGGTTTAAAATAAAACCGATAAGAGGTTTCGGCTTCTGTTTGCTGTACCCATTGTAAAAAAGGAACCGCTTGGTAGGTACCTGAAATACGCGGCTCCGAATCTTGAGCATAGAGTAGGTGGCTACTCAAAAAACAGAGCACCCCGATGATAAGGCAGCGGTATGTATACACTCTTATGCTTTTCATTCTTCTTTCTGATCAAAAAAACGGACCGCTTCCAAAATGGCCAGCTCCGGATCTTTGCGTACGCTCCAATTATTTTTCTTCAGATAGGCTTTTACTTCTTTCCGCTTTTCGGACAGGACCCGTAAGAGTTTTCCCTGGCTTCGGATGCGCTCAAATGAGCCATTCTTTTCAATATAACAGGTGTTCTTTTCATTAAACCAGTAGCGCACCTGGCGTTCATGGATCTCGCTTTTCAGCTCTTTTTCCCGTTTTACCCATACGGACATGGAGCCTTTATAAAGAAGGTCGTAAAACCCGGTTTCAGGAACCGGGTTTTTGGCATTGGTCTTTACCAGCCGCACAAAATGGTGACCACCGGCTTTAAACCAACTGATCTTTTCCGGTGAAAGTAAAATGGGGAAAACCAAACCCTGGTAAAATATAACCGGTGCATCTTTTACCAATTCCATTTTAACAGATAAACCGGAGTAGAGCGTACTATCATAAAAAACAGAACCGGTGAGCCATTTATCACTTTGAAAAAAAGGCGTACCCTGAACATAAAAGGTATAAGCTTCATAAGCTTTCCCTTTAAAAACAGAGGCATTGGAGGTGAGTGCGTGCAGGTATACCTCAGAGGCATCGGCTTCAATAACTTTCTCAGGTGGTGACTGCTGGGCATGGGCTGCCAGGGAAACAAGCAGGGAGAAAAGGAAAATATGAAAGATTTTAAAGGCCATGGAGCTTCATAATCACATTCAATAGTGTATTTAATACACTATTGTTGAGGGTGTGAATATAACGGATAAACCTGACTCTTGTATACGTCTATAAAGATCTCCAGTAAAAGACACCATTTTCCAGGCTTACCGTATCACTGCCGAAAACAGATACCAGCTTACCGAAAAAAGTGCCTTCCAGTGTCTCAGCACTGTTTTGGGTTATGTTCAAAGTACCGGATACTTCAGTATTCCAGAAAACATCTTCTTCATAATAAGCCACGGTAACGTTTGAGTTGGTAGCGAGATCAAAGGAGCCAATGGTATCAGCCGGAAAATATAAGCGCACAGAGGTGCTGTCAGCTTTAAGGGCAAAAACCTGTCTTAAATTTCCGGTAGTAGCTATATTGTTAATTCCCGATTGCCATAGACTTCCGTTAATAGTGGTACTTACCTGGTTTGCCCTTACTTCAACCGTGGGGTCTTTTTTGGTACAAGCTGCAAAGGTCATGAGGGTCAGGCTTAAAAAGGCCCATACAAAAGAACGGACGGAAGTGGTTTTGTAAAGCATAGAAATTTCTCTTGCTTCAAAAATAACTTATTCGGTGCTCTTTTGCAGATATTCCTGAGTGGTATATGTGGCCTTTACTTTGATTTGAGCATTGGCTCGTATCACAAATTCGCTTAATCCTATGTGATCCGTATTCTCCGGGTTCCAGTCATAGGTATAACCTAACTGTGTCCAGGGGTACTTATCGTACAGCTCACATGAGTAATAGCGACTTACGCGGTTGGCGTTTATCCATGCTTTGTGTCCGGCATTTACATTTTCAGGAAAACACAGGGAACAGTTGCGGTCTGTGATTTCAGCATCCGGACAGGGGCGGAAGAGATCGGCTGGCCTTACCCAGAACTCTATAAAGTAGTTATACTGTGCATTAGGAGGCAGGCCCAGCAATTGCAAAAGTCTTTTATTGGTATCGGTGTATTGATCGCTCTCCATGCGCTCAAGAAGTTGCGGAGCGGTGGAGATCCAGATAGGCCAGGACTGAGTAGGGAAAAATGCTGAATCCATATAAGGCTTGTAGATGGAGTCACTCCTTTTCCAGCTTACCACCAGCAGGTAGTCCTCACCGTTAAACGCTTTCCACCTAAGATCCGGGTTCTGACGGGTAATAGGGATCAGTTTATCATATACCTTGTCCGGCTCTGGCGACATGGCATTTACGATAGATTGCTGGTACAGGCTTTGGTCTGATGTGTTTTTGGGTAAACTACTGCTTATGTGACAAGCAGATAATACGAACAAAGAAAGCAGGAGGGCCATACAGCGATGTAGCATACGGATTTGGTTTGGTTACCGTAAATATAATTGGTTTCCTCCCTTTTATAAACCACCCCTGCTAAAGAAAAGAGTGTGTTTACTAAAAAATCCTTTCTGGCTGATTGGAAAGGACTGTGCACACCGATAATCCATCACTTCTGTATGCGGACAAGGCTTCACAAAAGTTTTTCCGGATAACCGACTTACCAGCTCAAACCAACACCTAAAGAGAACATAACGTTTGGTGCTTCTCCATTAAAGAGCTGTCGCTCAAGGCTGCCATCGATAGTTATGATTTTAGCAAACCCAAACTGCATATGCAAACCCAGGCTATTTTTTTTAGAAGAGCTAAACGGTATACGACCTCCGAATTCAAGCGCGCCAGCCTGGATTAAACCAAAACCACCGTCTTTATAACTCAGGTTTATAAAAGGACTGTTTTTTTGAGGGCCAACGTGAATTTTGGCCCCGACCGTATATCCCCGGAATCCACCTCCAAAGTGAAAGCCGAAATAATCGTGAAAGCGGGCCTCATAGTCCAGTCCAATAAGTGTATAGCCGCCAATCTGATACCCTATGGCTATAATATTTCGGTTTTCTTCCGGCTGGACTATAATCGTTTTCGATGAAGCCGTTTTTTCTCCGGACTTGCCGGATTCTGGATGACCAACTGCCGGGTTTGGAATTGCGTAGGGACCTGTTTCCAACACCTTATCCGGTGTAAGGTTTCCAGGCTTCCCCGAATTATAGAAATCAAGTACCGCCTTTTCCAGTAATTCACTGATGTTAGCAACGTGTTGAGATGTTACATCAAAACCGGAACGTTTCACTTCATGTTCAACCGTGAGAAGCAGTTTGCCATTGTGATAGAAACTGGCTTTGAGCATTGCGTAACTATGCTCACTGAAAACCTTGATTATTTCATCAATGGAAAGAGTATGAATAAGCAGTGTAACCGGTAACTGATTATCTCGCTGGTTAAGGGCTGTATTGAAAAAACGTTGCACGGCCACTGAGAAGTTCTCGGAAAAACGGGCCTGCCTGGGATTATTTAATAATCCGGTATATACCGTTCCTAATTTAACAGTTTCTCGTCCGTCAATCACAGAATCAATGTAAAAAGACCTTCCGGGAATATTAATGGGGCCATCTGGTTTTAACTCCAGTGCATAGAACTTTTGTGAAAAAGCCGGAAAACTGCCAAGCAGAATTAGAAAGAGGGCTATGTTTTTCATCGGGTTCAGGATGAATGCTTAGGTTTTTTAAGGCTGGCAAAAATATGTTTTTCCGCAAAAGATCTTTTTTTTTGCGCAAAAATAAACCTGAAGCCGGGCGGGATTTATTTTAGCCCTCAGCTTATGGGTTACCGGTACACACCCAATCAAATACCTTTTTTGATGGTCTTAATTAAAGGGTCTGTACCATGAATAAAATCCTCCCGGTCCGGATGAATTTCAATATTTGGTATTACACCGTGCGAAGCATCCTCATCCTTTACATTGAAGGAATACCGGGCCGTGGTAAAATGGTAAGTGAGTCCGGAATAAGGTAAACGTATACTCATCACCATACCACCCGTTCCTGATTTTACCGAGCCGGTTTCTTCTCCGCTTATAATGGCATCCGTATGGTCTTGCATAAGTGAAGCAAATACACTTCCGCAGGATCGTGTGCCTCCGTTGGTCCCTATGAATACCTTTCCTTTAAAGCGATTTTTCCGGGCGGGCCTCACCTTAAGAGAAGGGTAATTTACCCACTCATATAAGCCGGCCAGGTTGGGTTTAAGGTTAAAGGTATCCGTATAGCCCGGATATTGAGTTATAATTGGATGAAAGCTGAAATTATCCGGCTTTTTAATTTCTATGCGGTTAATGTAATCCTGGGGTGTGTTAACAAAGTATGAAAAGAGGTAGCGTCCGTGCGCTGTCCATCCTCCGGGGTTATCACGGATATCAATTACCAGCTTTGAAATATGCTGACGACTGAGCTCTGCAAATACGGAATCTGTAAAATTCCTGAAATGTTGCCCCATATACCGGATATATTCCTTTCGGAACCATTTGATGGTATATATACCTGTGCTCAATGAGTCAATGATCTGAAAGCGCAAGGGCAAGCCCATTCTTCCGGAGGTGCCATAGCGCACCCTTCGTATGGAATCAATAACGGGTTTTAAGAGGGCCCTGGCTTTATACTTTCCGGTTTCACCTTCTTCATTCCGGGTTTTTAATTCAAATTGCCGCGGCTGGTCTATAAAATTGGAGTACGCATGGATAAAGCTGTTTTCCAGATCATAAGCGGTTCCTAGAGCCGCATTGCCATCCCGGTACATGAGCTTCCGTAATTGTTTGGCAATGCTGTCTACCGGTTGCTGGTTAATGTGAGTAAGCTGTATGAAGTCCGGAATGTCGGGATTCAAAGAGTTATTGTGTTTTATATACCATTGATTTTCCACTAGTTTAATATCAAATGGAAAGAGCTGTACTGCGGAATCCCGGTAAGCGAAATAATCAGCATGATGAGACCAGCCACTGTGGCCACAGGCAATCAGGTTCTGTATGCGGGCCATACTTTTTATAAAGTCGAGATAATAGGTAGATTCACGGGTCTGTATAAAAGCTTCCTGAAATACACTGTCAATTTCCTTTTTGGAGGCATAACGGTATAAAGGTGTTTGCGCCTCTTCAAGGATTCTTTTCAGAATATGAAGATCGGCAAGACAAGCATCCGCATCCAGTTCTCGCTCAAAGTCCGGGTGGGTATCCCGGTTAAGGCTGTCAGAAAGAGCGAACAGGTATTGAGTAAATGCACTGTCACTCATCTGCTCAATGGGATGCACCTCGGGGACCATTGGTGTATGCTGGCAGCAGAGTAAGGTTAAAAAACACAAGGCGAGGGATACAATTTTCATAACATGGCTGGTTCCTGGTAAAGAAGATGGTAATTTCCTGAAAATCCTGGTTACACGCCTGAGACAAAGCGTTAAATTTTAATAAATGTGTAAAGACGGATGAGTTGACCAAAGGCCATAGCCCTGGAAACTAACCAATGCACAGAAAATTAATTTAAGCGGTACAGGAGCAGAAGCAAATGGGGTAAGGTGCTGATATTCCTTCTCAAAACCAAGGTCTTCCCTTTTGGATTAGTATCTTTGCTGTACTGTTTTCCCGCTGTAGCGGGACTATTTTTTTACAACAACTATGAGCCATAAAACAGCACTGATCATATTAGACGGTTGGGGTATTGCCAAAGACCCATCGGTTTCTGCTATAGATAAAGCACAAACCCCTTTTATTGATTCCCTTTACCGGGATTATCCACATGCGCAACTGGAAGCATCAGGCCTGGCCGTTGGTTTACCGGAAGGCCAAATGGGTAACAGTGAAGTAGGGCACATGAACCTGGGGGCGGGTCGCATTGTGTACCAGGACCTGGTAAAGATCAACATGGCGGTTGAGGACGGTTCTTTAGCTAAGGAAAAAACCCTTCAGGACTCCTTTCATTATGCAAAGGCCAAGGGAAAAAAAGTCCATTTCATAGGCCTGTTGTCCGATGGTGGCGTGCATTCCCATATCAATCACCTTAAAGGTTTAACTACTGCTGCGGCTGAATATGGACTGGATGATGTATACCTTCATGTATTTACCGATGGACGTGATACTGACCCTAAGGGAGGTTATGAGTATGTGAAAGACCTGGAATTGCACCTGGAAAAAAGTACCGGAACCATTGCCAGCATAATAGGACGATATTATGCTATGGATCGCGATAAACGCTGGGAAAGAGTAAAACTGGCTTATGACCTGATGGTACATGGAGAAGGTGAAAAGTTTACGACCGCCAGTGAGGCCGTAATGTCATCTTATGCAGAGGGGGGTACAGATGAGTTTATTAAACCCAGACTGATAGACGCTAAGGGAAAGATTGAAGAAGGCGATGTGGTTATCTGCTTTAACTTCCGCACCGATCGTGGCCGGCAAATTACCATGGCATTAAGCCAGCAGGATTTCCATGAGCAGAATATGCATAAGATGGATTTGTACTATGTAACCATGACGCGCTACGATGACACCTTCAAAGACATCAGGGTGATCTATGAAAAAGATAACCTGAAGCAAACTCTGGGAGAAGTATTGGCAGATGCTGGAAAAACGCAGATTCGCATTGCAGAGACTGAAAAATACCCGCACGTAACCTTTTTCTTTTCAGGTGGCCGGGAAAAAGAATTTAAAGGTGAAAAACGACTTTTATGCCCGTCTCCTAAAGTAGCTACCTATGATCTGCAACCGGAAATGAGCGCGTATGATATACGTGATGCTATTGTACCGGAGCTGGAAAAAGGAGACGCAGACTTTATTTGTCTGAATTTTGCCAACCCGGATATGGTAGGGCATACCGGAGTAATGGAAGCGGCTGTTAAAGCATGTGAAACAGTAGATACCTGTACCCGCGATGTGGTAGAGGCCGGCCTTAAAAATGGATATACCTTTCTGATTATCGCGGACCATGGTAATTCGGATTGTATGCTAAATCCTGATGGATCTCCCAATACCGCACACACTACACAGCCTGTTCCGTTCTTTTTTGTGAGTAATGATTACCGCGAAAATTTGAAAAACGGAATTTTGGGCGATATTGCACCTACCATTCTTGACCGAATGGGTGTAAAACAACCAAAAGAAATGTCCGGAAAATCATTATTAGGGAAATGATAAACGAGAATTCAAAAATTATTGCCGTTGATTTTGACGGTACAGTAGTAGAAGATAAATATCCAGCTATTGGCAAACCCATGCTGTTTGCTTTTGATACGCTGAAAAAATTACAGCAGGATGGGCACCGCCTCATTTTATGGACTTACCGTTACGGTAGTAAACTGAAGGAAGCCGTTGATTTTTGTGCTGAAAACGGCATAGAATTCTATGCGGTTAATAATAGTTTTGGTGAAGAGGAATACGATCCCCGTGGAGCGAGCCGTAAGATCAATGCCGACCTTTTTATTGATGACCGCAATGTAGGCGGTTTTCCAGGATGGGGGCAGGTGTATCAAATGATCAGCGGACATGCGCATAGCGAGCATCATACACAGGAAGTAGTAAAAAAGAAAAAAGGATTTTTTAGATTTTGATTAAATACAAGACCAAAGAAGAGATTGAGCTGATGCGTGACGCTGCCCGGGTAGTGAGCCGCACCTTAGGTATGCTGGCTGCGGAGATTAAGCCCGGGGCAGTGCCTACCAGGCTTGATAAAATGGCTGAGGAATATATAAGAGAGCAGGGTGCCATACCGGGTTTTTTAGGTCTGTACGACTGCCCCAGTACTTTACTGATCTCCCGGAACGAAACGGTGGTTCATGGTTTACCCATTGCCAAGCCGTTGGAAGATGGCGACATCGTAAGTGTAGATTGTGGTGCTATCCTGAATGGCTATTACGGAGATCATGCCTATACTTTTGAAGTAGGGGAGGTAGCCGAAGAAACCAAACAACTTTTAAAAGTTACCAAAGAATGCCTGTACAAGGGCATTGAGCAATTACGCACGGGTAATCGTATGGGCGACCTTAGCTATGCTATCCAAAAGCATGCAGAAGATCATGGTTATGGTGTAGTGCGTGAGCTGGTAGGACATGGCTTGGGTAAAAGCATGCACGAAGATCCCCAGGTACCGAATTACGGACGTCAGGGACGCGGAAAGAAATTCCAGGAAGGTTTGGTCATTGCCATTGAGCCTATGATCACCATGGGTACCCACCGCATCAAACAACTGAGTGACGGCTGGACCATCAATACCGTGGATGGGAAGCCGGCTGCTCACTTTGAACATGATGTAGCCATTGTGGATGGTAAGCCGGACATCCTTTCTACCTTCGATTATATTTATGAAGCTTTAGGTATTACTGAAACGGTATGATCAAATCCGCCTTTCGCTTAGCGCTTAAAATGATTCCCCGGCCTATGCTTATCCGGCTTAGCTATGCTGTGAGACCATTGCTGGCCATTATGTATGCGGGAGATAGATACGAGGACCCGATTGACGGGCGCACCTATAAAAAAATGTTGCCTTATGGGTACGAAGGGCGGCAGCGTGAAAATGCATTAGCACCCGGTAGCTTATCTTTAGAGCGGCACCGTTTACTATGGTTGTATCTTAAAGAAGAAACGGATTTCTTTACCGCTCCGCATAAAATGTTACACGTGGCTCCTGAACAAGGGTTTTACGGGCGTTTCCGTAAAATGAAAAACCTGGAGTATCTCACGGCAGATCTGGACTCACCCATTGCCGATGTAAAGATGGATATTCACAATATCCAATATGGTGACGATACTTTTGACGTGGTGTTTTGCAATCATGTACTGGAGCACGTTACCGATGATCTGCAATGTATGCGGGAGTTACGCAGGGTATTAAAGCCCGGTGGACTGGCTATTATGCAGGTGCCTTTGGATCCCTCCATGGCAAAAACGGATGAAGATCCAACTCTTGAAGACCCCGAAGAGCGTAAAAGGCGTTTTGGGCAGTACGATCATGTGCGTATGTACGGGCAGGATTATCCCGATCGTTTAGAGAAAGCGGGTTTTCAAGTAAACCCGGTGGATTATTCCCAAAAGCTTACTCCTGAGCGCTTTGACCGTTATCGCCTGCCCAAAGGAGAGATCCTTTATGTGTGCACTAAATAACGTGAGTTCGATATACTATAATGATGTCAGTTTGAGTGAAATTCTGAAAGAATTTTGCATGGAAAATGACTCCTTTTGCCTGTCCGGTAAAAGTTTTATTTGAAACTTCATTCAAGTTGACAAAATATATCCGTAGCACTCTTACATTGAACTCACCTTAAATGACAACACACATGTAAGGGCTAAAGGGCTTTATCTTATTGCTCTGGCCATTAATGCCGATCCTTGCGAAGTATTAAAGGAAATATTTGGGGATGTAAAACTGGAAAAGGATTAAATTCTAAGTACAGTACTGCCCTTTTACAGCCTGACTCAAAACTATTTAGGCGCAGCATTCTGCTGCGGCCGGAGGCTGCGTTTTATCCCAGTAAAACCACCTTTCAAAAATTATGGAGGCCCTGCTAAGGGATTTTTACGAAATTATGCTCGTTTTAAGCGCTTAGCTGTGGTTTGTAAATACGTATTAGGCGGATAACCTGCTTAAACCATTTTAAAATTACAAACTTGAAAAAGGGGCTACTGCGTTTGTCCAGTAGTTAGCTGCAAGCTGAAAAACGACAATGAATCAAATCCTCGCAATATCGAAAAAACTTGAAGGAGAATACAAGGTCGGTGATCAAAGAGTGACTAGATATCCGACAGGAGCAGTAAAAGAAACCCTGCACTCTTTTTCAATGTGCTATCTCGATAATGAAATCGTGATTTTTGGAAACTATCACTCAGGAATCCACTTGGGAAAGAATCATGAAACACCTCCATACCAGATTAAGATTAAAGGAATATCTAAGTCAACTCTAAAAATTTATCCAAGGACTAAGATTGAACAGACTATTTCCAGACTCCTTAACTCCTCTGTCGACAAAACCGGAGCTCAATACCATTTCTCGTCAGACAACATTTCGCAAAGACTTAAACGTAACCAAAAAGTAAGTCGAATATTAATAAATCGACCTGTATCCATTTTGTCCAAGAGCGATAAAAATGAAATCGAAATAATGATTCATGAAAGACATTTAAATAAAGAACAACTCCCTGAACTCTCAATCTTTTGAATTTGGTCATCAACGCTGGCTTGCACCTGCTGATGTACGAATGATGATTTGCGATCACACTTTTCTTCGGACTAGTACTTATCGCAAATCATCTTTGTCAAATTCAATATCTTTCCGTTCCTGAAACTGAACTGCGTTTAGCAGGTCATTAGCCACTATTTGAAGAAAATGAATCTATTCAATTTTAGTAAAAGGAAAATTCAAGGATACGTTTATGCATCGAAAGATGAAAACGAATTATTTGGAAATGCTAAAGTTGGTGATGCAATAATTAAAAAAGACAAAAAACCACCTTTCATTGTTGTTGACCATTCACTGGATACCAAAATTATCACTCAATGGCCAGGGAAGCTGTTTAAAGTCGAAGTCATTAATCCTTCAAGAGGGAAAAGAATAAATAAAGGATTAGTAAAAGATGTATGGTACACACGAACTTTTGGAGTTAAAATATTAGAAGAAATTGAAATCAAAGAGTTATTTGGAGACAATGGACGAAAGGTTGAGCAAATTATCAACTTAACAAGAAATATTACCGAAGATAAAGTTTTGGAACTATCGAAGTTTGAAAAAGGGATGAACAGTGAATTATTTACAAAAGCTTGGCGAAATTGGATAATGATTTATGACGCTAATCACCCTTTTGTGAATGATGACCATCTCGATACAATTAAACTTGCACCTAAAAATCATAGATACAGTTCCCCAATCAAAGAGGGATTATCAATTATTTCATCTCAATTTGATATTAGAGCAAGAGAATTAGTTGGAGATTCTGCCTTTGGAGTAGATGAAGATGGAGAGATTTATCTAAAACCTATTTGGGCAAAAGCTGTGGAAAAAATACTTCACGCTGGAATGTCATATGCTTCGGACAATATTTTAACCGAATCTGAAAGATACAAATTAAGAGCACCTTTTAAAGAAGTGTTTAGAATAAATTAAAAAACAGTGGCTAACAATGTATAAAAATAATTGCTCAATTTTGGGCTTAACCAAAGGTCGTTGCAAGTTTACTACGTCTGATTTTCCTGCGGAAAATCCTCGCACGTAAACCCTAATCTATAACTTGTGTAAACCATGTGTCTTAACGAACAAATACCCTTCGGTCGGGATTTCCGTTAGGGATAGAAAGAGAGACAGAGCGATACTTAACTTCATGCCAAATTGCGCTGGCCATCTCCATAACGGCTTTAAGAAATTTGGGGACATCAATCCACCCAATCGGCTATAAATAAATTGGTGTTTCGGGTACCACCATTATTACGGTTGGAAGAGAAGATCAGTTTTTTACCATCATAGCTAAACATGGGGAAGGAATCAAATTGCTCATCAAAAGTAATTTGCTCCAGGCCGGTACCATCTACATTGATCATGAACAGGTTAAAGGGGAAACCTCTTTCGGATTTATGATTGGACGAAAAGATCACCTTTTCTCCGGAGGGATGAAAGAAGGGCGCCCAGTTGGCATTGCCCAGTTCAGTGATCTGGCGCAGTTCACTACCGTCTACATTACACACGTACAGTTCCATATTGGTGGGCATCACCAAACCCCGGGCCAGTAGGTCCTTATATTCCTTTTGCTCAGCTTCCGTTTCAGGGCGGGAAGCGCGGAAGATCAGTTTAGTACCATCAGGAGAGAAAAAGGCACCACCATCGTAACCTAATCCCTTGGTTACCTGTTTCTGGTCAGAACCATCAATATTCATAGTCCATAGTTCAAGATCACCGGAACGGGTTGAGGTAAATACGATCTTATCGCCCTGAGGGGAAACCGTAGCTTCGGCATCGTAACCGGGAGACCGGGTCAATTGACGCAGGATATTACCTTCCAGATCTGCTGTGAAAATATCAAAGCTCTCATAAACCGGCCACACATAGCCTTCCTCATGCCCGGGTTCAGGCGGGCAGGCCTCTCCGCCCAGGTGGGTGCTGGCATATACAATAGTGGAATCACCAGGTAAAAAATAGCTGCAGGTAGTACGCCCTCTTCCGGTGCTTACCATTTTAGGCGCTTTATCCATCAGCTTGTCATGGGCAATGTCAAAATAAAAGATCTGATCACACTCTACACCCCAATCTTTGTAGTTGGACTGAAATACCGCCATGCTGTTATCAAATGAAAAATAAGCTTCGGCATTATCACCCCCATTGGTTAACTGGCGGATGTTTTTAAGGTGCGTTTCACCTTCTAATATCAGGCTGTTGTTAGGGGCCTCCTGGGTGGTGGTAGAATCCTCTTGAGTTTCTTTACGGGTTTCAGCTTCTCCGGTTTGCTGGCAGGCCCAGGCTCCGGTCATTAAAAAAGTAACACTCAAAAGGAAAGATGACAATTTCATACTGACTTGGAATTTTTAGGAGGAACGGGATCGTAACCATGCGTTCCCCAGGGGTGACATTTTGATAATCGTTTAAGGCCCAGCCAGAGTCCCTTTAAAGGACCCCATATACGGATAGCCTCAATGGTATATTGTGAACAGGTAGGTGTATGCCGGCAACTGCTGGGCAGCATAGGCGAAATTACGGCCTGATAGACCTTAACTAACCCAATAAATACAGCCGATATACTATTTTTTATAAACCTGATGATCACTATTGTAAGGTGTAGCTGGTGCCTTCCGGCCCGTCTTTTAACTGTATACCTATTTCAGAGAGCTGATCGCGGATTTTGTCTGACAAGCCCCAATCTTTATCGGCTCTTGCCGTAGCCCGCATGTCAATCAGCATTTTCATCACTTCATCCAGCTTTGCTCCACCTTCATCCGTCATGGTATCTTCCAGCCCAAGCACGTCATACACAAAGGCATGCAGGCTTTGTGAAAAATCGTCCAGATCATCCTGTGAAAGACCGGAAGCTTTTACCCCGGCACCATTAATAAAGCGGATGGCATCAAAAAGATGCGCAATAAGAATAGGGCTGTTGAAATCATCGTTCATGGCTTCGTAGCACTTTTTCTTCCAGTCGGCCACCTTAAAATCGGTTGAACCGCCTGCCTGTAACGTTTTTAACTTATGCAGGCCGTCCATCAGGCGGATATAGCCTTTTTCAGCGGCCAGTAAAGCATCATTGCTAAAATCAAGCTGACTGCGGTAATGGGCCTGCATCATAAAGAAGCGGACCACAGCCGGGGCAAATCCCTTATCCAGTTTATCGGTATTACCAGAAAAAAGCTCTCCGGGCAATAGCGTATTACCGGTGGACTTGCTCATGCGTGCACCATTGAGGGTAAGCATATTGCCATGCAGCCAATACCGGACTGCGCCATCACCATTGGCCGCGGTATTTTGTGCGATTTCGCATTCATGATGCGGAAATTTAAGGTCCATACCGCCACCGTGAATGTCAAATTTTTCACCCAGATACTTGGTGCTCATGATGGAGCATTCCAGGTGCCATCCGGGGAAACCTGCGCCCCAGGGTGAGTTCCAGCGCATGATATGGGTTGGATCAGCTTTTTTCCAGATAGCAAAGTCCAGCGGACTGCGCTTTTCAGATTGCCCTTCCAGTTCCCGGGTACCACTTAATAGCTCTTCAATTTTGCGCCCCGAGAGCTTACCATAGTCATGACTCTCATTATACTTAGGCACGTCAAAATAAACGGACCCGTTTACCTCATAAGCCAGCCCGGCTTCCAGGATTTTTCTTACGGTATCGATCTGCTCTACAATATGGCCGGTGGCGGTGGGCTCAATGCTGGGCGGAATGGAGTTAAAGCGGTCCATTACATGGTGAAAACCCAAGGTGTACTTCTGTACGATCTCCATGGGTTCCAGAGATTCCAATCGCGCTTTTTTAGAAATTTTATCTTCGCCTTCATCAGCGTCATCCACCAAATGACCGGCATCCGTAATATTACGAACGTAGCGTACTTTATACCCCAGATGGCTAAGGTACCGGTATACCAGATCAAAAGAAATGAAGGTGCGGCAATTACCCAGATGCACATCGCTGTACACGGTAGGTCCGCATACATACATGCCTACATGAGGACTTTTAAGGGGTTCAAACTTTTCCTTTTTACGATTCAGCGAATTATAGAGGAACAGGTCATTTTCTTCGTATAAAGGCATGGAGTAAAATTTTTAAGCGTCAAATGTTGTTTTCATGTTGATGTAATCCAGGAAATCGCGCTTGGCACTTTCTTCTTTGAATTTCCCTCCAAACTCAGCGGTTACAGTGCTGCTCTCGATATCGCGAATACCCCGTGAATTTACACATAAATGTTTGGCGTCAATCACGCAGGCTACATCTTCTGTACCCAGGGCTTCCTGCAGGGCCTGAACAATTTGCTTGGTCATGCGTTCCTGCACCTGCGGACGTTTGGCATAGTAGTCTACAATGCGGTTCATTTTACTTAAACCGATAACGGTACCGTTTGAAATATAGGCTACATGAGCCCGGCCTACTATGGGAAGCAGGTGGTGCTCACAGGTGGAGTATACCACAATATTTTTTTCCACCAGCATTTCACCATATTGATATTTATTATCAAAAGTGCTGGTGCTGGGTTTGCGCTCGGGGTTAAGCCCTCCGAATATTTCCTTTACAAACATTTTGGCCACCCGTAGCGGAGTTCCTTTCAGGCTATCGTCTGTGAGGTCCATACCTAAGGTGTCCAGGATTTTTTCAAAATGGCCGCGGATGGCTTCTATTTTCTCCTCATCACTTTGGTCAAAAGCACCGGCCCGCATTGGTGTTTCTGCATTGCCGCTTGAAAGGTGAATGTCTCCCTGTTCTTCAGCTACAGCTTCCAAAGCTTTACTGTTTTTTTTAATCTCCATTCCTGTAATTTACGATTGATCATTCTCCATGAAATGATCCTGGTCAAAAATTGGGGGGCAAAGGTACGGAATAAGGCCTGTCTATAAATGATTTATCTGGCAACGCAATGCTGCCTTCATTATAATCTATTTTTAATTAAAAGCCTTCCGGCAGATCATCTTCCAGGTAAGGAGCCCCGGCCTGTATCAACTGTTGGTTTATGCGGTCCGTTTTTTGGCGAAGTGATTTTAATTTAAGGATTAATCCACTTAACTGGCCTTGCACGATCTTCAGGTTTTTCAATTGTTCTCCGGTAGGTGCCATGGTGGTATAATAAGAATTCCATACAGCCCTGTTTAAACGGCTGGTTAGGGAAGGAGGAGTATCAAAATTCCTTTTAGACAAACTATGATCACCATTCAATTCTACCTCCAGCTCATAAATAGTATATTCCATTTTACGCAGGCTATCCAAAATGGAGAGCGGGGCACCCGGGGTATTACGTGTATTGGCTTTCAGTTTTTCAATGCGGGTAATGAGGTGATTTTTAAATTGATTCACCGCTGTTATATCACGCCTGCCTTGTTCCAGTTGTTTTTGAAAGTCAGCCAGGGCCAGCCGGTCTTTGGCAGACATGGAGCCATTATCCAGCCAGTTGAGTTCAAATTTTTCCGGCCCGGCCAATTTTTGGGTTTCACCATCTTTACTGCGGTAAATGCTAACGGAATACGTGCCGGGTAAAGCCAGGTTAGCATACCTTCCCCTGGTTACAGGACTGCCTTCGGTATTGGTATGGGAACTGCTGCTGAGACGACCATTCCAGTTTACCCGCTTCATACCCGATGCAGCTTCTTCGGAAAAACGGCTTACCTCATTTCCGGAATCATCGGCAATCAAAAAAATGTGGTAGGCTTTCTCTTCACGATCTTCTGCCCGCAATTCCTTAGCCGATGGGTAGCTGGGAGAGCCATCGTTCTCACGGGTTTTTTTCTCGGCTTTTTGCCGTTTTTGCTTTAATGATCTTACGTCATCTTTCACGTAATATACAATCTGAACTCCGGTTTCAGGGTTTTTATCAAAGTGGTAGGAGGCGCCCTGGAATCCTACTTCATTATACCCTAAGGGTGAGGCCTCCATATAGGTAAGCCCGTTTTTAACGGGGAATATATACGCTTCTTTTTCAAGATTATCAGGCTTATAGCCACGTAAGGCACTGTAATCATCCAGGATGTAAAAGCCACGCCCCATGGTGGCTACAACCAAATCACTTTCCCTTTCCTGAAGGGCTATGTCTCTTACGGCAACGGTAGGGAGTCCGCTTTTAAGTGGTTTCCAGTTTTCACCTCCGTTGTAGGAGAAAAAGGCACCAAATTCAGTTCCTGCAAAAAGCAGGTCTTTATTAATATGATCTTGTGCTATGCAATACACAGAACCTCTTTCCGGCAGGTCTCCGGTGATGTTTTGCCAGCTGACTCCCTTGTCCGTACTTTTCAGGAGGTAGGGTTTGAAGTCTCCGTTTTTATGGTTGTTGAATACGGCAAAAACGGTATGGGCATCAAATTTAGAAGCTACCAGCATATTCACATAAGTGTTTTTGGGTATGCCGGGAAAACTTTGATATTTCGTCCAGTTGTTCCCTCCATCAGAGCTTACATGAATAAGGCCGTCATCGGTTCCGGCAAAAAGCAGGTTTTCCTGTAAGGGGGATTCATCCAGCGCCACAATATTTCCATAGTTGCTGGTGGAACGGTCATAGGCAATGGCATCCACACTCCATATTTTACCCATTACCGGTAAGGTGTGGCGATCAATTTGCTGGCTGAGGTCTTTACTGATAACCTCCCAGTTGTTTCCGCGATCATTACTGCGAAATACTTTGTTAGCCGCAAAGTACAGGCGTTTATGATCATGCGGGCTGATCAGCAGGGGGGCGTCCCAGTTCCACCGGTAAGCTGGTTCTCCATAGTCCGGAGAGGGTTGTATACCTACGCTTTCACCATTCTTTTTGTCATAACGCACCAGTCCACCGTATTGACTCTGGGCGTATACCACATTCGGATCAACCGGATCAATGGCACTTTCAAAACCATCACCGGTATTGGTTACAAACCAGTCTGAATTGGTGATGCCACTGCGGTTTATGGTGCGCGATGGGCCACCCAGGCTGAAATTATCCTGGGTGCCACCGTATACATTGTAAAATGGCAGATCGTTATCTACGGTAACTTTATAAAACTGGGTTACCGGGAGGTTGGGCTTAAACTGCCAGTTTTGAGCATGGTCATAGGTTTCATAAAGCCCACCATCACAACCCGCTATCATGTGATCGGTATTGTCGGGATTGATCCACAGGCAATGATTATCCACATGTTTTTTATCTTCAGGTACGCGGTTCCAGCTTTTACCACCGTCTGTAGAAACGTGCATATAGGTGTCCATGCTATACACTACCTCTTGATCCGTAGGGTGGGGTACTAACTCTACATAATAATTACCACTGGTTTCGTACTTATTCTTAAAGGAGAAAGAAGCGCCCCGGTCATCAGACCGGTATACACCGTGTCCTTCAATCATGGCATAAATAATATCAGGATTGGCGGGAGAGATGGCCAGCGCAATTCGGCCCTTATCGTCCCCGGGAATGCCATTCTTCAATTCATTCCAGCTTTCACCTCCATCAATGGACTTGTATATAGCACTTTCCGGTCCTCCGGAAAGGTAGGTCCACACATGGCGTCTGCGCTGGTGCGCAGTAGCGTACAATACATCCGGATTGCGCGGATCCATATGAATTTCGTTAAAGCCCGTGTTTTCGGAAACGCTTAATATCTGAGTCCAGCTTTTGCCACCGTCCGTAGTTTTGTAAATACCCCGGTCGCCACCCCTGCTCCATAAAGGCCCGTAGGCAGCTACGTATACAATATTGGAATTTTCAGGATGTATGATGATCATACCGATATGTTCGGAATTCTTCAGGCCCATATTGGTCCAGCTCTTACCACCATCTTCACTTTTATAAACCCCGTCTCCGTAGGCTACGCTACGCTGATTGTTGTTTTCACCGCTTCCTACCCAAACTACATTCGGGTTAGTAGCATCAAGACGTACACATCCGATGGAGTAGGAGCCCTGATCGTCAAAAACCGGTTGATAGGTAACTCCGTGATTGGTGGTCTTCCACACACCGCCACTTGCTGTGGCTACATAATATTCATCCTTATTTTCAGGGTTTACAGCCAAGTCAGCAATGCGTCCGGAAGTTAAGGCCGGGCCGATACTTCGGAATTTAAGGGCGGAAACAGAGGTTTTTTCAATGAGAGGTTTGGGTTCTTCGGATTCCTGTGCTGAAATAGCACCTTGGAAAATGAGAAGAATGCCGAAGATAAGAACGCGTTTGATCATGTTGAGGTTTTTGTAAAAACCCAAAAGTAGAATAATCCATGAAAAGAAAAGGGGTGGAAACCTCCAACCCCTGGAACCTGATGTTATGCGCTCTGATCTTAAAAACGAATGCCTACACCAAGAATAATATTGGAACGTATCATATCTGAATCCACCAGTTCCTCAGTTTCCGCGCCATTCTCGGTTTCGGTATAAAACGGGTGCACAAAGTCCTGGCGACTGAAGGAAGACCTGGAATACGATACGTCTATACTAAAGTCTTCATTCTGGTAGCCAATACCGGTTGATATTGTAGATTGATCACTCTTAAAAGCTTGAGGGTTTTTATACATACTTTCACGGAAACCGTAACCGGCTCTGAGCATTACCGGGCCTAAACGGTACTCAGCACCAACCCTAACAGCCTGACTGGCGGTCATCACATTACCTACAGAAGAATTAGCGGCCTGCAGATCATCTTCAAACACATTGTAACTGCCATTGTTAGTATAGGTTCTGGTTTTGGAAGGATCGGAGTATTCATAATCTATACTTACCAATCCGTTTTTGCCAAATATAAAAGCTCCACCTGCCCTGTAAATGGACGGGGTACTTAATTTATAGGAATATTCACCGGTAGATAATACATCGCTTTCACCAAAATCACCATTGTCAAACTGTGCCGTAACGTCAATATTATACAATTGTACTACGGTATACCAGCTAGGTGATTCATAGGAAAGCCCCAAACGAAACCACTGTGCAGGTTTTACAATTACTCCTAATTTAATATTTACACCATTACCATAAATGTCATTGGTACGGGTAAGGGTGTATGAGTTGGCATCAAAGGGAAATGTATCTGTCGGTAAACTATACTCAGTAATTTTATCTTCTTTGATGTAGGAGAGGGTAGGGAACCCCAGGGCAATACCGTAATGAAAAACATCCTGGTAGGCACCGGCTAAGCCGATGTGAGCTTCATTAAAAGAACCACTCTCATTGCGCCTGTAGCGAATTTTAGAGTCGGTTTGGGTGTTGGCATTTCCGAGTGAGATATCACGAATGGTATCATCCGGCTGATAGAATAACCCGGCTTGTGAAGCCGCTAGTTCTTCAAAAAGGCCAAAGCGATCCAATTGACCTGGAGCCAGGTCAAAGGCACCGTCAAAACTTCCGTCCGGCAGTTCCCGTTGAAACCAGTAATCCACCAGAGTACCTTCTCCAAATTCACCAATGGTACGATCTGCTGTAACCGAATATTCACGATTGAACTCTGCTAATTTGGTGTAACCCAATGAGAAGGCCAGTTCAGTTTTATTATTGTATCCTCCGGTTTCAAACTTTTTTACGACACCAACATTTTCGAAAAGAAAACTAAAATCGGAAGAAGGACTGGTGCCATTATAGAAGCTCTGATCACCACTGCGCGTTTGGAAACCCAGTGATAACCCAAGATTGTCCTGTCGGAAAACCGAGGATGAAGCCGGGTTCAGGTGAATGGCTGAAAGATCGTTTCCAAGAGCTGTAAATGCCCCTCCCATTGCCGTAAACCGGGGAGTGCCATGCAGATCACGTGTGTTAAAAAGCTCGATATCATCTATGGTTTGGGCATTGAGAATCACCACTGATATGAGCGTTGCAGCAAATGTCAGATAAAGTCTTTTCATTTTGTTTTTGTTAGGAGTTATTAGCGTCTGCCACCACTGCTACGGCCGGATGAGCCCCGGCTGCCGCCACCCGAACTGCGACTACTTCCTCCTGATGAGGGTGAGTAAGAACGACTGGGTGAGCTGCTGCGGGAAGGCGTATAAGACCGGCTTGGCGCAGGTGAACGGGAAGGAGTTCGGTCATAACTCCGGTTAGGAGTAGATGAAGGTGATGCATTTCCCCGGTCATTATTCTGATTAGATCGCTGTTCATAAGATCGGTTGCGCTGCTGAGAAGGAACGTACATATCATTGTCAGATCGCCTTGAGGGTGTATTGGTCCGATTATTTGAATTTGGACTGGAAGAACGATTTTGGTTGAAATATTCATCTTTAGAACGCCCCTGAGTCCGTGAGTTGGTGTTGGGTCTGGTATCGCGGCCAGGTGTTGCACTGCTGCGCCCTTCTGTGGTTCGTGATCTTGTAGAAGACGAAGAAGGTGTTCTGGGATTACTAGTGGAGGTGCGCGTTGAAGTTTCCTCAACGGTACGTCCCCTTACATAATCGTATGTGTTTTTAGAATAGGTGCTTCCTCTGGTAACGGTACTGGAGGTTGCCTCACGATCACTGACCGATGTACGACCAGCGGTTCTTGAAGTACTCACCGAGCGTGGTAAAGCAGATGAGGAAGTTGATCTTCTTCCATCAACTGTAGCCAGGCGGGTATCTGTTGAGCGACCGGTACTGGTTTTTCCTCTGCGACCTGTAGAGGATGTAGAGGAACGTCCGGAAGTACTTCCAGTGGTTCCTTTTCTGCCGGTATTGGCTAAATTTCTGCTGTTGTAACTACTGGTTCTTGAGGCTACCGGAGTATAGCCGGTGTAGGTACGGCCGCGGCCTATAACCGCATCATTACTGTTGTAATAGTGACCGTTGTAAAAACCGGCCCAATAGGAATTATATCCCCAGCCACCTCCCCAGCAGGGGCGACCCCAGCCAAAGCCGTTTCCATAACCCCATCCCCAGCCAATAGGGCGGTACCAGGGGTTATACCAGGGATCGTAAAAGAAAGGATCATAGTAACCACCATAGCCCCATCCAGAACCAAAACCTACAGAAGCACCAAATCCGCCCCAACTATTCCAGTACAAACCGGAATTAGGTGTATACATTCGGTAGGATGGAGTGCTGTAATAGTTATTAACCACCACATCTCCATTACTGTCGTAATACTGATCATTAGGGTTGTAGTAATCTGTATTTCCGTAACGCTCAGGGTCAGCGTTGGGATTCGTGCTTATACTTTGTTCAGGGTCCTCAATACTTCCCAGGCTAAACGGGTCATTGGTATTATCAGAGGTTGTTGAAGCATTTGAAGTGTATGGGGACTGCCCGGCTTTGTGATATATGCCGTCATCATAATAGTTGTTACTTACACTTTTTGTACTATCGCAACTGGACAGTATAAAAGTTAAAACGGTGATGGGTATTAAGAAGAACTTTTTCATAATTGACAACTTTACAAGGACGATTAATAAGTAGTTTTGCTCACTTAAGAAATAACAAACTCCATACCAAGATACGAACGAGATGTCGAAAAATCTTACAAAGAGGGGAGAGGATTACTCCAAATGGTACAATGAATTAGTAGTGAAGGCAGACCTGGCTGAAAACTCCGGTGTGCGTGGTTCTATGGTAATTAAACCGTATGGTTATGCGATATGGGAGAAAATGCAGGCTGAGCTGGACAAGAGATTTAAAGCTACCGGGCACCAGAACGCCTACTTTCCGCTTTTTATTCCTAAATCCTACTTTTCCAAGGAAGCTTCGCATGTAGATGGCTTTGCTAAGGAATGTGCCGTAGTTACGCATTACAGGCTTAAAAATGCAGAAGATGGTAGTGGTATTGTTGTAGATGAAAAAGCCAGGCTTGAAGAAGAACTGATTGTAAGACCTACATCTGAAACCATTATTTGGGACACGTATCGCAACTGGATACAAAGCTATCGTGACTTACCCATTTTGGTAAACCAGTGGGCTAATGTGGTAAGATGGGAAATGCGTACCCGTTTGTTCCTTCGCACCGCTGAGTTTTTATGGCAAGAGGGGCATACCGCTCATGCTACCCGGCAGGAAGCTATAGAAGAAACCCGCCAGATGCTGGATATATATGCTGATTTTGCAGAGAACTTCATGGCTATGCCGGTTATAAAAGGAGTTAAAACAGAAAGTGAACGCTTTGCAGGTGCACTTGATACTTACTGCATTGAAGCTTTAATGCAGGACGGAAAAGCTTTGCAAGCTGGAACCAGTCACTTTTTGGGTCAGAACTTTGCTAAGGCTTTTGATGTAAAGTTTGCCACTAAAGAAGGAACAGAAGAGTATGTATGGGCTTCCTCCTGGGGAGTTTCCACCCGTTTAATGGGGGCATTGGTGATGACCCATTCGGATGATAATGGCCTGGTACTCCCTCCTAATCTTGCCCCATTCCAAGTGGTTATTGTGCCTATCTATCGGGGTGCCGAAGAACTGGAGCAGATATCCGCGAAGGTCGCAGAGATTAAACAAGACCTGGAAAATGCCGGTGTATCTGTGAAATTTGACAACCGTGATACTCATAAACCCGGCTGGAAATTTAATGAGTACGAGTTAAAGGGTGTGCCACTTCGGATAGCCATTGGTCCGCGTGATTTAAAAAATAATTCCGTGGAGCTGGCGCGCAGAGATACGTTGCAAAAAGAGGTGGTTCCTATGGCAGGACTTACCGAAACGATTCAAAAGGAACTGGAAGCAATCCAGGAAAACCTGTTTAAAAAAGCAGCCGATTATCGGGAAGCAAATACGCACGAGGTAAATTCCTGGGATGAGTTTTTGGACATAATTGAAAACAAAGGTGGTTTTGCGGTAGCGCATTGGGATGGTACTGCTGAAACTGAAGAACGCATAAAACAGGAAACCAAAGCTACCATACGTTGTATTCCTTTAAACGCAAAGCAAGAGGAGGGAAGCTGCATTCGTACTGGTAAGCCCTCTACTCAAAGAGTAATCTTTGCTAAAGCTTATTGATAGATGTCTGAGAAATTCGCCTGTAACAGCCGTATTATGGAACTACTCCAGAAAAAGTCGGCCTTAAAGCAAAAAGTTTACCGCGAGACCCTGAATGTATTCGGGCGTCTGAAGATTCAGCTGGAAGGAGTGGCAGATTCGCTGTCTGGTGAGATTTGCAAAATTGATGAACATGTGAAGCTGGAGTACCGCAACAAAAGTCGTTATGAGGCTGAAATTCAGTTTAGCGGAGATGTACTTCTCTTTAATATGCATACCAACGTCTTTACCTTTGATAAAGAACATCACATTTGGAAAACGGATTATGTAAAGGAAGATGGCTTGAGAGGGTATTTCGGTATGATCAACATTTATAATTTTCTGGCGGATAGCTTTCGTTTCAACCGTGTAAATGACGTGGGTATATTGCTGGGAAGGATATTCGTGAATCACGAAGGGCACTTTTTTATTGAGGGGAAACGACAGTTAGGCTTTTTATATAACCAATTGGGAGAGGGTATTGTTACAGATGATAACCTTAAGAAGGTGGTGGATACAGCGGTAATATACGCGCTGGAATATGACCTCACCGTACCTGATCTGGAAGAAGTTCTATTGGCAAGTGTAGGGCAGGTGCAAACCCTCAGCAATGAGCTGCATCTTAAAACATCTAAAAAATTAGGGTTTAAGTTTCACACTAAAATGGAGAAAGAAGAGTGAAATTATTTTTTGAGGTTGTTTGGTAAAAACAATTTTTGATTTACATTTGCACTCCCTTAAAACAAGGGAAAAAAATAAGGCCCCTTCGTCTATCGGTTAGGACGCCAGGTTTTCATCCTGGAAAGAGGAGTTCGATTCTCCTAGGGGCTGCAAGACTAGTAAAAAGATTATGGCAAATCATAAGAGTGCTTTAAAAAGAGTAAGATCAGACGAAAAAAAGCGTGAGCGTAACCGCTATCAGCACAAAACAGCTCGTAATGCTATTCGTGACTTGCGTAAGAACGAAGACAAGAAGGAAGTAGAGAAGAAGTTGCCTGAAGTGTTTTCAATGATTGACAAGCTTGCCAAGAAAAATATTATTCATAGCAATAAGGCTGCAAACCTTAAGTCGAGCCTAAGCAGGCACGCTAACGAAATGGCCTAAGACTTTATACAATTATATTGCATTAACCCTCTGCGAAAGCAGGGGGTTTTTTATTTCAACAAGTGGGTAAGAGCTTGTTTCAGATCAGGATATTTGTATTTAAATCCCTTGCCACGGATCTTATCGGTATTTACCTTGGTACTGGCCAGGACGGTTTCGGCCATTTCACCCAGAGCCAGCTTTAAAAGGAATTTTGGGATGTTAGGCATAAAAAACGGCTTGCCTAAAATCTGAGCCACTTCTTTTGAAAGCTCTTCATTAGTTACATTATAAGGGCCTGACGCATTGTATACACCTTCAAAAGAATCATGAAGAGCAGCATATACAAACATGGCAGCTACATCTTCCAGGTGTATCCACGGCATCCATTGATCTCCATTACCTAAAGGAGCACCAAGACCCAGACGCACCGGTCTGGCAATTTCAGGTAATGCCCCACCCTTAGAACTGAGTACAATACCCACACGCATTCGGGCGGTACGTATACCGATCTTTTCAAAGAGTTGTGCTTCCTGTTCCCATTTCTGACATACTATGGAAAGAAAATCATTCCCGGGCGGAGCGGTTTCACTATACTCATCAGAGGTGTTGTTGGCATAATACCCCGAGGCCGAGGCCGAAATAAAAAAACGAATCGGGGGTTTACGGGATTCAATAGTTTCAAAGAGCAAGCGCGTACCATCCACACGGCTCCGTAAAATCTTACTTTTGTACTCAGGAGTCCACTTTTTATTAATAGGTGCTCCGGCAAGGTTAATTATGCCGTCCACTCCTTCAAAAGCCTTAAAGTCAATAGACCCGGTATCAGGGTCCCACTCAAACTCGGGTATATTAAGGGCGTTCATTTTCGGGTGCCTGCTGAGGTAACAAACTTCATGTTTCTTTTCCAGAAGCTGTTTGGATATTTCGGTACCAATTAAGCCGGTTCCTCCGGTGATAAGGACTTTCATAAAAGCAATTTACAGTGTAACACTTTACAGGCAGAAGAGTTTTTGTTTTAGTGGATAAGGTAGTATAACAAACCAATTGAAAGAACCAGTAAAATCAAAGAAATTAGTCTCACGCTCATCATTTCTTTATTTCGCTTAGTAACTAAACTCATGCGCTTGCGCTTACGGGCGGCTAAGTTTAGTTTGGGAGAGGATAATATGCTTTTTGCCGTACTTTGTTTTTGATCAATCTTTTGACGCAGCCTGGACATATTATGTTTAAGATGTCCCCAGTTATTTGCGAAGCTCATACAGGTTAATGTGTAAACAAAGTGGTAAAATAAGAATTAAGAAATAAATTCAAATTATGCACCACATTGAGCCTCATTACCTGTGGAGACATCTTTATATAGCATCGGAAGATGAACGGTCACCTTTTTTAGGATATCAGAATAGCGAAGTCTATTTTACCGATACTATTTATGATCATATCATACATCCGCAATGGGATTATTTTGGAGCGGAAACGCTGTATATGAAACAATTATATGCAGATTATGAATCGGGTTTCACGATACTTGAATTTATAGGTGAGTGGAATGATGTACTGCACAACGATATCATGAAGCTGAAACGAGACATTTTTGAACCTCTTATGGCTGAAGGAATACGTTATTTCATCTTAATGGGGGATAACATCCTTAACTTTCATGCCGGTGATCCTGATTACTACGAGGAATGGTTTGAAGAACTGGAAGGGGGCTGGGTGGCTTTGGTAAACTTCAGGCAGCATCTGCGTGAAGAAATACAGCAGTATCACCTGGATTATTATATGATTATGGGTGGAGAACTGAATGAATTGGAATGGCGGAGATGGAGCCCTAAAAAGGTTTTTTCTAAAGTTAAAGGCTTGGTGGAGAAACGGCTTAACTGATCAGTTTGGAAACTACAATTTTATCAATGGGAAGGTGGATTGGTTGTTTTCCAATGTTTTGCAGGGGAGCCCAGTATAACACCTGATCATTATGGTGCGAAAGGAGCTTAACGTTCTCCGGATCTTTGGTTATAATATCAGCAAGTTGTTCGGTCCATACCCGGTAGTAAATGCTTACCACTTGCCGTTTGTCTGTATGGAAAGAAGAAGAAAAATAATCTTCAGTAGTATAAAAGTGCCGGGTTTGGGTGAGTTGTATGCCCACTTCTTCCATAAATTCTCTTTTCAAACAATCCGTCAAACCTTCTCCGGGTTCCAGCCCTCCCCCTGGAAATTTGGTGTGGATTTGACCTTTTATATTTTCCCTGGAAAGCAATATCTGTTTATTATCGATCAACAACCCATATACCCGTATGGTCAGTGAATTGCTCATAGAGAACCTTTTTTCCACGCCCGGGCCATTTCACGTTTTCCCGGTGGGCCGGGAATTTTCTCAACTGTAAAACCTGCAGCTTTCATAGCTCTTCGTACTTCTCCTTTCACACAATACGTAACCAGCAGGCCACCAGGCTTAAGAGCCTCAAACATTATTTGAAAAACCTGCACTGTCCAGAGATTTGGCTGTGCAGACGGGGCAAAAGCATCGAAATAGATCAGGTTGTAATTTTCAGATTCTTTAAATGCCCTGAGGTCGGTTTTTTGCTTTAACAGTGTAAAGGATGTCGCTTCTTCCTCATAAAGAATTACGGGTTTTTCCCATTCACATTCGTGAATGTCTTGAAATGAAGACTTAGGGCCGGAAGGCAGTAAACTGGTATAATTGAGTTGAGCTACTTCTTCGGCTTGAACAGGATACTTTTCAAGGGAAGTATAGTTGATATGCAGGTTTCGTTCCAGGGCCTCTTTTAAGCTAAGCCATACATTCAGTCCGGTACCCAAACCCACTTCCAGGATATTCACGGTGGAATGATCCGGAAACTCCTTTATTCCGGATTTTATAAAAACGTGAAGAGATTCCTGAACAGCTCCATGAATTGAGTGATAATGTTCATCCAACTCAGGAACAAAAAGTGTTTTGGAATTATCACGGGTTGTGGCTATCTGCCGTTTCATGGGCTGGAATCTTCATTTTTTGGATTTTTGAAAGAGGCCCGGGACAATATACCTGATGGCAACTCGTGCAACTCATCACCATTTCATTATAGGCAATTTTAGCCTCCAGGGGAGAGCTGGCTTCGGTGATGGCCTGCATACTTTTCAGATACTGGTTGGCCAATGCTTTAAAAGGGCCTTTATCACGACTCATACCCTTACTGATATCAGCCGTATGGATAGTGTAAAAATGCTCTGGAAAATTCTCAGGTACGGAGCCGTTTAAGATCTGCTCACGCAGTTCCATATTATCGGCATACATATTCCGCATAAGAGCAGCCAGCTCACTCTCCTCATACATTTCCAGTTTTTTGACCGGTTTTTCTTCAGAGGTTGAGGGTTGCCGGTTACAGCTCAAAAAAAAGGATGCCATACAAAGGCATCCTGCTATAATAATCTTCTGCATGATTTATTTACGACTTGATTTATTTACGACTTGGGCTCAATGAGTACACCTGTAGCCACATAGTTTATACCAATTTCAGGTTCAGTGATTTTGGCAATTTCTTCTTCGGGCTTTCCGGCATCCTGAGCAAAATGTCTCAGATCTTCTACTGATGTAGTATCAATACTGGCGTAACCATCAATAATGGCCATTTCACCATCAAGGTTGGTAGGAACAAAAAATCCGTAATCTTTGAAAGACACACGCATTTCTTCACCGTTACCTAAATCCATTTTCATCCAGCAACCCTTTACTTTACACGAGGCATTGATCTGCCCTTTAACTTTAACCTGTAAAGAATCCTGGCCTTCCATTTTGGCCATCAATTCACCGGCAGGTACTGCACTTGCATCAGTAATGGAATCACCATAATATTGATACTCAGGACCTACTTGAACGGCTGCGGTTTCAGTTTTCTCCTCCGCTTGGTTTGTAGTATTATTGCACGCGCTTAAGAAGGATGCACCTACGAACAAAAAGACAAACTTTTTCATTTTAATTCTGTAAATTTTAGGGTTCAAATATAAGCATCCTTTAGCGTGTTTTACGCTTAACATACCCTCAGACTTATGAAAATAACTAAAACAACAAGTTCCCGGATTAGTCAGGCCAATCTGGAAAACCCTGTCTTTGGTTCACAATTCAGCGATCATATGCTGATGTGCCATTACCGGAAAGGTGCTTGGGAAGAGCCGGAAATTATGCCTTTTGGGCCTATAAGTTTTACACCTGCGCTGCATACACTGCATTACGGTCAGGCTCTTTTTGAAGGGCAAAAGGCGTACTATATGAAAGATGGCAGTATTGGTATTTTCCGGCCGGCTGCTAATGCCAAAAGATTAAATCATTCGGCCAAGCGTATGTTTATGCCTGAGTTTCCGGAGGAATGGTTTTTAGAGGGATTAAAGGAATTGGTGCAACTGGATAAGGCCTGGATACCTAAAAAGGAAGGACACGCACTTTACCTTCGCCCCTTTATGTTTGGCAGTTCTGAATTTGTAGCAGCCCGTCCGTCTGAAGACTACACCATGTGCGTAATAACCAGTCCCGTAGGACCTTATTATGCGGGCGAAGTAAAAGTAAAGGTGGAGGAGACCTACACACGCAGCTCAACCGGAGGAGTAGGCTCTACCAAATGCGCGGGCAATTACGGAGGGGCATTCTATGCCACGGATCAGGCGCGTAAGGAGGGTTATACACAAGTAATCTGGACCGATCATAAGAATCATGAACTGGTGGAGGAATCCGGCACCATGAACATAGCTTTTGTAATTAATGATACGTTGATTACTCCCCCTTTAAGTGACCGTATACTGGCTGGTATTACCCGTGATAGTATTTTAACTTTATTGAGAGATAACGGCTTGCTAAAGGTAGAGGAAAGACCTGTGAAAGTGGGTGAAGTTGTGGCTGCAGCAGAAAAGGGTGAGCTGCAGGAAGTTTTTGGTATGGGAACAGCGGCAGTGGTAAGCCAGATATCTACCATTGGTTTCCGTGGTACAGATTTTAAAATACCTACTCCTCATGATGGGTATGCCATGAAAATCAAAAAGGAGCTGAGTGCTATACGAATGGGTGAAACGGAGGATAAGCACGATTGGATGACCATAATCAGTTAAATAAAATTCAAACCCGTATCAGGTGGTGCGGGTTTTTTTAGTTGCAATAATGTAAAGTTTGTTTTACATTTGGTAAAGCAAACTTTACATTATGGAAACACGTTTTTTATTACCGCACCGCGCCAAAACCATGGGCTGGCTCATTTTTATTCCGTCTTTACTATTGGGAGTAGTACAGTTTTTTAGTACTTATGAGCCAAAATGGCTGGATGCAAAAGTACCAGCCTTGTTTTATACAGATTGGTTATTAGCTGATAAGGGTGAGCAGTTTTTGTTCTTTACTCTCATTCAAAATAACCTTGCCGATGAGATTTGTGCTTTGTTACTTTTAATTGGGGGCCTTTTGCTGGTTTTTGCACGAGAAGTACATGAAGATGAAATGATCATGAAGATCAGGCTGGAGTCCATGCTTTGGTCAGCACGGGTAAATGGTATAGTGATCCTGTTCTGTATTATTTTTATTTATGATATCACCTTTTACTATGTGATGGTACTTAATCTTTTTCTATTGTTTTTCCTTTTTATAGGTCGTTTTCAATGGGCTCTTAGAAGCCTGAGAAGAGAATCAGAATGAAAAACACCGTTAAGAAATACAGAGTAATTGCGGAAATGACACAACAGGATCTTGCTCAGGCCATATCCGTGAGCCGGCAAACTATTCATGCCATTGAAAGTGGTAAATATGTTCCTTCCACAGAGCTGGCACTTAAAATTGCACGGGAGTTCTCAACAAAAGTAGAGGAGTTGTTTCAGCTTGATGATTAAAAAAAGAAGAGCGCCCTGTAGTAGTAGCGCTCTTCTTCTTTTTATTTACAATTCGGTTTAGGTTTTAAATACCGAAAGCTTGTTTTACACGATCTGCATAATCCAGTTTTTCCCAGGTAAACAGTTCCACTTCCATTTTCTGTTCTTCTCCGTTACTCTGGAAGGTTTTAGTTAAGGTTTGCGGTTCCCGTCCCATGTGTCCATAAGCTGCAGTTTCCGAATAGATCGGGTTTCTCAGTTTTAATCGTTGCTCAATGATTCCCGGCCGCATATCAAAGAGGGCGGCTACTTTTTCAGCAATTTCTCCATCAGACATATCTACTTTTGCTGTACCGTATGTGTCTACATAAATGCCCATAGGTTCCACCACTCCAATAGCGTAGGATACCTGCACCAACATTTGATCAGCCACACCGGCAGCCACCAGGTTCTTGGCAATATGGCGGGTGGCGTAAGCCGCTGAACGGTCTACCTTGCTGGGGTCTTTACCTGAAAATGCACCACCCCCGTGTGCGCCTTTTCCACCGTAGGTGTCTACAATGATCTTCCGGCCCGTGAGTCCCGCATCACCATGAGGCCCGCCAATAACAAACTTGCCGGTAGGGTTAATATGATAGGTAATATTTCCTTCAAAAAGTTTTTGCAGCTCAGGCTTTAATTGAGACTTAACCCGTGGAATAAGCAGGTTTACCAAATCCTCCCGGATTTTTCTGGCCATGGTTTCATCATCAGCGAACTCATCATGCTGGGTAGAGATCACAATATCCTTGATTTTTTGCGGAGTATGATCATCTGAATATTCGATGGTAACCTGAGATTTAGCATCAGGACGCAGATAGGTTATTTCAGAATTTTCCCTGCGCATGGCTGCCAGTTCCTGGAGGATCTTATGACTAAGATCGAGCGCCAGTGGCATATAATTATCTGTTTCATTGGTGGCAAAGCCAAACATCATTCCCTGGTCTCCGGCACCTTGTTCTTCAGGTTTGCCACGGTCCACGCCCCGGTTAATATCCGGTGATTGTTCATGCAGGGCAGAAAGTACCCCACAGCTATCTGCAGAGAACATATATTCACCTTTGGTGTAACCAATGCGTTTGATTACCTCCCTTGCCACATTCTGCACATCCACATAGGCACTGGATTTAATCTCTCCGGCTAAAACAACCTGCCCGGTAGTAACTAAGGTTTCACAAGCCACTTTAGAATCTTTGTCAAAAGCCAGAAAGTGATCAATTATGGCATCAGAAATCTGATCTGCAATTTTATCAGGATGCCCTTCAGAAACGGATTCTGAAGTAAATAAATAAGCCATAGAGGTACTGTTTTAGTATTTCTTACATTCCGGGAAAAGTTGGCTGGCTTTGGAGCTAAAGGATACTGCTTTAGCATTTTTTAGTGTGGTTGCAATCAGCCAAATCATTCCACCGAAGCGGCAAATGTAGAAAGAATATTCATAAAATATATGGCCTCTTTAGATTGGTTAGAGCTATACTCTCGGTTAGAGAGGTCAAAACCCTTATGGGTATAGAATGAAGACCATTGCTTTTGGCTTTTTGTGAGGAAGTACCAAAAAACTATTTGTTATTTCTAATAATTCAGGGTAGCATAATTAATAACAAGGATTTGGTCAGGTGAAATTTTATCCATTAAATTTGTATTGACTTATCCAGAAAGACTGAGGGATTGGGCCCTTTGAAGTCTTAGCAACCCGGGCTAGCCGGGTGCTACCTCCCACTTCGAATGGTATCGGAGAAAGATAAGGTGAGTTCAAAGAACACATCCTTTGTAAAATTAATTCGGGTAAGTCATAGCTTAATTTATGAGACTATGACACAATTTGATTCTGCCTTGGCACGAGGCGAAAAGTTAAAACTAGAAGCCGCAAAGCGAATATTGGTTTTAGATGGTGCTATGGGCACCATGATCCAGGCTTTTAAACCTACTGAAGAGGATTACAGGGGCCAGCGGTTTAAGGATTACCCACATGATCTGAAAGGCAATAACGACCTTTTGAGTATAACTCAGCCCGATATGATAAAGTCTATCCACGCCAAATACCTGGAAGCCGGAGCTGATATTATTGAAACCAACACCTTCAATAGTACCCGTATTTCAATGGGGGATTACTATATGGAAGAACTGGTGCCGGAATTGAATTTTCAGGCTGCAAAAATAGCCCGTGAAATAGCGGATGAGTTTTCGGAGAAAGAGCCGCATAAACCTCGTTTCGTGGCGGGATCTATGGGGCCTACCAACAAAACCGCCAGTATTTCACCAAATGTGAATGACCCTGCTTACAGAGCCATTGATTTTGATACACTAGTGCGTAATTATAAAGAGCAGGCTGAAAACCTGATAAAAGGAGGGGTGGACATCCTGATGATTGAAACCGTATTTGATACGCTTAACGCCAAGGCTGCCCTATTTGCTGTTACTGCCCTATACGATGACCTGGGGTATGAGCTGCCAGTGATGGTTTCGGGAACTATAACTGATGCAAGCGGAAGAACTCTTTCCGGGCAAACCACCGAGGCTTTCCTGATAAGCCTGTCGCATATTGATCTCTTTTCGATTGGCCTTAACTGCGCTTTAGGAGCTGCACAGCTCCGGCCTTATCTTCAGATACTATCCAGGCAATCCCCATTTCTTATTAGTGCACACCCCAATGCAGGTTTACCCAATGCTTTTGGTGAGTATGACCAAACCCCTGAGCTGATGGCTGAACAAATACGCGAGTTCCTGGAATTGGGGCTGGTGAATATAATTGGTGGCTGCTGTGGTACTGACCCTGACCATATACGTGCCATAGCAGAGTTGGCTGCCCAGTTTAAGCCGAGAGCCCTGGCTAATAATGAATCCATTCCCGCATTTTAGTTTTTTATATACCATTCACTTATTTAATGCTGCCTATACATCTATGAAGTTAGCCGGATTAGAACCCCTCCATATTTCAAAAGCCTCCAATTTCGTTAATGTGGGTGAGCGGACCAATGTCACCGGGTCTCGCAGATTCTTACGCCTGATAAAAGAAGGTAAATACGATGAAGCCCTTGAGGTAGCGCGTGACCAGGTAGAAGGAGGTGCACAGGTGATAGATGTAAATATGGATGAGGGTATGCTGGATGGCAAAGCGGCCATGACCCGTTTTCTGAACTTGCTGGCCGCTGAGCCGGATATTGCCCGGGTACCACTAATGATAGATTCATCCAAATGGGAGATTATAGAAGCCGGACTGAAGTGTGTACAAGGCAAGTCCATCGTAAACTCTGTAAGCTTGAAGGGAGGGGAAGAAGAATTTATAAATCAGGCCCGTCTGGTGAAAAGATATGGAGCCGCTATTATTGTAATGGCTTTTGATGAACAGGGGCAGGCCGATACCTTTGAGCGCAGAGTGGAAATCTGTAAACGCTCGTATGAGCTTTTGGTAAGTAAAGTAAAGTTTCCTCCTTCAGATATCATTTTTGATCCCAACATATTTCCGGTTGCCACCGGAATGGAGGAGCATCGTAAAAATGCCCTTGATTTTTTTAAGGCCACACAATGGATAAAGGAAAACCTGCCGGGAGCCAAAGTAAGTGGGGGGGTGAGCAATGTTTCTTTCAGCTTCAGGGGTAACCAACCGGTGCGTGAAGCAATGCATGCAGCTTTCTTGTATCATGCGGTAAAGCATGGAATGGATATGGGTATTGTAAACCCCACCATGCTGGAAGTATATGAAGAAATCCCCAAAGAACTTTTGGACCGGGTGGAGGATGTTTTGCTGGATCGCAGAGAAGATGCTACAGAGCTATTGCTTGATTTTGCCGAAAATTTCAGAGGTGAAGTTAAAACCAGAGAAAGAGATATGGCCTGGCGTGAAGAGCCGGTAAATAAGCGAATTGAGCATGCCCTCGTAAAGGGTGTGGTAGATTTTATAGAGGATGATGTTGAGGAAGCGCGTCATGCTTTTGAAAGAACACTACAAGTTATAGAGGGACCTTTGATGGAGGGCATGAACGTGGTAGGTGATCTTTTTGGTTCCGGAAAAATGTTTTTGCCGCAAGTGGTCAAGTCGGCCAGGGTTATGAAAAAAGCAGTAGCCTACCTGGAGCCTTACCTGGAAGAGGAAAAAAAGCAACAAAAGAGCAATCGTAAAAAAGGGAAAATCTTACTGGCTACGGTAAAGGGAGATGTACACGATATCGGAAAAAACATAGTGGGTGTGGTACTGGCTTGTAACAATTTTGATATTGTAGATCTGGGTGTGATGGTGCCCTTGGAAAAGATACTAAAGACAGCCGTGGAAGAAGAAGTAGATGTGATCGGCTTAAGCGGTCTTATTACTCCCTCCCTGGATGAGATGATATATGTGGCGCAGGAAATGGAGAGGCAAAATTTAAAAATTCCTTTAATGATAGGGGGTGCGACTACCTCCAGAGCCCATACCGCTGTAAAAATATTTCCAGAATACTCCGGGATAGTAGTACATGTAAATGATGCCAGTCGTAGCGTGCCTATTGCTCAAACACTTTCTTCTCAAGAGGACACAGCCCTGAGTTTTCATCAAAATCTGAAAACAGAGTATACAAAGCTTCGTGAAGCTTATCTCAAAAAGAGCCATACCCGTGAATATCTACCCTTGGAAGAAGCCAGAGCCAATAAACTAAAATTGAGTTTTGAAGGGGTAACAACACAACCCACTTCCCCCGGTGTGCACTATTTTGAGGATTATAGCCTTTCAGAAATCCGGGACTTTATTGACTGGACACCTTTTTTTATGACATGGGAATTGCATGGCAAATACCCGGCAATACTAAAAGATGCAGTGGTAGGCGAAGAAGCCGTTAAGCTTTTCAATGATGCAAATACTTTACTGAATGAGATTATTGCCAATAAGCTATTAAAGGCCAATGGTGTTGTTGGAATTTTCCCAGCCCATTCGGTAAAGGATGATATTCATGTCTTAAACCCTGAAAACCCTCGTGAAGAATTAGCTGTATTCCGTACCCTGCGGCAACAGAGTAAAAAAGCCAGCGGAGCACCCAATATAGCTTTAAGTGATTTTGTGGCACCTGTTGCAGATGGAAGGCAGGATTACGTGGGAGCTTTTGCTGTTACTGCGGGGATTGGAATTGAAAAACTGGTAGCACGTTTTGAAGCGGATCATGATGATTACAATAGTATTTTGGTAAAAGCCCTGGCTGATCGTTTAGCGGAGGCCTTTACTGAGCTTTTACATCATAAAACCCGCACCGAACTTTGGGGGTATGCACCCGGAGAAGACTTGGCAAATGAAGATCTGATCCGCGAAAAATACCGTGGAATCCGTCCGGCACCGGGTTACCCTGCTTGCCCGGATCACCTGGAGAAGAAGACCATCTTTACACTTTTAGAGGCTGAAAGTATAGGCATAAAGCTTACTGAGAGTCTGGCTATGTATCCGGCTTCTTCTGTTTCCGGGTATTTCCTGGCTCATCCTGAAAGCAAATATTTTGGGCTCGGGAAGATCAGCCGCGATCAAGTGGAAGATTTTGCAGCGCGCAAAGGCATACCCTATGAAAAAGCAGCCAGGTGGTTACGACCCAACCTTAATTACGATTAACATACACTCGCTATTAAATAAGAATGAAAGTAATAGACCATATTCACCAAGCTAAAGACACCATTTTCTCCTTTGAGATACTTCCTCCGCTAAAAGGACAGAATATCGGGGACATTTATACTAATATTGATCCTCTCATGGAGTTTAAACCTCCTTTTATAAATGTTACTTACCACAGGGAGGAGGTAGTATATAAGCGCCTGGACAGCGGTTTGCTGGAGCAGAAAGTGGTGCGCAAAAGACCCGGTACCGTAGGTATTTGTGCGGCTTTACAGAACCGTTATAAAGTAGATGCCGTACCGCATATCCTTTGTGGAGGCTTCTCTAAGGAAGATACAGAAAACGCATTGATAGACCTTGATTTTTTAGGTATTGAGAATGTGCTGGCTCTCCGGGGCGATTCTATAAAGGGAGAAACCTATTTTGTAGCAGAAAAGAACGGTCATGCCTATGCCTGTGATCTTGTTGGGCAAATCGCGGAGATGAACAAAGGTATTTACCTGGATGAAGAACTACGGAATAATACGCCTACTGATTTTTGCATCGGAGTGGCAGGATACCCTGAAAAACACTTTGAAGCGCCCAGTATTAATAATGATATTGAAAATACCATCCGAAAGGTGGAGCAGGGTGCAGAGTATATAGTTACACAGCTTTTCTTTGATAACACACGTTATTTTGAATATGTGGAAAAATGCCGGAAAGCCGGTATCACTGTTCCTATAATTCCGGGTATCAAACCCATTGCAACCAAAAGACATCTGAGCATCTTACCCCATCGTTTCCACGTGGATATTCCGGATGAACTGGTTAAGGCAGTGGTAAACTGTAAAGACAATAGTGAAGTGCGAAAAGTAGGGGTGGAATGGGCTATCGGGCAATGCAAAGAATTAAAAAAAGCCGGAGTGCCGGTTCTGCACTTTTACTCCATGGGTAAAGTGGACAACATCAAATCCATTGCCCGCGCAGTATTCTAAATAAAACAGTGATATTTTCCCAAGAAAAAAGGTCGCACTATGTCAGTGCGACCTTTTCTACTTATGATTAAAAAATGATATTAAAACAGGTCGAATATTTTCTCGGCTACCGGAGCTTCCATCCAGTTCAGACTTAAAGCACCACCTGATTCAGCCCAGGTTTGGAACTGAGGATAAGCCTCCAGTATATCCACTTTTTCATTAGGATGTTCAAACGATTTATCAGGAGTAACTACTTCCAGAACCCAGGGTAAGCCGGTGGCTGTTCCATAAGTTCCGTTTACATCATCACCCGTGTTGTAATAACTGGCATTAGCAGCGGTAGTTCCTGAAAAACCATCCAGGTGAATTTCAAGACCACGGTCATTGCTGCGGAAGATATACACATCAGGAACTATATTCTGATTGCTTGCATTTGAGTTAAATGTAACGGTAAAGGTGAAAACATCTGGTGTTTTTGAGGGTCCCTCACCATTGTTCTGATAATACTCACTTTGCGCATTGTATACATGGTCAAATACTATAATACCATTGGTTACAGCAGGATCTTCGGTGGCATCACCGCTTACTGAGCTTATAATATCCTGGTTAATGGGGTTGTTGTTATCATCAACAAATACCAGAGCCAAACCATTGGCAAAACCAGAACCAATAGCGTCAAGGCTCATGGTAAAGGTAGCATCTACCAGGTCATTATTGGCATCAGAAGAATAAACCACATTATTGGAAAGAACCATGTCATTAAAGTCATAATCTCCTTTTTCAGGCCACAAATCTTCAAAAGCCACGGTTTGGTAACCATCGGTAGGGAAATAAGAAGTATAGGCACGGGCCGGATCATTTGGATAATCATCCGTATCATCAGCAACTCCATCATTGTCTGCATCCTGAATAGCCGGGTCTGTTTCAAAAGTTACATTGTCAATCCAGTCTTTCTTGGGCCCGTGAACTTTAATAAGAGCATAAGTTGCTGAATTGGGAATGGTGCCGTTACGATCTATATCATCTCCGCTATTAGGAGCATAACCTACATAACTCACATAGTTTCCATTAGCATCATAGAAGAATATGTACAAACAGAAGTCACCGCTGGTTTCCGCTGTTGTGGTAAAAAGATCCCCTCCGTTTACATCAACCAATTGATAAGCATATCCGTAAGAATTGCTATTGGATTCAAACACCTTACTACCATTTTTGGTGCTCCACTTGTATTTACTGGATGAGTGTACATACCACTGACCAGTGTTTAAATTATTAATATTATTGGGAAGGTTTACAAAACTATTGCTTCCAAAATCTCCGTTTGTCACTAGGTTCACACCTTGAACTTTCCCAGCTGTACGGGCCAGTTTTTTTCCACTTCCATTATCTGCATTTGCCAGTAAAGTGGCATAATCCGCGCTAAAGAAGTTGGTTTGAATATTCATGGTAACATTTCCCGCTCCGGAAATCTGAAGTTTATCGCCCGTACCGGGATAGAATACATAAAGATCAGAACCAACCTGTGGTTTGTTGAGATAAAATTCTGCAGATGAGCCTTGAATAGTTCTCCTGGCTACTACTTTGTTCTGATCATCTATAATCTGTAATTCCTCACCGTTTGCTGAAAAAACAGCTGTATCGGCAGCTAAGGTTACTGTCAACCTTCCTTTTTCACTGCTACTCCAGTTAAAATCCTGTGGAATAACTAAAGATCCAAGGTCTTTGGAATTGGCAGGATTGTTTGCTTTTGGCTCTTGTACTTTAGTGCAGGATGATATCATAAGTCCTGCGATTGCGACTGTTAAAATACGTTTCATCATAAGTTTTTTAATAATACTCAATACTTTGGAATAACTGCGCCATAAAATTAAAATGCTGATATTCATAACTTTGAAGAATAAACCCATTTAGGTGTATTCCCGATATGGGAACAATAATTGATAATGGGACTAAAGCAGTTATTTTTCCTGAATTAGCACTTCTTAACTCCTGAGCAAATTTAAACTTCTCTTTTAAAGTGTAACGGTAAAATAAATTTTATCAACAGAAACCATCTGATTTTTGTGGAAACATAGCGGGTGATTTTTTCCAGAAGGGCATGAGGAATAGCTATTTTTATACGTGATATAACTACCGTTCCTAAAAAATCAGATTCTAATTTCATGGCGAAAAGTGCTGCTGCTTCCCTCCGGAAGGTTAAAACTCAGAAGAAGATATTTGTTGTTGATACTTCAGTGATTCTTTATGATCACAATTCCATCACCAATTTTGATGAGCATGATGTGGCCATCCCCATCACTGTTCTTGAAGAGTTGGATGAATTTAAAAAGGGGAGTGATACGAAAAATTATGAAGCCCGTCAGTTTATCCGTTTTCTGGATAAGAAAGCCGGAGAGAAGGGACTTCAGGATTGGATATCGCTCAATGGAGGTACCAAGGGTCGTTTTAAGGTGATTATGAATACGACCTATACTATTGATGCCAACCGGGTTTTTGGCTTATCCAAAAATGACCACCGCATTCTGAATTCAGCACTTCAGTTGGCAGAGGAGGAAAAATCAAAAAAGGTAATACTGGTAACTAAAGATATAAACCTTCGGCTAAAGGCCAAGGCTATGAACCTCAATGCAGAGGATTATGAAACGGGAAAAGTTCAGGACGTAGAATCCTTATACACCGGAAAAAGTCTTATAGAAGGTTTTGATCAAACATTGATCGATAGCTTGTATAAGAGCAAGGCCATTTCAATTGACGATATAAAGAAGAAGGAGAAAAACTTTCAGGAGGAAAATAATCATTATTATATCCTCAAAGGAGCTAAGAGTAGCACATTGGCTTATTACAATGCTCAAAAACAATCACTGGATCAGGTAGAGAAAAAGAGTTATTATGGCATAAAGCCTCGTAATGCTGAGCAGGCCTTTGCTTTACAGGCTATTAGCAACCCAGAGGTAAAATTGGTTTCACTTAGTGGTGTGGCTGGTACTGGTAAAACTCTTTTGGCCCTGGCGGGTTCACTGGAGCAAAGGCGTGAATTCAAGCAAATTTATCTGGCCAGGCCTATAGTCCCTCTCAGCAATAAAGATATTGGTTATTTACCAGGTGATATGAAAGCCAAGATTAATCCCTATATGCAACCTTTATGGGATAACCTGAAATTCATAAAGAATCAGTTTAACGAAAAGGATAAGGAGTATAAACAGATTGAGGATATGGTGAATCAGGAAAAACTGTTGGTTACACCATTAGCTTATATTAGGGGTCGTAGCCTGTCTAACGTTATTTTTATTGTAGATGAGGCACAGAACCTGACTCCTCACGAAGTGAAGACCATTATCACAAGGGCAGGCGAGAACTCAAAATTCATATTTACGGGAGATGTTCGTCAGATAGACACACCCTACCTTGATGAACAGTCCAATGGATTATCCTACCTGATTGATAAGATCAAAGGAAACCCACTTTTTGCACACGTAACCCTTGAGAAAGGTGAGCGCTCAGAATTAGCTAACCTGGCCAATGAACTGCTGTAAATATGGTTATTATTACTTGTGGTCCTTTACCCAATCAGCTATATCCTTGGGCAGGCTTTTAGTTAAGGGGAAGTCCGCATCATAATAGGAAGCAGTGTTTTGAGCTTCAGATTCGTCAACCCTTTTAAGTACATGGTTCATCTCGGGATATACGATGTATCGGGCATCGGGTTTAGCCTGGCGAAGTCTTTCGCCTTCATTTTCATTTATTTGCATGTCACGCCCACCTTGTAGTATGAGTACAGGAGCCTTGAGTTTCTTAATCTCTACAGCGGGGTCGTACTTAAAATAACTATACAAATAGGGTTGCAGGGATTTGCGAATCAGACTGGACACCATAACATTGTATTTCTCTACTGTATAACCTTGTTTAATACTATCCAGCTTCTGAATGGTTTGTTTTTCCAGGTTTTCCGGAAGTTTGCCAACTAACTGTTTTTTAATGAGTGTAAGAGCATCATGACCAGCTCCGGCCAGGCTGATCACTCCATCAATTTTTGTTTTTTGAGCGGTCAACATCGCTATCAGAGAGCCTTGAGAATGTCCAAGAAGGAAAATATGGTCAAACCCTAAGTCTTCCATGTTGTCTATTATCTTAAGCACTACATCTATGTTGTCATCAAAACGCATATCCTCCTCTTTTTTTGAAAAAGTGGATTTTCCAATCGCTGGTTTGTCGTAGCGGAAAGTAGCTATTCCTTGTGAGAGAAGGGAATCCGCCAGTTGTTTATAGCTGTCATTAGGTCCGTTCAATAGGGCTGAATTACCGTTTCGATCGGTAGGCCCGCTTCCGGGAATTATGATAAGCAGGGGAATATTGTTGTATTTGCTGATACTTTTCCCCCTGGAAAGCAATGTGCCATATACGGTATCATTTTCACTGATGGGTACAGGTTGTTCCACTTCTACCCTCACTTTCTGAGCAAGAGTAAGCGTTGAAAAACTTATAAGCAGGATAAAAAGAAAAAGCAATTTCTGCATAGCATTTAATTTTAAAATAAAGATCCCGGTGCTGTGGGCACCGGGATCCTAAATTACATTAATATTTTAGTATGAATTATACTTTTTCAGTAGCCTTTGGAGCTCCCGCCAGTATTTCCTCATTGGCATAATCTGCAAACTTCTTGAAGTTGTTATTAAACTTCAGAGCAAGAGATGCTGCGGTTATATCATACTTATCCTTATCGGCCCATGTGTTGCGTGGGTGCAGAATATCATCCGGAACGTTAGGGCATGTATCTGGCATCATTAAACCAAATACCTCATGTTCACTAAAACTCACGTTATCCAATTCACCGTTTAAAGCAGCTGTGATCATGGCTCTTGTGTATTTCAGCTTCATGCGGTATCCTGTTCCGTAAGGGCCACCAGACCAACCGGTGTTCACCAACCACACATTTACATTGGCTTCTTTCATTTTGTGGCTCAGCATATCCGCATATTTAGTAGGATGCAGAGGCATAAAAGGAGCACCAAAACAGGCTGAAAAAGTGGTTTGCGGTTCGGTTACACCTGCTTCTGTTCCAGCTACCTTAGCAGTATAGCCACTTATAAAGTGAAAAGCTGCTTGTCCGGGTGTAAGCTTTGAAATAGGAGGTAACACCCCGTAGGCATCACAGGTAAGGAAGAAAATATTCTTAGGATTCTCTCCGTAAGAAGGTTTCTGAATATTGTCGATATGGTTAATAGGGTAGCTTACACGGGTATTCTGTGTTTTACTACCATCTTCATAATCTACTTCATGACTTCCGCTTTTGAAGGTGACATTCTCCAAAAGAGCACCAGGCTTAATAGCCCGGAAAATATCCGGTTCTTTTTCTTCACTCAGGTCAATTACCTTGGCATAACAGCCACCTTCAAAGTTAAAGATCACGTTATCCTTAGTCCAGCCGTGCTCATCATCACCGATCAATTTACGGTTAGGATCAGCAGATAGGGTGGTTTTACCAGTTCCGGAAAGTCCGAAGAAAAGAGCAGTATCACCCGCAGAACCTACGTTAGCTGAGCAATGCATACTTAAAACATCACGCTGATGAGGAAGAATAAAGTTAAGGGCCGAGAAAATTCCTTTTTTGATTTCTCCTGTATAGCCTGTTCCACCAATAATGGCCGTTTGCTTTGAGAAATTAAGGATAGCAAAATTATGCTGTCGGGTACCATCAGTAGCCGGGTCAGCTTCAAAACCGGGAGCGTTAATAACCACCCAATCGGGTTCAAAATCTTTTAATTCCTCTTCACTGGGGCGGAGAAACATATTATGAGCAAACATATTGGACCAGGGGTATTCATTAATTACCCGGATCTTTAGTTTGAAACGTTCATCAGCACAAGCGTATACGTCACGCACATATACCTCTTTACCTCCCAGGTAATCTGCTATTTTACCCTGAAGGTTATCAAATTTGTCTGCATCGAATTTAATATTCACATCCCCCCACCAAATAGCGTCTCTGGTAATATTATCCTCTACAATAAAACGGTCCTTTGGAGAACGGCCGGTAAACTCACCCGTATCAATGGCAATAGCTCCGGAATCTGCCCGAACAGCCATATCTTTTTCTATGGCGATTTCTTCCAGGTCAGAAGGATTCAGGTTCCAGTGGGAAATGGCATCTTTAATTCCGTACTTCTCAAGAGAGGAATTGGAAGGTTTTATTTCAGTGAAATTCATAAAGTCTGAAAGTTTGTTTCACAAAAATTTAAAGGCGCAAAGTTAGACTTATTTGAAAGAAGGACTGTAAAACGGAAAGCTAATTTTCACTTTTTAGATAGTGTCCTTTATACACCTTGTCAGGCTCTTACCTGCTTGAATCCTGCTAAAAATATTAAGAACCAACCCATTATAAGCAGCAGACCGCCAATAGGGGTAACCGGCCCTAATACACTTAAATTTAAACCCATAAGTCCATCAAGTGAGAGTAAGTAAATACTTCCTGAAAACAAAAAAGTGCCTGATAACCAGCATTGAAAAATCCTCTTTTTAAGCGGGAGATTTTCGGGTGAAAAGCCAATGGCCAATAAAGCTATGCTATGCCAGGCCTGGTACCTTACTCCGGTAACATAACTATCCAAAGCAGATGGATCAAGGGTTGCTTTAAGCGCATGGGCCCCAAAAGCCCCCAGTACAACGGCCATAAATCCCATTAAACCTGCGCTCATCAGTATGCCTTTATTACTCATGGGTACTTCTTTTTAAATTGTTCTTTACTCAAGTCAAACTCTAACGCTTGTTCCAGCTGCTTTATGTTTTGAGGATCGCTGATTTTTTCGCTGGCGTGATTCAGGAACTGCAGACGGGTATTGTCATACTGGAATTCCTTGAACACTTGTTGTATTTCGGTTGTGCTTAAGGTATAGTTACCCGAATACTTTTTAGCCAGATTGAGTTTAACGAACTCATATTCAGCCTCTCGTATGGCTGAGAGCAATTGTTCAAACGGAGGGACCTGGGGAGGAGGGGAAATAGCTTTCTTTACCGCAGGTGTTGGTGTAGAAACAAGCTCTTTAATAACCGCTATATCTACCGGTGTATTTCGGGTAATTACACCAGAAAGGCTGTCTGACTTTTGTATACCTGATGTGGTTGCCTGCGGACGTATTTTCTTTTGGGGTGCCTCCTTTTTAGCAGGTGTGGTGCTGGCTATCACCGGTTTTGAGGTTCCGGGCCTGGGCCACTCCAATATGGTTTGGTGGTCCATGGAAATAACACCTGCCGGAAAAGAAGTTATTGCGCCACGGTATCTCAGCTGAAATTGTTTATCATAATTCTGCATGATCACATATTGGTAGTTTCCAGCTTTAGGCAACTTTACCGGGCGGACTAGTTTCACCGTATCCTTGCCCCTATTAAGGTAAATATGAAAAATGTGCCGGCTGGTATCCAGTTTTTCAATAACCAGTTTTTTTACCGGCTCAGTATTTTGAACGTAACCATCTACCCCTAAAAGAAATGAGTGAGATGTTTCATCTGAGATCATCACATTTACCTGGGCCTGAGCAAGCAATGTGCAAATACTTAAAATCAATATCCGGAGGTGGTGCATGGCGCAAAAGTAATAGTTAGCTCTTTCAATTGTGAGGAAGACCAATAATTCTAAATTTGCTCACCTCTCAAATAGATTCTATGAAAGAAATCCTCATTATAGGAGCAGGTCGCTCCACCCATAGTTTAGTTAGCTATTTACAACATCACGCTGAAAAGAAAGGCTGGAAAATTACCATTGCAGATCAATCTTTGGAATGGGCTGAGAAAAGAGCTGGTGAACATCCGCTCACTTCTGCCATATCATTGGATGTAACCGATGATATGAAACGGACTCATGCTATTGCCATGGCAGATTTGGTGATAAGTATGTTGCCGGCCCATATGCATGTTCCGGTGGCAAAGGATTGTATTGCCTTGCAAAAACACATGGTTACTGCTTCTTATATTTCTAAGGAAATGGAAGAACTGGATGAAAGAGCCAGAGAAGCAGGCGTGGTCATGATCAATGAGATAGGGGTAGACCCTGGTATTGATCACCTGAGTGCAATGCGCGTTTTAGATTCGATTCGGGAGAAGGGTGGGAAGATGCTCATCTTTGAATCGTTTACAGGAGGTCTTGTGGCACCTGAAGATGACGATAACCCCTGGAATTATAAATTCACCTGGAATCCTCGGAATGTGGTTTTAGCCGGTTCCGGTGGTGCCGTAAAATTCATTCAGGAGGGTCAGTATAAGTTCATTCCCTATCATCAATTGTTCAGGCGGACAGAACTTGTAAACATTGAAGGTCATGGTAAATTTGAGGGTTACGCTAATCGCGACTCATTGAAATACAGAGAAGTATATGGCCTAAAGGATATCCCGACTATTTACCGTGGAACTTTTAGAAGACCGGGTTTTTGCCGGGCGTGGGATGTGTTTGTCAAGCTGGGTATGACGGATGATAGTTATGTGTTGGACAACAGTGCTGAAATGACCTACCGTCAATTCACCAATACTTTCCTGGCGTATAACCCCCATGATTCCGTAGAACTTAAATTGATGCATTATCTGAATATTCCTCAGGATTCAGAGTTGATGGATAAACTCCGGTGGGTCGGTTTATTTGAAGATGAAAAGATTGGTTTGGAAAGAGCTACTCCGGCTCAGGTACTTCAGCATATTCTGGAACAAAAGTGGGCGCTCAAAGATGATGATAAGGATATGATCGTGATGCATCATAAATTTGGATACGAGTTGAACGGAGAGCAAAAGATGATTGAATCATCCATGGTTACTTTAGGTCATGACCGGGAAAGTACGGCTATGGCACGTACAGTAGGATTGCCCGTTGGGATCGCTACCCGCCTCATACTTGAGGGAACTATAAGTACCCCGGGAATACAGATACCTATTACCAAAGAAATATATGAGCCCATGTTGGCTGAACTGGAAGAGTATGGTATTTGTTTCAATGAAAAAGAAATACCCTATCAGGGTTATTAAGTAGAGAAAACACAGGTTTATGGATCATACAATGGAACTTGCAAAGTACCCGATCGGGCAGTTTAAAAGCCCTGACCCTATTCAGGATGACCTTTTCAGGTCATGGGTAGATTCACTGGCCAGCCTGCCCGCCCGTTTGGAAAAAATAACCATGGGGCTTAGCGAAACAGATTTGGAAGCCCAATACCGGAACGGCAGCTGGACGGTAAGACAGATCATTCACCATTTGCCGGATAGCCATATGAACGGTTATACCCGCATGAAACTGGCCCTTACTGAAGATAACCCTACCATTAAGCCTTATGATGAGAATGGTTGGTCTAACCTGGTAGACGTGCAGAGTGTGGATGTCAAAGTTTCCATTGATCTGCTTAAAAACGTGCATACCCGGTGGGTGGCACTGATCAGAGGGTTAAACTCTGCCGAAATGAAGCGCACCTTTTATCACCCGGCCAATGAAGTAAAAGTTTCTGTAGCAGAACAGGCTGGTTTGTACGCCTGGCATGGAGAACATCATTTGGCACATATAAAAGCAGCGCTGGGCGAAGGTTGAGATCAGGCACGCAGCTGGCTGAGCAGTGCGGAAACTTTTCCTTTCAGTAAAAACATCAGGTAGCTTCCGGCAGACGTATTTTTTGAGAAAGCAGTTTTCAAAGTGATCAGTTCTTTGTGCGGGCAACTTTGTACTGCCTTTTTGAGATAAGCATAAAGCCCTGTATTTTGCTCAAAAAGAAAATCAGTTACCTCTCTGGCTTCAATAGCCGTTAATTCTTGTGAGGCATATGGCTTTGGGTTTTCCTTCTCCAGTTCCACCAGGTACTTTTCAAAGCCGGGAACAATGCCTCCCAGGCGTATTCGTAAATCCGTAATAATTTCACGGAGGTGGAGATGATAAGCATCCGGAGGCGTTAATGAGAATTTGCGAAGACCGCCCGGAAATTTCTGGAGGACCTTATCCAATTGATAATCCGCATAGTTACTAATGTCTATTTGGTTAAGTCTCCTTTTCAGCTCAAGTGCACTAAGGCTATAGGAAGGGTTGATAACCGGATTAAAATTATCCGGTGAAAGTGGAATCTCCAGACTTTGTAAAAAATCAGAGAGCAGGCTGCCCCCTTTAAAGCATTGTGGTTGATAAAAACGTATAATAAGAGGTTCGGTACCACAATGCTCAATGTATTTTTCCAATCTACGGAAACGGGCGTAGTCAATAGAGTTGATACTGAACTTTTCCGTTCTTCTATTTCGTTTCACAGCCTGGTTGTAGTAGGATTCCATGTTTTGCAATGGCTGGCGGAGGTAAAGAATGAATTGAGCCTGCGGGCAGGCATCGTGTATTGCTTCCAGATCTACATAAAAAGCCTCTGAGGAAAGCAGTAAAGTATGAACTCCACTTTCCGAAGCCTTAGTAATCAGCTTTTCCAGCTTTCCGCTATCAAACGCATTCCCGGTGTATATAGCTTCTTTGTTTCCAATACTAATCCCATTAGAATCAATATGATGTTCAGGATAGTAAATGCCGTGATCCCGGAGTTTTTGACGATTCTCATGGAGGAACTTCTGTATAAGAGAAGTGCCCGTTTTGGGTGGGCCTACATGAAAAAGGATTCGCTGCATTTTTTTAATCTGTGCTCCGAAGAGGAACGCTAAAATTAGAAATTTAAGTAGAAGTCGCGTGTAAGCCTGCGGTAGTCTTCCGAAAAGTCTGTGGCATTAATACGGATAGCCAGATCAGAGCTTTCTTCCTGAGGTGGTTTGATCGCTCCTAAGGATAATAACCACCGTTTTACTTCACCCCCTGCATGATTGAAAACCGAGGTTTTACGATGAATAAACAATCCGGACTGTTCAGCTGCTGCTTCCGCTTCTTCCGGTGGAAGAATCAGGTTAATGGTGCCCTGTTCTTTTAAGATATGCCGGGCTTTTGCAAGCATTTGGGCATGTGAAAGACTAATGCTGTGCCTTGCCTGATCACGTGCAGAATTCCCTGAAAGGTAAGCCCGGTTAAAGAATGGCGGGTTGCTTATTATAAGATCGAAGCAGTGCCCCTGAAGATCATGATCCAGAAAATCACCGTGGTAAAGCTTAACTCTTTCGGCAAAAGGTGAGGTTTTTACATTTTCTAAACTCTGCTGATAAGAGTCATTATCCAGCTCAATACCATAGATATAGGCACTCGGAAAGCGTTGAGCCATTATGAGAGCAATGAGCCCGCTACCACTTCCAATATCCAGAATGTTTAGTGGTTTATGAGCCTGTGCCCAGGCACCAAGGAGAACGCCATCAGTACCTACTTTGTGAGCACATTTGTTATGGTGGATGGTGAATTGCTTGAAACGAAACCAGTCGTTAGCCATTCAGGTAAATGTCAAGTAACCCGGGAGGGGTTTGTAAGTGGATGGTTTTGTTTTCCCGGTCAATAGACTGGATGAATTCATCTACGGCTGGCACTAATATCTCGGTACCATTTTTATCAATCTGGAAAATGGCCTGAGAAGACTGATCGATCACTTCCTGACAGGTGCCGATAGGTCCCGCTTCTGCATCTACCATGGTAAAACCGATTACTTCATGAAAGTAGAAAGCCTTGCCGCTTAAAGGAGGTAATATTTCCAGAGGCAGGTAAAGCTCACGGTTTACCATTTGCTGAGCCGCCTCATCCGTATCAATATCTTCAAAACGAAGAATAAAATGGCCCTTGGAGTTGACGGCCATTTCAACAATAAAAAAAGGAATCAGCTCTCCGTGGGTTTCCACAAGAACTGATTCCAATGTTGTGTAATTTTCCTTCTGATCCGTATCAAAAACTGCTACTACTTCACCTTTATAACCGTGTTTACGGCTTATGTGGCCCAGGTAAAAGCAATCCTCTTTACGCATTCATTAGTCTTTCTTCTCTTCTTCAGAAGCCTCTTTAGCAGGGGTTTCTTCAGTCGCTTCCGCTTTGGGCTCTTCCGCAGGAGTTTCTGCTTTGGTTTCCTCTGCAGGAGCCTCAGCAGCCGCTTCTTCCGCAGGAGCTTCTTCACCTTCGGCTACTTCTTCAACAGCTGGGGCTTCAGCCTCGGCACGTGCAGCAGCACGGGCTTTGTTAGCTTCAGCTTCAGCTTCAAGAGCCTTGGCTTTAGCTTCTTCCTGAGCTTTGGTCAGGTTTTCTTTTTTACCCAGGATCTTCTGAGTTTTGTCAGTTAACCAGGCTTCAAATTTCTTCTCAGCTTCCTCCTCGCTAAAGGCACCTTTACGCGCTCCCTCTAAAAGGTGCTTCTTCATCATCACTCCTTTGTACTTCAAAATAGCACGAGCAGTATCACTCGGCTGAGCACCTTTCATAACCCAGTCTACCGCGCTGTCAAAATTGATCTCGATAGTTGCAGGATTGGTGTTGGGATTATAAGTTCCCAGTTTTTCAATCAGGCGACCATCTCTTTTGGAGCGGGCATCGGCTACTACAATGTGAAAGAAGGGTTGACTTTTACGTCCGTGACGTTGTAATCTGATTCTTGTTGCCATAAATCATTAATTGTTTTAAAAGGGTTCGCGACCCACTTAATTAATTTTTCTAAAAGGGCTGCAAATGTAATCCTTTTAATTAAAAGCCAAACACTTATTATTTGTCAAAATAAAAACCATTGGGGCTGATGCCACTGGTAAAGCTGGATTGTATTTCACCAGCACGGTTATAGATCAGTACCTCACCATTCTGATTGAAGTCTTTAGCATCCCCGAGCCATAATTCATCACTTTCCGTATTATACCCTAACCCATAAAAGCTACGGTTATCACCATTAATAAATGGATCGCCCGGGGCAATATTATCGGTAACAGACATTTTATATACATGGCTGGTGAGGAAATAGATTGAATCTCCGGTACCGTTAAGAGCCATGTGGTTGGTATATGAACTGTTTCCCAGGATAATCTCACGGCTTACCTGATCGGTAGCCGGATCAATGATATCAAGTGATCCCATTTTCCCTGAAAATTCATTCCCGCCACAAAGCACCCATATCATGCCATTTACATCCTGCTGCATAGCAGTAGGGTAATGATTAGTGGGAATCACCTTTACATCTTCCGTTTGGATATCTATTACACTAACACCTGAAACAGTTTTGTACCCATGTCCAACGTACACCTTATTGCCCACTTTTAACATTTGCTCCGTATTAGTGGAAAGGTTGATGTAATGATCAATGGTCTTAGTGGTAAGATCAATTACTGCAAGGCTGTCTGAATAAAGGTCAGATACATATGCCAATGAGTTGCTGACCTGCAGGATATAGCGGGGAGATACCAGTCCGCTTATGGTTCCTGTTGAGGTAAAGTTTTCCGGATCAACCACTTCTATTTTACCGGAATTATTGACTACCAGGAAAAGCTCATCATTAATAGAAGCAGCAGATTGAAGTACATCCCCCAGTGGCCGGCCGTTATTGGCTGTAAAAACCCGCTGTGCATAAGCATTGGTCTCAAGGTTATATACGCCCAGAGAGGCATTACCCGCCTGGAAGGCACCTTCATTCAATACCATTACATTTTTACGTCCAGGATCTACCGGAGTTTGAGTACCCGGATCATCTTTTTTACAGGAACTGAGGATGGTTAAAAATACCATACCTCCTAAAAAGAACTTTTTCATTGGAACTGTTTGATTTTAAAATTAATATTGAGTCCTATGCTATATTGCATACCCGGCATAGGTCGGTTGCGAACCACCTGATAATCCTGGTCCCAAAGGTTTTCAATACGTATAAATAAGGTGCCGTCTGTTTTTTTCCATTGGTGATTATAACCCAGATACAGACTGCCTATATGGTAGGGCTGCAGGTATTCACCATGGTCAGAAGTGGTATAAGTATAGCCGGTATAGCGGTGTTGGTAGCGAAAGGTCCAGTATGTATAATTAATGGTAAAACCACCAGCACCGCTATACACAGGGGTGTAGATAAGTTGTTTGCCAACAGATGCGTCTCCGGTACGTGATGATTTCTCATTGGTGGACATTACGTAGTTGGTATGGGCATGGATGCCCAGATGCCATTGCCCCGTTTTCCAGTTTATTTGAGAACGGGTGTCAAAACCACGGCTGCGAACCTGTAGTATATTTTGAGGCGACCAGATGCCCCCCCTGGGTTGCCACACAATCCAATTGGTGATAAGACGGTTGTATGCAGATACCGTCAGGCGGTAATTGCATTTACGGATATTTTGAAACCAGATAGCACTCACTTCCTGGGCATAACCGTATTCAGATTGTAAATTGAGATTACCGCCCGGCACCCAATACAGGTCATTTAAGGTAGGTGTGCGGTAAACTTTTGAGAATTGTCCTTTTAATTGTAATTCAGGAAGAGCTTGCCAGCTCAGGCCTGTTGTAAAAGTAAAGGGGGCGGCATTTTTATCAATAACTTCCTGCCTGAGCATGGCGCTGAAAGCAAGGTTGGACAGGATATTCCAACGGTACCCGCCAAAAAAGGACTGGCGGTGTTGTTGTATTCCCGGTTCTGATTTATAGGAATCCACATCGGCCAGAAAAGTGGAGTGATTTACCCCGAGATCAAAATGATGTCGTGTAAAAGGCTGGTAGTTCAGTTCAGCTTCGGCTATCAGGCTTTGCTGGGCATTGTGGTATAAAGTGTCAGCCGAAATATTCAGATAATCCTGATCTTCATGGAAATAAGCGCCTCGTATTTTCAGATCCGCTTTAGAAAAGGAATGCAGCCATTGACTGGTTAACCGTACCACATCATCCTTTTGATTGGAGCGTGAGGTTTCATAAATGTTAGGCGGTATGTTACGATCCGTTCGCTGCACCCACAGGTGCAGGTTTAGTATATCTTCAGAGCCCGCCCGGAAGTGATTTTCAGATAATAGGCCCTGAGTTGAAAGTTGATTGTTTAATTGCCGCTGTTCCTGCCCGGTAGCCGGATTCACAAAAGTGAAATTGTTTTCAGCCGTTTGGTGAAGTAATAATAACCGTCCGGCATACTTTTTTGAACCAAAGCTCATTTGCAGGTTTTGCGCATAGGTTTCAAAACTCCCGGCCTGCAGACCCATACCTGTGGTCCAGTGTGGTGTGAAGTCAGGCGTGTGACTCAAATGGATAGACCCTCCTATAGCTCCACTACCCCAAAGAGCGCTGGATGCGCCTGGCTGAACCTGAACCTGGTCAAATGATTGTACGGGAAAAAGGCTCAGGTCAAACTGACCGTTCAGTGGACTGTTAATATTGAAGCCATTCCAGGTAACCACGGTTTGTTGAGCACTGGCTCCCCGAAAACTAGTGGTGGCGAGATTACCGGGACTGTAATGTTTCAAAAAGAATAAGCCCTCCTGATTCAGAACATCAGTAAGACTCTGCCCGATCCTGCCCTTCAGTTGGGTGCTGTCAATAGTAATGAGTTCACTGCCTACGGCAAATTCCTGTGTACGTGTTTCCACCACATTCACCGCCTTAAGATGCAGAGTGTCTGTTTGAGCCACAAGACTTCCTGTTCCCATGAGGAGGAAAATAAAAAGGAAGAATATTCGCAGACAGGCCATAATTTACGTTTGGCTTTCGCGAATAATTGGAAGATCAAAAAGCAACAGAATAGTATGTACCTGTAGTTTTTCACCTGGCTTTTATCCCGAAAGCAACAATGATTATTATACATAAGGCAGGTCTTCTGACTTACACCCTGCAACCGGTCTTCCCATTCCGCTTTAGGCGGCACAGTGACAAAGAAAGGTTGCGCTTGGCGGTGCTTACAGCAGCGGGAACTGTTCCGGATTTACACCGGATTCCCTTTTAATTTCAAAAGCCATGTTTGACTTTGAAAACCAAATGCGCGGCAAATATAACTTAAAAGATGAAAGAAGTAAGAGGTTAGAAATTAGGCTGGTATACACTTATCAATGTTTATCAACACCGCTTGTCCCACTATAAATAAGAAGTAACTTTAAAGATTCAATCCCGAATTTTTAACTGTCAGCAGGTCAATGTTTTTAATTTTTGATACCGAAACTACCGGACTCCCTTTACGTGATGATGCCCCTTTAACCGACTTTGAGAATTGGCCCCGTGCCGTTCAGATTTCATGGCAGCTTCATGATCTGGAAGGGAAACTGGTGGAGGTCAAGGATTTTGTGATCAAACCAGACGGTTTTGACATTCCCTTTAATGCAGCCAGGGTACACGGTATAACCACTGAGGTGGCCGAACACTATGGTGTTCCGCTTGAAGAAGCGATGGCTGAATTCAGTGAGGCCGTTAAGAAATCCAAATACCTGGTCGGGCATAATATCCAGTTTGATATCAATATCCTGGGGTGTGAATATCTCCGCCTGGGTGAGGATAACCAGCTGGAAGGCATAGCAAATATTGATACCAGTAAGGAAACCACTAATTACTGCCAGCTACCCGGGGGCAAGGGCGGGGGGTATAAGTACCCCAAGCTGGAAGAGTTGTACCGAAAGCTTTTTAACGAAGGCTTTGCTGAGGCACACAATGCGGCAGCCGATGTGGAAGCTACAACACGTGCTTTCCTGGAACTGGTCAGGATTGGTGTATTTACCAACGAACGCCTGGGTTTTTCTCCTGAAGACAAACAGGCTTTCCTGCAAAACTATCCCGATACCGTTCAGCCTATTGGCCTTAAAGTGGAGTCCTTCAAAGAACTGGCCCGGAAACTGGAAGAAAGTAAATCTTCAGGTACCACTGAAACAGTCAGGGAAGTGGTTGATGCCAGTCAGGATTTTGTACACCTGCATTTACATACCCAATATTCCATTCTTCAGGCTACCTGCGATATTGATGGCCTGATCAGTAAGACTAAGGCAATGGGTATGCCCGCAGTGGCTATGACGGATCACAGTAACCTGTACGGTGCCTTCCAGTTTGTGCAAACGGCACTTAAAAACGACATTAAACCCATATTGGGCTGTGAGTTTCAGGTGTGCCGGGATCATACGGATAAGACGGTAAAGGATAATGGCTATCAACAGGTTTTTATTGCCAAAACCAAGAACGGTTATCACAACCTGGCTAAGCTATCCTCCATTGGTTATGTAAATGGGTTCTATTACGTGCCGCGCATAGATAAAGAGCTTGTGCTGGAGTATAAGGAAGACCTTATTGCTGTAACCGGAAACCTCTATGGCGAGATCCCTTCATTGATCCTTAATGTAGGAGAAAAGCAAGCCGAAGAAGCCTTTGTATGGTATTACGAGCAGTTTGGTGAAGACTTCTATGTAGAGTTGATGCGCCACAACCTGGAAGAAGAAGATGTAGTAAATGATACGCTGTTGCGCTTTGCTAAAAAGTACGGTGTAAAATACTTTGCGTCCAATAACGTCTATTATTTAGGAAAGGAAGATGCCAATGCCCATGATATTCTGCTTTGTGTAAAAGACTCTGAGTATCAGGCTACCCCAAAGGGACGGGGTCGTGGGTTCCGCTTTGGCTTTCCCAATGAGGAATTCTATCTGAAGAGTTCTGTTGAAATGCAGGAGCTTTTTAAAGACCTGCCCGAGGCCATTTCTACCACGGTGGAGATTGCCGATAAAATTGAAAGCTTTTCCCTGGCCCGCGATGTACTGCTGCCCAAGTTTGAGATCCCCGATGAGTTTAAAGATGCCCAAGATGAAGAAGACGGGGGAAAACGGGGAGAGAATGCCTACCTGCGGCATATTACCTATGAAGGTGCTAAACAACGATACGGTGAAATTACCGATGAAATAAAAGAGCGGCTTGATTTTGAGCTGGCTACCATTGCCAATACCGGTTATCCGGGTTACTTCCTTATTGTACAGGATTTTACCAGCCAGGCCCGTAAGATGGGCGTTAGTGTGGGGCCCGGCCGTGGATCGGCAGCGGGTTCTGCAGTAGCCTATTGTATTGGTATTACCAATGTAGACCCTATTGCCTATGACCTGCTGTTTGAGCGTTTCCTGAATCCCGACCGTGTATCATTGCCGGATATTGATATCGACTTTGATGATGAAGGTCGTGGAAAGATCATTGACTGGGTAGTAAATAAATACGGGAAGAATCAGGTAGCACAGATCATTACCTACGGCACTATGGCCGCTAAGTCCGCTATTCGTGATACCGGACGTGTGTTGCAGTTACCATTGAGTGACACCGATCGGATTGCCAAACTGGTTCCCGATACCAAGCTCGCCAAGCTGTTTAGCTGGGACGACAAGGAAATGGGCGCTAAGCTCAATGGTGATGCCTACCAGATGGGTAAGCAGCTGAGGGAGCTGGCCGAAACCCAGGGCCCCGAAGCGGAGGTGGTAAACCAGGCCCGTATCCTGGAAGGATCGGTCCGTAATACGGGTATTCACGCTTGTGGAGTGATCATTACCCCCGATGATATTACCAAATTCGTTCCCGTAGGTACGGCCAAGGATTCCGATCTGTTGGTTACCCAGTTTGACAACTCGGTGGTGGAATCGGCAGGGATGCTGAAGATGGACTTCCTGGGGCTGAAAACCCTGAGTATCATCAAGGATGCCATTGCCATTGTAAAGGATAAGCACGGGGTGGAGATTGACCCCGACAAGATACCTCTGAACGACCCAAAAACCTTTGAGTTATACCAGCGCGGTGAAACCAACGGTACCTTCCAGTTTGAGAGTGCGGGCATGCAGAAGCACCTCAAGGCCCTTAAGCCGGATAAGTTTGAGGATCTCATTGCCATGAACGCTCTCTATCGTCCCGGGCCGCTGGAATACATTCCCAACTTCATCAAGCGTAAGCACGGTGAGGAAGAGATAAGCTATGACCTGGCTGAGATGGAGGAAAACCTGGCTGAGACCTATGGTATTACGGTATATCAGGAGCAAGTGATGCTCCTTTCGCAAAAACTGGCCGGTTTTACCAAAGGTGAAGCAGATAAGCTTCGGAAAGCCATGGGTAAAAAACTCCGTGACGTGCTGGATCAGATGAAGCCTAAATTCATTGATGGTGGCAAGGAGCGTGGGCATGATCCGGATATACTGGAAAAGGTTTGGAAAGACTGGGAGGCTTTTGCTGCCTATGCTTTTAACAAATCGCACTCCACCTGCTATTCTGTAGTGGCCTTCCATACCGGTTATCTCAAAGCCAATTACCCCGCTGAGTATATGGCCTCCGTACTTACTCATAACATGAATGACATCAAAAAGGTAACTTTCTTCATGGAAGAGTGCAAACGGATGGGTATTCCGGTGCTTGGCCCGGATGTAAATGAATCGCAATTGAAATTTACCGTAAATGCCAAAAGAGAGATCCGTTTTGGTTTGGGAGGCATGAAAGGGGTAGGAGAAGGTGCAGTAGTGGCAGTAATTGAAGAACGTTTTGAGAACGGTCCATACCGTAATATTTTTGATTTGCTAAAACGGGTGGATCTTCGGTCTGTCAATAAGAAAACCTTGGAAAACCTGGCACTGGGTGGTGCTTTTGATGGTTTTCAGAATGAACACCGGGCGGTATATTTTTACCAAAATGGTGATGATCGTACTTTTTTGGAGCGTGCGATGAAGTATGCCCAAACCCTGAAGGCCCAAGAGGAATCCTCTCAGGTTTCTCTATTTGGTGGAGAGCAGGAGGTAAGCCTGCCGGAACCGGAAATTCCGGTAGTGGCACCCTGGCCACGGCTCATGCTTTTGGGTAAGGAAAAAGAAGTGAACGGTATTTACCTGAGCAGCCATCCACTTGATGATTTTAAGTATGAATTAAAAATGCTCTGCTCGCACGAGCTCAGGAGCTTTGCAGACTTTAATGGTATTGCTGAATTTACAGTTGGCGGTATTATTTCAGATGTACGACATGCCACTACACGTAAGGGAAAACCCTTTGGTGTGTTTACTTTGGAAGATTTTTCCGGGAACCATGAATTTGCTTTGTTTGGCGAAGAATACCTGAATTTCAAACCTTACCTGGATACCAACGTTATGCTCATGGTAAAAGGCTATATAAACCGCTATACGCCCAGTTGGGAAGGTGCTCAGCCACGTATAGAACCCAAATTAAAGCAGGTTACACTTTTACAGGACGTTATGGAGGAGTTGAGCCAGTCTGTAAGTCTTACCATAGCTTTAAATGATGTAACGCAGGAGAATATAGAGGTTATCAATGATATAGTTGAAAAACATAAGGGTAAGAAAAGGTTAAATTTAATGATCTTTGACCCCGAGAAACCAAAGGTGAATGTGAAGATGCCCCGCAGGAGTAGTGGGGTGGAAATATCCAAAGAGTTGTTGGATATATTGAATGAAACGCCTTTTGTGAAAATGCAATTGAATGCCTGACGCCAAAATGGCGGAAGTCAGCAAAATGACCCTTTTGGTTTATTGTTTGTATTAAATTTGAAACACATATTTATTAATCAGAATAACTAGAGCAATGGCAGTTGAAATAACCGATGCTAACTTTGAAGACGTAGTATTAAAATCCGACAAACCCGTATTAGTGGACTTTTGGGCGGAATGGTGTGGCCCCTGTAGAATGGTAGGCCCTATCGTGGAAGAATTAGCTTCCGATTACGATGGTAAGGCAGTGATAGGAAAGGTGAATGTGGATGAGAACCAGGAAATTTCAATGAAGTATGGTATTCGGAACATTCCAACTCTTTTGGTTTTTAAAGGAGGAGAAATTGTGGATAAGCAAGTGGGCGTAGCTCCTAAAAATGTGCTTTCCGGCAAGTTGGATGCACAAATGGCTTAAGCCACTTTGAATAAAATTGAAAGCCCCTTAACCGGGGCTTTTTTTATGAACTAACATAGGATTGGCCGAAAACTAAGGTTAGTTTAGATATGTTTTTAAAACGTTCTATCTTTCACCATCTGAACAGGATTTATGGATAAGGGAACTTTTGATCTGCAGCAATACCGCGACCTCGAACACCTGGAGCTTTATGCCCGCCAGGTGGTAGAAGGGTTTATTACCGGTTTGCATAAAAGTCCGTACCACGGGTTCTCGGTAGAGTTTTCCGAACATCGTATTTATAACCCTGGGGAGAGTACCCGAAACATTGACTGGAAATTATATGGCCGTACAGACCGCTTGTATACCAAGCGTTATGAAGAAGAAACCAATCTGCGCTGCCATATGATGATTGATACTTCGGGAAGTATGTTCTACCCAACCCACCGGCTTTGGGATACCAGGGAACCCAACAAAGTACTTTTCTCATCCGTATCAGCATTAGCTATTATGCAACTGATGCGTAAACAACGTGATGCAGTGGGGCTTACTCTGTTTGGGCAAGCTGATGTAAAGACGGATGCACGTTCCACCCGTCAACATCACAAAGCTATTACCATAGAGTTGGGAAAAACCCTCATGGAACACGACCCGGAAAAAAAAGCAGAACCTCAAAATGGTTTGGCAGATAGCCTGCATCTGCTGGCCGAACGCATACCCAGACGCTCAATGGTGCTTTTGTTTTCTGACCTTTTTGAAATGCAGGAAAATGAAGAGGCGGTGTTTGATGCCTTGCAGCATTTAAAATACAATAAGCACGAAGTGGTACTTTTCTGGACTACTGATCATCAAACCGAACTGGATTTTTCTTTTGAAGAGCGCCCTTATCGCTTCGTTGACCTGGAGAGTAAAACCGTGGTAAAGATGAACCCCGCTGAAGTTCGCAATCATTATCGCCAGGAAATGGAACGTTTTGCACAACAGCTAAAGGTTCGTTGTATGCAATATAAGATAGACCTGGTAGAAGCAGATGTGCGCAAAGGATACTATCCTATTATGGAGAGTTACCTTTTTAAGCGCAGGAAAATGTTTTAAGGCTGGTATTATTCAATACGCAGGTTGTGCTTATGCAATAGCCCTTCTAAAGAATCTTTTGAGAACCTGGCCTCATGGATAGGGTTTACTTCCGGATCAATAGAAAATCCGTAGGATTGTCTCAGGTCGGCCTTATGTAATCGGGTGTTTTCAAAAATGGTCTGGTTTAGATCACATTTTCTGAGGACGGCAGAGCTGAGGTCAGCATCAGTAAAATCAACTTCGTTGAGCTGACAATTCTCAAAACGGCAACTTTTCAATGGGAGGCCAAAAAAAGAAGAGAGTTGCAACTGACAACCTTCAAAATCCATTTTCAGGAGAAAGTCATTACACTCATCAAAGCGAGTTCCTAAGAGTTTACAATCCTTAAAAGATACCTCACGAAAGGCAGTATTCCCCAAGTGTATATTGCTGAAATCACAGTCTCTGAAGGTACATTCCAGGAAAATATAACCGGAGAGATGGCAGTTGGAAAAATCACATTGCGAGAAGTTACAATTGTCATATTCACCTTTGGGTAAAGGTTTATTGGTATGCTGTAACATTTTAAATTCCTTACCTTCAGTATAGGTTCCTGTCATAATTTAAGAATACGGTATGGTCTTGCCAAGCGTCAGGTTAAATTGCAAACCTCAGAAGCACATTTTTTCAAAGCTCAAAATTATAATGAAGCCTGTTTTACCCGCAAGCCAGGGTGGCGTATTTAGCTTCATTTTTACTTATCCATTCACTCCTGCTTACCGAGGCAGGCTTATTATGTTCCAGGATATTTAATAGGTTTTCCATTTCAATCAGGCTTGCTTCTTCCAGTTTTTCACCCCGCGAAAATAAAACGGTTTTGTAGCAATAATAATAGGCCAGTGCTTTTTTGCGATAAGCGATTCTTCGGTCTGCCGCTACCGAACGGCCTAAGTTATAGTAGGTTTTCCCCAGGTATACCGAGGACTGATCCCAATCATCATTTTGACTGATGAGTTTTTCGAGGCGAAAAAGTTCGGTGGTGTCGAGCACCCCCTTTGCAGTTAAAAGACTCAGCTTACGCAAGCCTTCGGATACATCATTATTTTGGAGAAAATGGTTAGTGTCATTTTCCAATGCTGTAAATAACAGGGTTTGGCCTTCATTTTTATTAAAATACCGGTTTGTTGATTTATTTCCATTCACCAGTGCCATACCTAAAATAAACAGTTCACGTACCGAAGGAAGTTGGGCTTTCAGGGCTTTATTTTCTTTTATCAGGGCCGACCGGATATCACGTTCTTTGTTCAGGGAACTTTGCAGTAAGCCGATATTTTTATTCTCCAAAGGCTTTTCAAAACCGGTATCATCCTTAATACTTGCCTGATAAAGCTCTGACGGGTCTTCTGATTTTAAGCCGATAGTCTGTAAGGCCCAATCCCAGTTGTTGCCCACAAGTAAGGCCAGAAGGGCCGTCATTATCAATTGTACGGTTCTGTTACGTAGCAATAAAAGGTTAGCAATATACCAGGGTGAGTAGGCAGTGTCTGGCTCCAGTTCACAAAGGGAATATTCATCTTCTTTTAATCCATCACGGGTACACCGGTAATTGACAGCCAGAGAGGTAGATTCTCCTTTTTGTTTTTCTTCCGTAAGTATAGATGAGCCGCAGGAAGGACAGACCGGAATAATACCATCCAGCAGTTTGTTCTTAAAACGCTTAAGCTCTTTGTTGGATAAGGCCATGCTTGTGTAATTGGTCAACGAAAATTAAGGATTATAATTTAAAAAAGGCAGGGGGTAACATTTGGATGGTGAAAACACGGGACAAAGCAAACTATAGTGGGTGAATTCGTAAACCGTTGTGGTGGGAAGTGTGTCCTGGTGTTATCCTTTCAGGAACAGAACGCACTTTTTTTGATCTGTCAGGTGATCTTAAATTTCTTGTCCTCAGTTTTTTATTGGTAAATTCAAAAAGTATAACCCTTTAAAATTCAGATATGAAAAATTTGATTCTGGCTCTGCTCATGGCCACCGTTACCCTGCCTGCTTTCGCACAATCCGTGAATGTTACCAACACCACCAATTGTTTCTACACGATTGAGTTTTACGCAAGAGATGGTTCCTGCACCAATGATTGTATTACCTCGATGATATGCATTCCACCGGGGGCTTCCGTGATTATTAATTCCTGCGTTGCAGGTTATGATTTGGAAACCGCTAAAGTTTATCCTGCCGATAAGAATTGCAGACCCTGTGATTCATACCGTAAAGTAGACAATGCCGGCAGTCCGTGTATCGGGCTGGCTCATTCTTTTGATGGTCCTAATAAACATTGTGGTGGCTGTCCGGATTTTTACCTGGATTGGAATAATCCTTCCATCTTGATAATACACAATTAACCATAGATAAAGAATCTTACATGCAAAGGCCGGGTAATACCCGGCCTTTGCAGTTATTAAAAATAATGAGCCGGTTTTTTAATGGGTTAACCTGCCAATACTATTTTCCTGGGCTACGCTATTTATAACTTTTCTCTATAGTAGCAGATAGCAAAATTCTATACAAATCAAATTCCTGCACAGAAACAAAAGGTAAATTTGCTTTGTCTTAAAATCCTTACGTCAAAAGGATGGCTTGTTCTAAAAGCACTATATGAAGATTAATAAAATTTTGGGTATCCTGGCCCTTTCGCTCATTTTATCAGCCTGCGGAAATGAGGAAGAAGGACAGGTACAACAACAGCGGACACCGGTTTTACCATCGGTTCAGGTGGAAAACAGAACGGTAACATCCTATAAAAGTTATCCTGCCAGTATAGAGGGTATAGTTAATAGCCAGGTCAGGGCTAAGGTAAGTGGGTATATTCAGGAGGTGTTGGTGGATGAGGGGCAGCCGGTCCGTAAAGGACAGTCCCTGTTTAAACTGGAAACACAAACGCTGAGTCAGGATGCGGAGGCAGCACAGGCCGCTGTAAAAGTGGCCCAGGTGGAAGTTGAAAAACTGGTACCCCTGGTGGAAAAGGGTATTATAGGAAATATACAGTTGGAAACCGCAAAAGCAAACCTTGCCCAGGCCAAAAGCCGTTACAACAGTATTAATGCCAATGTGGGCTACGGGACTATTAAAAGTCCGGTTGACGGAGTGGTGGGTTCCATTCGGTACCGCAAGGGAAGTTTGGTGAGTCCTGCAGACCAGCAACCTATTACCACGGTCGCAGATATCAGTGAGGTATATGCCTATTTTGCCATGAACGAGAAAGAGTATCTGAATTTTCTGGAGGATACGGAAGGAAAGAGCCTGGCTGAAAAGATCAATAACTTTCCCGAAGTGCTTTTGGTTTTGGCTAACGGAAGAGAATACGCTGAAAAAGGAAAAATTGAAACCGTTTCCGGGCAGGTAAATGCCTCCACAGGCACGGTAAGTTTTAGAGCCAAATTCAATAACCCTGAACAGCTGTTGACCAATGGAAACAGTGGCACTATTAGAATCCCGGTTGTATATGAAAATGCTTTAGTAGTACCCGCTATGAGCACCTTTGAGCAACAGGGTGATAAATTTGTTTTTAAGATTACCGAAGAGGGTAAAACCCTATCCGTTAAAGTCAGGGTTAAAGATGAGGTAAAGGATCTGGTAGTCATTACAGAAGGACTTCAAAAAGGCGATCAGATCATAGCCAAAGGAGTAGCCAAAGTAAAGAACGGTATGCCCGTACAGGCTAAGCCAATGCCTTTGGACAGTATAGCCACTTTTGATACCGTATTTAAATAAGCAGGTCTTAATTACTCGTTTGTATGAAGTTAGATGTTTTTATAGACCGGCCGGTACTTTCTACCGTAATTTCCATCATTCTGGTGATCCTGGGCATATTAGGACTGAATACTTTGCCCGTTACCCAATACCCGGATATTGCTCCGCCTACCGTTCAGGTTACCGCCAATTACCCGGGAGCAAATGCACAAACTTTGCTGGAAAGTGTAATTATTCCCCTGGAAGAACAAATAAACGGAGTGGAGGGGATGACCTATATTACCTCTACGGCCAGTAATAATGGTAGTGCTACTATACAAGTGCTTTTTGAGCAGGATGTAGATCCTGATATTGCTGCCGTAAATGTTCAAAACCGGGTATCGCGGGCCAATTCCGTTTTACCTTCCGAAGTGGTGCGAAATGGGGTGATCACCCAGAAACGTCAGAATTCAGCCTTGATGTATGCTGCTATTTACTCCACCAATGAGGATTACGGTGATACGTATTTGCAAAATTACCTCAATATTAATGTAAAGCCGGAGATACAGCGTATCCGTGGTGTGGGTGAAGTAAATGTTTTTGGCGGTAAGGATTATGCCATGCGCATTTGGATCGACCCTGCTAAAATGGCGGCCTATAAATTAACCCCGGCTGATGTGATAAGCGCTGTGGGTGAACAAAGCCGGGAAGCTGCGGCCGGAGCCCTGGGGCAGAATTCAGGCGAATCATTTGAATATGTGATCCGTTACAAAGGGCGTTACAAAACGGCTGAAGAATACCAGGATGTTATTATCAAATCATTGGAAAATGGTCAGTTTCTGAGGGTTGGAGACGTGGCAGAAGTAGAGTTGGACGCAGCTTCCTATACCTCAATAGGCCGTACACGCATACACCCCAGCATCAGCTTTGGCGTATTCCAAACGCCTGGTTCCAATGCCCAGGAAATCACTGAAGAGCTATATGTGCTATTAGAAGATCTGGAGAAAGATTTTCCACCGGGTGTGGAATACGTCATTAATTTTGATACCAATAAATTCCTCACAGCCTCCATAGATAAAGTTATGGAAACCCTGGTGGAAGCTTTCCTTTTGGTTTTTCTGGTGGTATTTCTTTTCCTCCAGGATTTTAAATCCACGCTTATACCGGCTATTGCGGTGCCCGTAGCCATTATAGGTACCTTTTTCTTCCTGCAATTATTCGGGTACTCCATTAACCTGCTCACCCTTTTTGCATTGGTACTGGCCATTGGGATTGTAGTGGATGACGCTATTGTAGTGGTGGAAGCGGTCCATGCCAAGCTGGAAGACAAAGAGTTTAATTCCGCTGAACGGGCCACCAAGTCAGCCATGAGTGAGATCAGCGGAGCTATCATTTCCATTACCCTGGTGATGGCAGCTGTTTTTGTGCCTATTACATTTGTTCAGGGGCCTACCGGTGTTTTTTATGAACAGTTTGGGGTAACCCTTATTGTAGCCATTTTAATTTCCGCGCTCAATGCGCTTACCCTGAGTCCGGCTTTATGTGCCCTTTTCCTTCGGAAACATACGAAGCAAGGTGAGCGTAAAAAGAATTTCCTGCAGCGCTTTTATGCCGGATTCAATGCGGGCTTTGAAGCCACCACTCAGCGGTATGTGCGTTCCGTGAAATTTTTGGCTGGCCGTAAGTGGATCACTGCTCTTATTCTGCTGCTGGCCATAGGTTCTATTTGGTTTTTTAACCGTCTTACACCTGGTGGTTTTGTGCCTAGTGAAGACAGGGGTGTACTCTTTGTGAATGTAGAGCTTCCCCAGGGTGCTTCTCTGGATCGTACGTATAGCGTAATGCAGGAGATATATCAACGTATTGGAGAACTACCTGGTGTGCGTTCAGCATCCATTGTAAGTGGACGGAATTTTTTCTCGGGCTCGGGAAGTTCATACGGTTTAGGCTTTGTTTTACTGGATGCCTTTGAAGACCGCCAGGCGGACAGTCTTTCAGCGGAAGCTATTACCAAAAAGATGTTTGGTGTAACGGCTGACATAGCGGATGCTAAAATTATCTTCTTCACACCTCCCAGTGTACCGGGCTTTGGTGCTTCCGATGGCTTTGAGGTGCGGTTGCTGGATCGCGCAGCCCGTGATATTGTAGAGCTTGATGAAGTAGCTACCGATTTTGCAGAAGCTTTATCTCAGCACCCTGAGATTAGTTATGCCAATAATTCCTTCAGCACCACCTTCCCCCAGTTGATGATGGATATTAATATTCCCAAGGCTAAAGAAGCAGGGGTACCGGTAAGTGATATATTAAGTGCTTTACAAGGTTATATAGGAGGGTATTATGCGGCTGATTTCAGTCGTTTTGGAAAACAATTCCGGGTGTTTGTACAATCACCCCCGGAAGACCGGGAAGAAGTAGATGACCTGAACAGTATTTTTGTGCGGAACAACCAGGGTGAAATGGCTCCGGTATCAGAATTTGTAAGCCTTGAGCGTACCTATGGCCCACAAACTATAGGCCGCTTTAACCTCTTTAACAATGTAACCCTTAACGGAGGGGCTTCCCCCGGATATAGTTCGGGTGACGCCATTCGGGTTATTCAGGAAACGGCCGAAAGTCTTCCTGCCGGTTATGATATTGCCTTTTCAGGTATCACCCGTGAGGAGATCTCTTCTTCCGGTCAGGCCGGGATTATTTTTGGGTTAAGTATATTGTTTGTGTACTTCTTTCTGGCGGCTCAGTATGAAAGTTACGTCCTTCCACTGGCCGTATTGTTATCCTTACCGGTAGGTGTGGCCGGGGCCTATGCCAGCATTAGTTTAATGGGCCTGGAAAACAATGTGTATTTCCAGATCGCTTTGATTATGCTGCTGGGCCTATTGGCTAAAAATGCGATTCTTATCGTGGAATTTGCCCGTCAACGCAGGCAACAAGGCTTGTCCATTTCTGAGGCGGCTATTGAAGGTGCGCGGGTGCGCTTAAGACCTATCCTTATGACTTCTTTTGCTTTTATTTTGGGTCTGCTTCCTCTGGTGTTGGCCAATGGGGTGGGTGCCATTGGTAACCGATCTATAGGAACAGGAGCGGTAGGTGGCTTACTGATCGGAACGGTGATAGGTGTATTTATTATTCCGGTATTGTTTATTGTATTCCAATATCTTCAGGAAAAGGTGAGTACTAAACCTGCGGTTATCCATACTAATCAGACTAAACCAAATGTATAATATGGGAAAGTCATCACTTACACTATTATGGGTTTTGCCAGCTATGGTGTTTTTAGCCCAATCGTGTTTTGTAGCTAAGAATTATGAGCGTCCGGAAGAAATAGAGGCACAGGCTCAGAATATGTACCGTACCGATAGCCTTCCTGCGGATAGTATTTCCATGGCGGATGTCTCGTGGCGGGAATTTTTTACGGATCCTGTTTTAACCGGTCATATTGAAAAAGCGCTGGCCAATAATATTGATGTACGTATAGCGATGCAACGCATAGCTTCCGCAGAAGCATACCTGAAGCAAGGTAAAGCAGGCTTCTTGCCCTCGGTAAACGTCACTTTGCAAAACAGCTACCAGGAGACATCCGCCAATAGCCAGTTTGGAGGCTTCTTTAATACTTTAAGTCAAAACCAACTTTCGGCCACAGCTTCATGGGAAGCTGATGTTTGGGGTAAAATACGCAGTCAGAAGCGAGCGTTTGGTGCAAGCTATTTACAATCGGTAGCTGCGCACCAGGCGGTGAAAACCCGGCTTATTTCCAATGTCGCTATCAGCTATTATCAATTGCTTTCACTGGATGAACAAATTGAGGTAACGGATACTACCCGGCAAACCCGCAAACGTAGTCTTGAAACCACTAAGGCACTTAAAGAAGCAGGGAGTCTTACGGAAGTAGCTGTACAGCAAACTGAAGCGCAATTGTATACTGCTCAGGCTATACTGGTGAATTTAAAAAATCAGCGCAGGCAACTTGAAAATGCATTCAGCATTCTTTTAGGTGAAGTGCCACATACTATTGAACGAAGTAGCCTGGAGGATCAGGAAATAAAAGTAGAACCTAAAACCGGCTATGCGTTGCAGGTTCTTGAAAACCGACCTGATGTGCGAGCCGCTGAGATGCAGTTGGTCAACACTTTTGAGCTTACCAATGTGGCAAGGGCCAGCCTTTATCCGTCTCTGAATATTTCGGCCACTTACGGTTTTCAAAGTTTATCCGGTAATCCGCTTATTACACCTGAGAGTATTTTTTTGCAGGTGGTGAGTTCCCTTTCGGGACCCTTATTTCAAAGGCGCATGTTAAAAACGCAATATGAAGTAGCGCAGGCCAATCAACAGCAGGCTGTACTTAACTTCAGAAAAAGCTTGTTGGAGGCCGGTCAGGAAGTGTCTGATGCGCTTAGTGAGCTGCAGGCGGCCAATGAAATTGCCGATATCCGTGCCCGGGAAGTTAATGCGTATCTAAAAGCCTCTGCATATGCCCAGGAGCTATTGAATAATGGTTTGGCCAATTACCTGGAAGTATTGACTGCTCGCCAGAATGCCTTAAGCTCACAATTGTTGCTCATACAAAACCGTCAGGCACAGCTTAGTGCTCTGGTAAACCTGTACACTGCTCTTGGTGGTGGGTGGAAATAAGCGAACAGAAGAAAAAAGCCCTTCGTAAAGAAGGGCTTGAGGTTTTATGGCGTAAGCTGTTAGATTTTAATAAAGGGAATTCTCCAGATATAACCTTCTGCATTAATGATCATATAGTAGTATCCACTTAATAAATGGTTGACATCAATGCTCAATTCTCCCGTTCCGGTAGTAATCGTCCCTGAACTCCAGACTACGTTTCCGTTAAGGTCTACAATGGTCACAAAGAAGGATGAGAATATGGGCATAGAAGAAAAATCATAAGTCAGTACAGTAGTTCCGGATACCGGATTGGGACTTAGACTTACTACAACTTCAGGGTATTGGTGGAAGGGTTGATGAGGGTCGTAACTTGTTGAACCATCGCCCGGGTGATCAAAAAATCCGCAGGTCACATCACTTGTAGTGCAGGTATTAGAACTCGCGGCAATGACCTTATTCAGCTTGCTTTGAGCATCCCTTATGCAGGTGGGGTTATGCCAAAGCTGGTTAAGGTAGTGGAAATCCACTCCGTTACCGGTCCAGTCTGAGAAATTGGTTGGAAAACCACTTTCTGAAAAACCTATGTGGTACAGATCATTACTTCCACAATTTGGAAGAGGGGCAAAACGATTATTCCAGCAAATACCTGGTGTCCCTATTGATCCTGCAGAACTTGTACTGCCGGGGGCTTCCTGGAGAAATCCAAGGTAGTAAGAAACGGGGTTACCAAAGAATGTATTAACCGTTATATTATTGCAACTTACATCAACCAGGGAGTTATCATTAATAAGTATAATACCACCATTATAAAAAGTGCAACTGATCTCCATGTTGTTGTAGATAAAATTCTGTTCAATGCTACTCGGGTTTAGGTTACCCGATTCACGTATAGTAATGGCAGAGGCTCCGCGTAAGTACCCTGGCAAGGGATTATCTGTTTCACATACCCCTATGGTATTGCCGTATTGATAATCAAAATCAAAAACGTTGCGATTGATGTCAAAATCATTTACATGATCCAGGTAAATACCGTTCGTAAAGGATCCCGGTTTGCGGGCAATAAAGTTTTTAATGGATTCATTAATATCAAACCGGCACTGTGAAATAGTGATACGGCTTATATCATTGAATTGAGCCCAGGAGCTTGTGGCAGCCGGAAAAATGCTGGTATTATAAGAAGTACTTACCCCCAGGAGATTGTTGACGAACTCGGCTCCCAGGATATCGATCATGGCATTAGGATTTTGGATACCGTCCAGCCGGAAGTTGTCGAACGCTATACCCGTACAAAGTCCGGTAAAGAGATTAGGTTGCCCTGAACAAGGAATACATGCGGAATAATCAGGGTCTCCGGCCAATGGATCATTATAATCTAAAGCACAGGGCCCCATATTTTTTACCACAAACCCCGAGTTATTGGACAAAATGCCAATACCCCTTGCTTTCCAGCTCATAACCATATCATTAACTGAATTAGGGTCCGTACCCAGGCCTCCCGGCTCCCATTCCAGCCAGTTCCGGGTATTGGAAAATATACACCCTTTAAAAACCACTTTGTAAACCTCGTCCAGTACCACATGCACCATATTTTCTTTGGGTACAGGTATATAACTGGTTTGAGGAATGTTGATCCCGGAAGTATAGAATAGAGAAGGGTAGTAGGAAGAATTCCATTCAAAGATCACATTTTCCAACTTGCAATCCAGGCCGACATTTGGGTCTGGTTCAAACCAGATATCATGACGGTTATTAGTGAACTTTCCTTTTGTGGCCTCAATGATTCCTCCGGATTTAACGGTTACGCCAATGGCCGCATTCTTAATAGTGGCCCAGTCTTCAATAATCAGTGTCCCTCCGTCCTGTACAACTATACCGTCCCAGGCCTGTCCGGGAACGGAAGAATTCAGTACCGCACCGGCAGATAAGGTAAGTATTACACCATCCATCACGTAGATGGTCCTGCCAGGACCCATGTTTACGGTTGTGCTCACCGTACAATTGGAATTGACCGCTATATCAACGTTGTGCGTGCCGGACGGACATATAGCCCACAGCGAAGTGTTAACGGATAACACTAAAAAAATAAGGTAGATGATTCTTTTCATGACTTGTTGTATTTGTAGAGTTAGATTTTCAGAAGGCTATATCACATGGCAGCCTTTCGGGGTCTAAGGTGAGGCTTTCGGAAAGGCAGCTGAAACAAGGCTTACCCGGTGGGCGGGAAGGAAGGATAGATGGGAAGACCGGTTGTATAAGTGGTAAGAGCGGGTAGCTGCAGGTAAGCGCCTATAATTTGAATAGCTCCAGGAAAGGCTTTTTACGTCTCTTGGCCAGGGGTACCTCAGATCCGTCACACATACTAATGCTACCTCCTTCTCCGCGATGGTATTTATTCACGTGGTGGAGGTTGATCAGGTGGGAATAATGCGAACGAAAAAAAAGAGAAGGAGGCAGGAGATCCTGGTATTCCTTGAGGTTATGCGAACTGAGCATTTTTTTTCCCTTCGTGAACCATATCCAGGTGTAATTACCATCCGCTTCCATACGCACAATATCTCCCACAGTTACAAACTGTAAACCCTCGGTCAGGGGTATGGCAATCTTACTGTGCAGATTTTGTTTGGACTGCATATTCTCCACCAGCATCCGCAGGTTATTCTTTTCCATGTCCCGGTTAAGTTTCACCTTTATCCGTTCAACGCAATCCTGGAGTTCCTTTATGTTAACCGGTTTGAGTAAAAAGTCCATCGCACTTACCCGTATGGCTTTTATGGCATACTCATTATGAGCTGTAACAAACACCACCTGGAAACCGGCTTCAGGAAAAGCTTTAAGAAGATCAAAGCCTGAACCGTTTGGCATGTTGATGTCCAAAAAAGCCAGTTGAGGCTGATGATTTCGAATGATTCCTATACCGTCCTCCAGGTTGCCGGACTCACCTATGATTTTTATGTCCGGGCAATACTGGCTGAGCATATCTCTAAGAATAGACCGGCTGGGAGCTTCATCATCTATAAGTATAGTTTCGATCATGCGGGTTAGTATGGTTGTTTCAAGATAATGATTACCCGGGTACCCGAAGGCTCTCCATTAGTATGGTGAAGGTCCTGGATATCTATATGAACGGTTTCCTTATCCAGCGCATTGTACGCCTTCAAACGTTCCGTGATGAGCTCTATGCCCCGTGATTTTTGTTTTTGGTTCAGAGTGTTTTTCAGGCGTTTTGCCCTTTCACGGCCAATGCCGTTATCTTCTACAATTATAGTCACTTCATGGTCTTGCAGGTCAATGCTCAGGAATAGCTTCCCCTTCCGGTCTTGTAACGCCAGCCCGTGTTGTATGGCGTTTTCCACGAAGGGCTGCAGGATCATGGAAGGGATCTCTACCAGGTCCATCTGTTCCTCAGGAGGAATTTCTGTGATGAAGTCAAATCGGGAGTCAAAGCGAAGTGCTTCCAGTTCCACAAAAAGCTTAAGCATGCGTATCTCCTCGCTCAGTGGTACTTTCCGGTTAATGGATGCCTCCAAAAAGTAGCGGATAAGCCGGGCAAAGCGGGTCAGGTAGTCGTTGGCTGCTAAAAGATCGCCACGTAGCATGTACTGCTGAACGGAATGTATGGCATTGAATATAAAATGGGGGTTCATTTGCGCCTGTAAAGCTTTTAATTCCATATAGGCCAGTGCTTTCTCTATTTCCGACTTCTTTCTTTCTTTTTTAAGTTGCGCCCTCATTACCCTGAGGACCGTACCCGTTACTATCAGGAAAACACCGAGGAACAGAACCGGGAAGAACCATTTTCTTTGCCATAGGGCGGGCCTTATAACAAAGTTGCAGGTGTTAGTGTAAGGCCAGCTTATCCCGTCCAGGGAAGCTTCAACTTTAAAGACATAATCGTCAGGAGGCAGGTTGGTGTAAGTAGCCACCGGCAGGCGACCGTTGGTTTCCTTCCACTCCCGATCAAAGGACATTAGTGTATACCTGTACCTATACTGAGCCGGGCGGCTGAACTCCAGCAGGCTGAATCGAAAATGGACAGTGTTTTCATAATATTGAAGCTGGTTCTCTCTCTTCAGATGCAACCCTTCCATTCTTTCCCTGCCGTTTACTTCAAAAGAATTGATGACTAAATTAGCCGCTACAGGCTGGGGCGAATCCGGTTGTTGTGGGTTGAAGGATACCACCCCACCCTTAGTGCCAAAAAAGAGTTGCCCGGAGGTATGCTTCCCGCTTACCGAGAAATTGAAATCGTTGCTGATAAGCCCGTCTTCCTCATAATAACAAGTAATAGTATGGCTGGCCACGTGAAACCGGCATAAACCGTTTACCGTACCTATCCATACGTTTCCGAGGGAATCGGATTCCAGGCTGCAAACCGACATGGAGGGCAGCCCCTGCCCGGTAGTATAGTGTTTAAGGGTTTGGCTTGGAACATGGTACCAGTAAAAACCCTGGTCCGTACTGGCCAGGAAGTAGTCACCCCGTCCATTGGTTTTTATATCCCAGATATGCGTGCCTTCCAGCCCTTTTACCGGTTCGTAATGAAAATTATGATCAGAATCTTCCGTAATCCGGTACAAACCCTTATTGGTGCTTGCCCACACTATACCGTCTGCTTCGTGGAAAAGATCCCATATGGATAGCTTGTCCGGAGCTCCGGTTTTCAGGTGTTCTGCCTCGCCTTTGCCATCAATTACCCAAAGCCCCCGGTCTTTTTCTCCTACCCATATCCTGTTCTTTGAATCCTCACATAAAGCAAAGATTTCCGGGATTTCTCCCGGCTTATTGCCCGGAAAAGCCGGTTCAGGATAGAACCTTTGCCGTGTACGATCCAATTTAAAAAGACCTTCCAGTCCACCACACCAAACCTCTCCTTGACGGGTTACCAGATAAGTATTTATGGTCGGGTTGCTGAGTACCGATTCGCCATCTTTCATAATCGGGATCGTCTCTTTAAATGTAAAGTCACCTTTTACAGTATTATAGATGAGCTTTTGCGGCCATGCCCCTTTAAAACCCAGCCAAACCGAATCTCCGTGTACACTAAGAGCCCTGATGTAGTCACTTTGGATTCGTACTTTCCCCCGGTCCGGAGAATAATTGCGGAAGCGGTGTTTCTTCCGGTCCATTTTATACAACCCATGGTTTGTGGCAAACCACAGCAGGCCGGATTGATCTTCCAGTACTTCCGGGCTGGTAAAAGGAAGCTCTGCATCATACATTTCAATAGAAAGTGGTTCCTGATTCAGTATATATAACGTATGATTAAAACTATACATCCGCTTGCAGGGGAGAGGCTTGTCAGGATAGCCGATTGAAGGTGCAAACCCGGGTATTTCAATAACCGAATCGGTGTCCACATGGTATTGAAAAAAAGCACCTCCCAGGCTGATAAGAAGATTCCCTTCACAATCCGTTCCCACCAGGCTTAAATGGTTTTGATGTTTGCGGAAGAAGGGAGGCAGAGGTAAACCCTTTAAGCTCTCCGGGTGGAGGTGGTAGGCTACCAGCGAATGAGACATGATCCACAGCATCCCTTTCTTGTCCAACCGGATATCCCGGATACCGTTTTCTATTTGTATGCTGTAGAGGCTGTCCTCCGCTTCCAGGTAATACCCTGCCCGGCCTGTGCTTGTACCAAACCATAGTTTGCCTTTTCCGTCCTTTTGTAAATAATTTACAAAGCCTGCGTTTTCACTTATTGTAAACTTCTTATCCCATTTGTTCTCATAGGTATCCCATACTACTACCTGCCCCGCCCGGGTGCACAACCACAGGCGCCCACTTTCATCCTGGTAAATCGTTTCTATTACCTGAGACCAGTGGCTTCCTCCCTTAAGCGGAATATTTACCGTGGTAAAATCAATACCATCGTACCGGCACAAACCATTGGATGTCCCTATCCAAAGATATCCTGTAACATCCTGGTAAAGGGCTGTAATGGTGTTGTGCGGTAATCCATCCTGAGTAGTGAACACATCAGGTCTGTCCCAATGTCCGCTTTCCTGGGCTTGTAGCAGAGTACCGTACAGCATGAGCACCAGACCCCTTAGTACACTTTCAGTTGTCATGACACCTCAATACTACTAAAAAAGAATATTTCACCTGAGGCAGTAAGGAATTTTATGCGTTGTAAACCCTTTATTTTTTACTATCCGAAATCGTTTTCTTTTTGAATGAGACAGATAAGTTAACTACCCCTCCAAAAAATGAAGTTTCTACTGTAGATAAAAAAACTCGAGAAGGATCACTTGAAAGAGATCATCCGGATAGAGGAGGAAGAGTATTTTTCAGAAGATACGTACTGGCATGCGTTTAGCCTTTTTTATATCCCAATGGAGTTGTGTCGGGAGCTTACACAACAACAGTATTTTATTTTCCGCAGGGGGTTGACCTCGATCTGGTCCTCAAACTCCAGGTAATTAAACATGGCTTTGATGGTAGCCACTTTCCGCTTCACGGATTTAGGCTTTAAAACCGAAATACTTTGCAGGTATTCCCGGAGTTTCGATTTAGTGATAGCCCTCACTTCCAGTGAAAACTCCTTTCTCCGTAAAAAGCTTTGCAGTTGCAAAAGGTCGATCTCGTAAAATTTCAGGGTTTTGTCGCTAAGGTTCTTTTCATAGCGGCAGAGGTGGAGAAACTCCACAATAGCTTGTTCTAGTAAATATATGGTCTTTTATGTGTTTTGAAAAAGCCGTAAAGAAAGGACTATGCCTTCAGAATTGGACACATGGTGTAAAACAGACCAGTTAATTCTTCAGAAAGGGATGGCTAGATTCTTAAGAAATGTGGAACCTATACATTTGTGAGAAACAAAAAAGCCTGAAAATCAATGACTTTCAGGCTTTTGCTTTCTTTTGCTACTGCTGTTGGCGGTCCGGACGGGACTCGAACCCGCGACCCCATGCGTGACAGGCATGTATTCTAACCAACTGAACTACCGGACCAAAATTGAAATAAACGTTCCGTTTTCTTAACGGGAGCGCAAAGATAGACACTTTTCCATTTTAACCAAACAAAATGTAGGAGGCTTGTGATTTTTTTAGATTGTAGCTTTTTTAAGCATTTAAAAGTTGAGCCCATCTTTCTGGAAACGGTTATTTTTGGGCTCATTACAGTTTTTTATGGTTAACTATAATCCGCGCGCCTGGTTTGGGCTCATATTTAAGTTTCACAAGGCAGAGACATTTCGCAAGCTTTTCTGGGTAATGATATCTCTGGCCGTGTTTTCTGCTTTAGTGGTGTATGCAGAGCAAAGGCTACTTGGCCAATCTATCGCCACCTCTATGGCTATGCATTCGCTATTGGGTTTTGTAATATCGCTTTTATTGGTATTCAGAACTAATACGGCTTACGACCGCTGGTGGGAAGGCAGAAAGCAATGGGGTGCCTTGGTAAATGTGAGCCGGAATATGGCTTTAAAAATCAATGCTTTTGTACCAGTAGGAGAAGATAAGCGTCAATTCCGTTTAAGAGAAATGACGGCTTTGTATGCTACTGTTCTGAAAGATCATTTGCGAAGCCTGGAGGCTAATGAGCTAGGAAAATACTTGCCGGATTTTCTGATACTGCCTGGGGATGCCATGCATGTTCCTAATTACCTGGCCAATTCCATCCAAAAAGAACTATTACAGGCCTATCAACAGCATTCATTAAGTGAGGCGGCCTACCTGGCTTTATTAAATGATTTAAATGCCTTTACAGATATCTGCGGAGCTTGTGAGAGGATTAAAAAAACACCGATACCGTATACCTATAATATTTTCTTAAAAAAATTCATTTTTATTTATATCATCACGTTGCCCTTTGCATTGATTGGTGATTTCGGTTATTGGGGTGTAGCTGTAACCATTATTACTTTTTACACATTTGCAAGTTTGGAAATGATAGCGGAGGAAATTGAGGACCCTTTTGGCCTGGATCCAAATGATCTGCCTACCGATGATTTGGCTGAGACCATTTATGCCAATGTACAGGAAATTATCAAGGCATAGAATTAGGCAAGAAGATTGAATAGTGCTTTGAGCCGGAATGAAATCAGGGCTTGGGTTTTTGCAGGATAAGGGTAAAGGTTGTACCTTTTCCTTCAAGGCTGCTAAATTGAATTTCACCCCCCATCTTTGTCAGGAAATCATAGCAAAGTTTAAGGCCAAGCCCAATTCCGGTTTCATGGTTGGTGCCTCTGGCTGATTTTACCTGGGAGGTGAAAATATCCTTCTGCTTTAATTCAGGTATGCCTACACCGGTATCACTTATAGATAAGTGTACTTCATTTTGGGTAGTCTTGCATTCCAGTACAATACGATCACCCGCAGAGGTGAATTTGATAGCGTTATTGATAAGGTTACGGACCACCAACTCAAGCATATTAGCATCTGCTAATACCTGACACTCCTGTAATATATTATTCTTAATTGTGACACCCTTTTGTTCAGCGGTAGGCAATTGTAACGAAAGGCATTCTTCAAAAACCTGATGCGCTAAAACAGGTTTCAAATGCACATCACCTTTTATCTGACTACTGCTCCATTGAAGCAAGTTATTAAGCATACTGGACGTATTGCGGGTAAGCTTTAAAAGCTCAGTTTCTAAAAACTTACGTTCACCTTCGGTAAGTTTCTCAGACCCCATACTTTCCAGGTAACCCTGTATGGAAGCGAGTGGACTTCTCAAATCATGGGCAACTATGGAAAAAAGCCGATCTTTTTCCAGGTTCAATTTCTTTAATTCATCCTTTTGCACCAGCATCACATGATGGTGTTCTTCTATGGAGCGTGCGCGTGATTCTGCCAGGTTCTTTTCTTCCAAGTAGCTTTTTCTGAGATACGATGTACAGAAGTATATAAATACTATGGCCAATATAAAGGTAATGGCAAGGTCAATAAAGTTCTCTGCCCGGCTACCATATATATCAGGTACCCATTGTGGGAAAAGGTATTCTGCCGCAAATAAACTTAAGACTACCAGTATATGAGTAAGTATAAGCAAGCGATGCCACTTGGGAGAAGTTATGATAACTATCAGAAGGAAGGTGAGAAAGAAACCATAAATGGCAGGACCTGATTTTCCGGCATTCAAAAAATAGAAAGCGCCCATTACCGGGTAACTCAATATTACATAGATCCAGGAGGCTAAACTGAATTTTTTACGGAACCTGGATAGGTAATAGAAGAAAAGCTGTAAGAAGAAAATGCTAAAGCATAGGATGAGCAAACTGTCATAATTCAGAAAAAAATTGGAGGTAATAAGAATTACCATGATGAGCAGAGTTAATATGCTCACGGCATTGAAGGCCCGGTTCTCCAGACTAAAATTACTGCTATCACCAATAAAATAGTGCCAACGTCTACTGAAACGGGTCGACATTAATTGTTTTCTGGAATAAGATTAAGATTGCGAAGATTCTAAAAAAAGATTAAATCTAACCGAAGCTTAGGTTAAGAAGCTGAAATATTCTGTAAACAGTCCTTTTGGACTTATGAAGCACCGGAATTATAAGTTCGGGATAGTTGAAAAACTAAACCGGCTACTTAATCAGAGTAAGATAACCTCTTCTTGATTCTGTTTCTGATTTTCTGAATTTACTAAAAGTATATTGCAGGTTGTAAGTGAAGGTAGCCGTTTTGTCTACATCCAGACCATCCCAACTTACATCAATATCAATGGTCTCGAATATTTTTTGTCCCCACCGATCAAATATTTGCAAGCGAAAATCAAGAAGCTCACAATTGGCACGAAGCTGAAAAAGATCATTCCGGCCGTCTCCGTTAGGTGTAAACGCATTGGGAACAAAAACCTTACAGTCAGAGCATTCCACTGCTTTTATATTTAAAGAATCAGTGTATGAACAATAGGGAGAAGAAACTCTTACCGTGTAATCACCAGCAGAAGTTATAGTATACTTCCCTCCGGTTGTCCCATCCTGCCATGTGTATGAATAATCTGGCCGGGTAATATCAAGATCAATCCGTCCTTGTAGACAAATAACACTATCCGGTGGAAGCTGAGGAAAATCGTTCTCTACAATCTGAACATAATCGATCAGAAAATAACCTCGTTGTGGATTTACTGAATTTTCAAGAGGAGTGGCCCCGGTTTCTGAATCAGTAAAAAAGTTTCCTATGGTAATAAAACGTTCTCCGCCTTTGGCTTTATATACTCCGCAAATTGGTGTCCAAAAGTTCATGTTAATCACAGGCTCGGTACCAAAAACCTGAGGTGTGGCTGTAATCAGTGAGTCTGTTGGAATGGTATCAACTATAGTGTCCGTCAGGAGCATGCCAATATTATTAACACCATATGAGCCATTGTCTACAAAAACTGGTTTCACATAAAAAGTAATTCGATAAAGTTGCCCTTTAACTAAAGAGTCCTTTAATTCTGCGTGAATATAATCTCTGAGATAGTTTCCCCCGTTCTGACCGTACACTGAAATCCCCAGAAAACCATCACCATCAAAAGCCTGAGAATTATTGGTGGTAGTTAAAGAACCCGCATTTCCGCAATTAGGCTCGTAATAGTCAGGAGTGCCGAAATATGTGGTCCAGGGACTTATATAATCTTTTGGATCAGGGCTGAAGATAGGGCATTGCGTAGCTTCAAAGCTAGGATTAGGAACAAAATTATCCTTAGTATCCTGACTTTTAGCTGATCCCAATAGAGCTGCTAAAAAGAATAAAGTTAATAATCTCTTCATATTGCGGTGCTGCAAAGAAGCAGTATTTTCTAAAAACTCACAATATCTAAAACAATAATGAGCCACACAAAAAAACGAAATTAACCAATAACTGGCTAATTTTATCTTGATATAAGTATTAAACGCTGGCTGTGGGAAATATTTTGTTCAGCCGGCATTAGTTAGGGAACGTAGGATTTAGGCATACGAACGAAATCTAAATATAACAAAATCTATGTTTTTAGTAGACTTTTAATTACTTTCGCGCCCTTGAATGGAAAATGATAAGTCTGGACTACCATATTACTTTCGTACTCAGCGTTATATTGCTAATGGTGGTGCTACTGGTTACTGACCGGTTTAAGGCTTCAATGGTTTTTCTTTCTACAGTGGTGCTTCTGTTTTTAGGTGGTGTTTTAGAGGTGAGCGATTTTATATCGGGCTTTAGCAACATGAGCATTCTCACCATTTTCCTGCTTATTATAATAACAGCTTCCCTGAATGATCATTTTAATCTGGCTGCCTTTTTTGACCGTTCTCTGGGTAGTGCCCGTTCAGACCGGTCTTTTCTTTTACGCATGACAGGTTCCGTTGCTGCGGTATCTTCTTTTATGAATAATACTCCGGTAGTGGCTATGATGATGCCTTATGTATACAATTGGGGAAACCGAAATAATATTAATCCTTCCAAGCTTCTTATCCCACTTTCGTACGCAGCTATACTGGGGGGTATGATCACCCTTATCGGAACTTCAACAAACCTGGTGCTCAATGGGCTTCTGGCATCGGAGGATAGAGAATTGCTGGGTTTTGGAGATTTTGTGGTTCCGGGTTTACTGGTTACGGTAGGTTGCCTGGCTTTTATTTACCTGGCTTCCCCATATCTTTTAAAAGAGCGTAAAAATCTTTTAAAAGCCCTGGAGGAAAATTCAAGAGAGTATTTGGTGGAAACCATAGTAGCTGAGCATTCTTCCATGGCCGGAATGACAGTAGAAGAGGCTGGGCTCAGAAACCTGGAAGGGGTCTTTCTTACCGAAATTGTGCGGAAGGATAAGCACATTACACCGGTATCTCCTTCTCAAATTATCGAGAAAGGAGATTTATTGATGTTTGCCGGTGAAACATCTTTGATATTTAACCTTCTTAAAAATGGCAAAGGACTGGAGCTCTCCAAAAAACTGCAATTTCAGATAGAAGATAATGCTGATGTAGCTGAAGTAGTAGTTACACAAAACAGTACGCTGGACCGAAAGACGGTAAAGGAGGTAGGCTTTCGGGAAAAATACGATGCTGCGATTATAGGTATACATCGCAGAGGAGAGAAAGTAAGTGGTAAAATAGGCCGTGTAACGCTTCGTACCGGAGATCTTTTACTCCTTACCACGGGTCCGAATTTCAGAGAACGAAATCACCGCTACCAGGACCTGTTGATTATTAACACCATAGAGAAGGCAAAGGAGATCACTAAAAACCAAAAACTTATTTTTTGGGTGGGTCTGGCCGTTTCTCTGAGCTTAATGATCAGCGGGGTATTTAGTCTTTTTGAAGGTTTATTTGGAATAGTGATTTCGCAATTTCTGGCCGGTATGCTAACACTTGAGGGGGCAAAGAAGAATGTGAGTTTAGATCTGCTTTTGATTCTTACCGGTGCCCTGGCTATTGGCGAAGCACTCATTTCCTCCGGTGCAGCCGGGTTTTTGATGAGTACAGTTTTTAGCAACGCCTCAGAATGGCCACCTTTACTTATTATAAGTATAATTTTTCTGACCACCTTTATATTAACCTCATTAATAACCAATGTAGCGGCTATTTCCATAGTATTCCCGATAGTTATGGGCCTGGCCCTGGCTACGGATATTCCGGAAAAAGCTTTATTCCTTACTGCAGCCTATGCGGCTTCCTGCTGTTTTGTAACACCTTTTGCCTATCAAACCAACCTGATGGTAGTTGAGGCCGGTAATTATCGTTTTGTAGACTTTATACGGATGGGCTTGCCCCTAAGTACGGTATACGCTGCTATTTTTCTAACCTATGTTGTTCTTCAATTTAACCTGCTATGAAGGAGAAACTACACATCATTCCGCATGATCATCACGTAAAACGTGAAAACCGGGCCCAGACTAAGGGACATAACTCTTGTGTGGTGTGGTTTACCGGATTATCCGGTTCCGGCAAATCTACGCTGGCCAATGCTTTGGAAGTAGAGCTGACTAACCGTGGTTTCCATACCTACTTGCTTGACGGGGATAATGTGCGTACAGGTCTTAATAATGATCTTGACTTTTCAGCCGGATCCCGCAAAGAAAACATCCGCAGAATAGGAGAAGTATGCAAGTTGATGGATGATGCAGGACTTATTACTTTAGCAGCTTTTGTATCGCCCTACCGGGAAGAAAGAGAGTTTGTACGGAATTTATTGGGTGATGATCACTACATAGAGGTATTTGTAGACTGCCCGGTGGAAGAATGCGAAAAAAGAGACGTGAAAGGGCTTTATAAGAAAGCACGAGCAGGGGAAATATCCAATTTTACCGGTATTAGTGCACCTTTTGAAGCTCCGGAAAACCCAGATGTCCGGGTGCAAACCCACCTCCAGTCTATTGAAGAAGGAGTGAAAGCTATTGGGGAATTATTGAATGAAAAATTAAAATTGAAATAAAATGCGGTATTCACTTACCCACTTAAAAGAACTGGAAGCGGAATCCATCTTCGTGATGCGCGAAGTGTACGCTCAATTTGAAAAGCCAGCCATTTTGTTTAGTGGAGGTAAAGATTCTATTGTTCTTACTCATTTGGCTAAAAAAGCATTTTGGCCGGCCCGTATACCTTTTCCATTGGTTCATATTGACACCGGGCATAACTTCCCCGAAACCATGGAGTTCAGGGATAGACTGGTTAAAAAACTGGGAGTACAGCTGATGGTGGGTTCAGTACAGAAGTCAATTGACGATGGCCGGGTACGTGAAGAAACCGGAAAGAGCGCCAGCCGTAATGCTTTGCAAACTACTACACTATTAGATACTATAGAGAGTAATGAGTTTGATGCCTGTATGGGAGGAGCCCGCAGAGATGAGGAGAAAGCCCGTGCCAAGGAGCGTTTTTTCTCTCATCGTGATGACTTTGGTCAGTGGGACCCCAAGAATCAAAGGCCGGAACTTTGGAACCTCTTTAATGGCAAAAAGAATATGGGTGAGCACTTCCGGGTGTTCCCGATCAGTAACTGGACCGAGATGGATGTGTGGCAATACATCCTGATGGAGAATATTGATATTCCCTCCTTATACATAGCCCATGAACGTGAGGTCATATGGCGTAACAATTCCTGGTTGCCCGTATCAGAGCATATTAAGCTTGAAGAGTCTGAAAAACCAGAAAAGAGAAAAATACGTTTCCGTACGCTGGGAGACATCACTATAACCGGGGGAGTAGAATCTGACGCGGACACACTGGCTAAAATAGTTGAAGAAGTAGCAGCGGCCCGTCAAACTGAAAGAGGTAACCGTGCTGATGATAAGCGTAGCGAGACCGCTATGGAAGACCGCAAGAGACAAGGATATTTTTAAGAACGCATTTAGAATAAAAGTATAAAAATGGCTGAGCAGAACAATTATCTGGACATGCAATTGCTAAGGTTTACCACTGCCGGAAGTGTGGACGATGGGAAGAGTACCCTTATTGGCCGTCTGTTGTATGACTCCAAATCTATTTTTGAAGATCAGATTGACGCTGTAGAGCACAGTAGCGCTAAAAGAGGGCTGGAGCACGTGGATCTTTCACTGTTTACCGATGGGTTAAAAGATGAACGGGAGCAGGGTATTACCATTGATGTGGCGTACCGCTACTTTGCTACCCCGCAACGAAAATTCATTATAGCCGATACACCCGGGCATATTCAGTATACCCGTAATATGGTAACCGGAGCTTCTACAGCTAACCTGGCTTTAATACTGGTGGATGTGCGCAATGGGGTTATCGAACAAACCTGCCGTCATTCTTTTATTGCCTCTTTATTACAGATCCCACACTTGGTAGTGTGTATTAACAAAATGGATCTGGTGGATTATAATGAGGAAGATTACAAAAGAGTAGTGCAGGAGTATAAAGACTTTGCCTCAAAGCTTGATGTAACGGATATTCGTTTTGTGCCTATAAGCGCCTTGCACGGGGACAATGTGGTAAATCGTTCGGAAAACATGGATTGGTATAAAGGCGAAACATTACTGCATACCCTTGAAACTATTCATATTGGAAGTGATCATAACCATATTGACTGCCGTCTTCCGGTGCAAACCGTAATCCGTCCGCATAGTGATGCCTATCATGACTACAGGGGTTATGCAGGCCGGGTAGCAGGAGGTGTTTTTAAACCCGGTGATGATGTAGTGGTACTGCCATCCGGTTTTACTTCTAAGGTAAAGAGTATTCACTGCTTTGAAGAAGAGTACCAGGAAGCCTTTTCACCTATGTCCATTTCACTTACACTGGAAGATGATATTGATATTAGCCGGGGTGATATGATTGTACGGCCTAACAATCAGCCTGAAATGACCCAGGATATTGATGTAATGATGTGTTGGTTTAATAAGAAAGGACCTTTAGCCCGCGGTAAATACACCATCAGGCATACCACTAATGAGGCGCGCTGTATGATCACGGAGATACTGTATAAGGTGAATATTAACACATTACACCGTATGGAAGAGGATAAAGAATTGGGGATGAATGATATTGCCCGTGTTCGCCTGCGTACCACAAAACCTTTAATGGTTGATGAGTACAAGGATAACCGCATTACCGGAAGTGTAATTTTAATTGATGAAGCTACCAATGAAACAGTGGCGGCCGGTATGATAAACCTTTAACAGGCATCACTTTTAGCTTAAAGGAGCGCCTATTTAATAACATTCAGGCTTAACTAACCATATTTATTCATCTATATTTGCGCCTGAATTTTTCAAACCTTCCATTTAATGAAGAAGATTCTGATATTTTGTGTGAGCATATTGCTTTTATCCTCATGTATTTCCCGAAAAAAACTGACTTATTTGCAGGATGAGGTGGGAACCTTGGATAGCGTACAGCTGAACTATTCAAATTCCAGGTACGAGGTGCAGGTGAACGACATCCTTAACGTAGCTATTCGCAGTTTTAACCCGGAGGTTAGCGGCATTTTTAACGTAAATGCCAATGCTACGGTAAATCAGGGTGCTGGTGATCTGATGTTTTACCTGAATGGTTATACAATAGATATTGATGGTAATATAGATTTACCCGTACTTGGTAAGGTGTACGTATTAGGAAAGAACACAGAAGAAATAAAGAAAGTGGTTTTGGAGAGGTTGTCCAATTATTTTCAGGATGAAGCATTAAATGTAATTGTTCAACTGGCTGGTGTACGGTTTACTTTGATTGGAGAAGTTTCAAGGCCGGGTAAGTACACTATTTATCAAAACCAGGTTAATGTTTTTGAAGCTCTTGCCATGGGTGGTGATATTTCTTTGGTTGGTGATCGTGCTTCTGTTCAAATTATGAGGCAATCGCAGGGAGGAGTAGAATTCTACGAGGTTAACCTGACTGACCGGTCCGTAGTGCAGAGTCCCTATTTTTATATTTTACCTAATGATGTGATAAATATCAAACCCCTGCCCGCCAAGTCTCTTGGAATCGGAACCACGGGTTTTGCCACTATCGCCTCGGTTCTTACCATTTTGTCAAGTACCCTACTTATCATAACCAATCTACAGCGCTTTTAACCATGCAGGAAAAGATTAATAATGGCTTAGAGGATTCCAATGATGAAAAGTTGGATTTGCGGTATTACGTATTTAAAATTCTCAATATATGGCCTTACCTGCTTATATGTGTAGGTATAGCATTAGGTATAGCTTTTATTTATAACCGTTATACCAAGGAGATATACAGGTCGAAATCCATTTTATTGATCGAGTCGGAGAATACCAGCAGCCTTTCCAGTGTGATGGAAGCTATTGGCTATTACAACCCTCGTTTAACATTTGAAAATGAGGTGGTGATTATAAAATCCCTGGCCATGACTGAGCGTACGCTCAAGAATTTGAATTTTGGTATAGAATACTGGACTGAAGGACGGGTAAGGGTAACTGAGCTTTATAATAATGTACCTATTGAAATTGAATTGGACTCCAATCATTTGCAGGCCATCAATTTTGGACTTACGATATCTGAAAAAAGTCCCAAGGTTTTTAGTGTAAATGTCACCAATACAGGAGCCATTCCTACTTTTTATGACTTCCGGACATTTGAGTTTAGTGATGCTCCTGAGAATCTGGATGAATCTATCGCCACGTCACTTGAACTCGGAGAAGGTGAATGGTATGAGTCAGACTATCTCAGGTTCCGTATTGTTCGTAAAAATGACAATACATTTAAACCACTGGCAGTAAAATTTCAGTCTATACAGGATATTGCCAGAAAATGGCATCGTAGCTTAGATGTGGGACCTACCGCTAAGGGAAGTTCTGCGGTTGATATTATAGCCACCGGTGAAAACTCGGATAAGATCAAAGCCTTTCTGAATGAGCTACTAAATGAGTATCTGGATTTTGGGTTGGAGGTGAAAAATGAAATGGCCAAAAATACTTTGGACTTCGTAACCTCCGAATTAAACAGGGTAGGAGATACGCTGCGTACCATAGAAACACAGCTAGCTGATTTCCGCTCAGATAAAATGATAGTGGATGTTTCACTTAAAGGGCAGAAATTCTATGAGAGGATCACTGAACTGGAAAAGCAACTTACAGTAGCTGAGATTGAGAAAAACTACATCCTTTATATTGAAGATTATCTTGAAAGTGAAAAACTGAGTGAACAGCCCATCATTCCGGTGAGTTTTGAAGATAAGTCTGTAGAAAATGTGATGGGACAATTGATGAACCTGGAGACGCGTAAAGCAAGTTTACAGACTTCGGTATCTGATGATAATCCCATTCTCAAAAACCTTAAAGTAGAAATCTCCTATCTCAAAAGTCAGTTGCGCGATCTGATCAAAGGAATAAAGGAGCGGAATAAATCAAAAATCGCTCAGTTAAGAAACAAGCTACAGGGAATACAATCTGACTTGTCAGAACTGCCCGAAGAAGAAATGGACCTGCTTAATATTGAGCGTCAGTTCGAACTCAATGAGAACTTATTCGTTTTTCTCATGGAGAAAAAAGCGGAAGCCGGAATCGCCATTGCATCCAACCGGTCAAGTAGTACGGTTATTGATTATGCCAGAACGGACAGGTCTCCTATATTTCCCAATAAAAACAGAGTATACCTGATTGCCATGATGCTGGGGCTTTTGGTGCCGATAGGTATTATGTTTTTAAGGTTGTTCCTTAATGATAAGGTACAATCACTCTCCATGCTGGAAAAAATCTCCAGTCTTCCTATTCTGGGTATGGTGGGGCACAATACAAAAGACACCAATACTACGGTAGTTAATCATCCTAAGTCTGCGGCTGCAGAGAACTTCAGGGCTCTCCGGTCTAATCTTAAATTCATGGGTGCAGATGATAAGGAAAGGCAGGAAGCCGGAATTGGGACCAGTATTTTAATTACTTCATCCATTGGTGGAGAAGGTAAAACCTATAACTCAATCAACCTGGCTTCTGCAATCGCACTATCCAATAAGAAAACGGTGTTGGTGGGACTTGACCTTCGGAAACCGAAAATTTATAATGATTTTGATCTAAGCAATGCCAAGGGAGTTTCATCTTACCTGGCAGGAAGAGATGAACTGGAAGAAATAATTCAGCCTACAGCTATTAATAATCTTGATTTGATTAGTGCAGGACCGGTTCCGCCTAACCCATCAGAACTTATACTGGGAGCCAGGTGTGAAGGCATGATGAAGGCCTTGAAGGAAAGGTATGAGTACATCGTTTTTGATACCCCGCCCGTAGGTTTGGTGGCTGATGCTTTTGACATTATGAAGTATTCTGATATTAACCTGTTTGTGGTTCGTCAGCAATACACACCCAAGGGATATATGAAGTTGATAGACGATAAGTATAGAGAAGGATCTGTAAGTAATATTGCCATGATCCTAAATGATGTGGTGGTGGAGTCGGGCTACGGTTACTATAATTATGGTTATGGTTACGGGTATGGCTATGGTTACGGGTATGGATATGTAGAGAATGAGTCCTCCAGCAGAAATATTTTTGGGAGATTGAAAAGGAAGAAAAAGAAATAAGTACAGAAGATATTTAGAATTTGGAAAGCCGCTTTTATGTTAAAAAATTTAAAAGCGGCTTTTTTATTTCTTAACACCCGGTTTTTAAGGGTATTTATATATTTGCACACACTTATTGAGTAATATATTTACTCAATCTTAGTTACTCCTGTTGTGGGAGTGACCAGGCGAAGCCGTGATTAGCTAAATGTAATATAGTTGATACTCGATACTCTCATATCTTCAAAAACCAGGGTTAAACTCCTGATTAAGTTTTTTTTAAATCCCGAATCCAGAGCTTATTTAAGGTCATTGGAGACAGAATTCGGAGAAAGCACAAACTCTATACGCATAGAGCTTAACCGTTTTGAAGAAGCCGGTTTGCTGGAAGCAGAAAGCCAGGGGAACCGAAAGATATTTAAGGCTCGCAGGTCGCACCCGTTATTCAAAGAATTGCAAGGCATTATTCTGAAGCATACCGGTCTTGATCAAATTGTAGAAAATATAATTGAACGCCTGGGTGACCTCAAAAAGGTGTACGTTACCGGTGAACTTGCACAAGGTTTGGACAGTAGCGTGATAGATTTGATATTTGTTGGAAACCCTGACAAAAGCTATTTGCTTAAATTAATAGATAAGTCTGAGAAGCTTTCCGGTAGAAAAATTCGTTTTTTGATCTATTCTGAAGCAGAAGCAGCCAAACAAGAGTTCAGAGGTGAGGAATACTTACTGATCTGGAATGAACGATAATAAGTACTGGACCGCTTTTTACACCAAACCGCGAAACGAGAAGACCGGAGCAAACCGTCTTAGCAGCAAAGGCTATGAAATATATGCTCCGCTGCGTAGCACACTCAAACAATGGTCAGACCGTAAGAAAAAAGTTCAGGAACCCTTATTTACATCCTATATTTTTGCTCGTGTCAATGAGCGTGAACGCATGGAGATATTGCAGGATCCGGCTGTGGCCTGCAGCGTATGCTGGCTCAGGAAGCCGGTGGTAATCCGAAATGAAGAAATAGACGCTATCCGGCAGTTTTTAGAAGAACACCCTTCTGCAAAAGCGAGTGCCTCAAGTTTTAGAAAAGGTAACGATGTGAAGATTGAAGAAGGCGTTTTTAAAGGGGAAGGAGGTATTGTAAAAGAGATACGGAATACCAAAGTAGTAGTACAGTTAAAAACGCTTGGCATTGAATTAAGCGCGGAGTTACACCCTTCTAAATTAAAACTTCAATCCATAAAAGATTAATTTTTAAGCCCGCCCCATAAGGGGGGCAGGTTTCCATTATCAACTTTTGTTAAATACTATGATAGACATCGAAAATACCAAGATTGCGGTTATTGGCCTGGGTTACGTTGGTTTGCCACTGGCTGTAGAATTCGGAAAAAAATTCCCTACCATCGGTTTTGATATTAACAAAGCCCGGGTAAATGAATTGTCGCAAGGCAAAGACTCAACCCTTGAGGTAGAAGATGACTATCTGAAGGATGTGCTTAACAACTATCCTTTTAAGGTAAGTGCACATCAACCGGATATTAAGGAGTGTAATGTTTTTATTGTCACGGTACCTACTCCAACTGATAAATACAACCGTCCGGTTTTAACCCCTTTGGTAAAGGCCAGTGAAACAGTAGGCAGTGTATTGAAAAAGGGAGATATTGTAATTTACGAATCAACCGTATATCCTGGTGTTACCGAAGATGAGTGTATACCGGTTTTGGAGCAAGTGTCTGGCCTTAAGTATAATGAGGATTTTTATGCCGGGTATTCACCGGAAAGAATAAATCCGGGCGATAAGGAACATACGGTTACTAAAATACTGAAGGTTACTTCTGGTTCTACGCCTGAGGTGGCCGATTTTGTAGACAACCTTTACAAAAGTGTGATTGTGGCAGGTACTCATAAAGCCAGCTCTATAAAAGTGGCTGAAGCGGCCAAGGTTATTGAGAATTCGCAACGTGATATCAATATTGCTTTTGTAAATGAGTTGGCCAAAATATTCAACCTGATGGGTATTGATACCGCTGATGTTTTGGAGGCCGCAGGGACAAAATGGAACTTCCTTCCCTTTAAACCTGGTTTGGTAGGTGGGCACTGTATTGGTGTAGACCCTTATTACCTGGCGCAAAAAGCGCAGGAGGTAGGGTATCACCCGGAAATCATCCTGGCCGGAAGGAGGCTTAATGATGGTATGGGTAAATATGTAGCTACCGAAATTGTTAAGATGATGGTAAAAGCAGAAATGCCGGTGAAAAACTCCAAAGTTTTAATGCTGGGAATTACTTTTAAGGAAAACTGTCCTGATATCCGCAACACCCGTGCTATTGATATTTACAATGAATTATTAACGTATCAGATGGATGTAGATGTGCATGATCCATGGGCCAGTGCTGATGAGGTTAAGCATGAGTTTGCTATTGATATCATACCTACTGAAAAGCTGTCCACATATGATACAGTGATTTTAGCGGTAGCCCACAAAGAATTCCTGGCGATGGATATCAAGGATTTACAAAACGAAAAGGCGCTCATCTATGATGTGAAAGGTATTTTACCGAAAGAAGTATCCGATAAACGCCTGTAGGTAACGTAGCCGATAACTTAGAATAGAATCCATTAAACGTAGATGGAAAAAACGAACTTATTGATTACCGGAGGAGCAGGTTTTATAGGCTCTAATCTGGTAGCACATTTTCTGAAAGACGAACGGGTTGGGCTGGTAAGAGTGCTGGATGACCTGAGCAATGGCTATTATGAGAATATAAAAGAGTTTGAATCAAATCCACGCTTTGAATATATGCAGGGCGATATTTGTGATTTTCAAACCTGCCTTAAAGCTTTGGATAATATCCATAAAGTAAGTCACCAGGCTGCGCTGGGTTCAGTACCCCGGTCTATTGAGAACCCTATGCGGTCTACCGAAGTGAATATCCTAGGTACCGTAAATATGCTGTATGCAGCGGTTCAAAAAAAGGTGGAAAGAGTTGTGCTGGCATGCAGCTCCAGTACTTATGGAGATAGTCCGGAACTACCCAAGGTAGAAGACCGTATCGGTAATCCGCTAAGCCCCTATGCCGTTACTAAATTCTCCATAGAACAGTTTGCTGATGTTTTCCAGCGTACCTACGGTTTAAATTTTATTGGCTTGAGATACTTTAACGTATTCGGGCCAAAGCAAAATCCGGATAATCCCTATGCTGCCGTAATTCCAATATTCTGCAAAGCCTTTTTAAATGGAGAGCAGCCTACTATAAACGGGGATGGAAATACCAGCCGTGATTTTACCTATGTAACCAACGCTGTACGCGCTAATGAACTGGCTTTGTTTACAGAAAATAAAAATGCACTGAATCAAATATATAATACCGCTTGTGGAGAGCAGGTTACCCTTAATGAAATGATTGGTTTTCTACAGGAGATATCGGGTCGTGATATTGAGCCGGTATATGGTCCGGAAAGGGCAGGAGATGTTAAACACTCCAAAGCAGATATAAGCCGTATTTCCAATAACCTGGGCTATCAGCCATTGGTGCGAATGAAGGAAGGCCTCTCCGAAGTGTATAACTGGTATAAAGAAAATAAAACCTTTGAGTAAACCTGTATTTATAATTGCTGAAATAGGTCAGGCCCACGAAGGAAGCCTGGGGATAGCCCATAGCTATATAGAGGCCCTGGCCGAAACCGGAGTAGATGCCATTAAGTGGCAAACCCATATTGCGGAAGCTGAAAGTAGTGCCAAAGAACCTTTCAGGGTTAAGTTTTCGTATGAAGATGACACCCGTATTGAGTATTGGAAGCGGATGGAGTTTACCTTGCCCCAATGGCAGGGTTTAAAAGAGCATTGTGAAGAAAAAGGAATGGAATTTATTTCCTCCCCTTTCAGCAATGCGGCTGTTGACCTCTTGGAAGAAATTGGTGTTAAGCGCTATAAAATAGGTTCAGGCGAAGTAAGCAATTTCCTAATGCTTGAGAAGATAGCCCGCACCGGTAAACCTATAATACTGTCTTCCGGCATGAGTTCTTTTGAAGAGCTGGATCTAACGGTAGAATTTCTCAAGCGCTTTGAAAATGAACTTTCTATCCTGCAATGCACCACTGCTTACCCTACTAAACCGGAAGAGTGGGGACTTAATGTATTGGCTGATTTAAAAGGCAGGTATCAGTTACCGGTTGGTTTCTCAGATCATAGTGGAGACATTTACGCTTGTACCGCAGCCACTGCCTTAGGAGCATCTATATTGGAATTTCATGCAGTATTTGACAAACGCATGTTTGGTCCGGATGCCAAAGCCTCTCTGGAAATAAACCAGGTGAAGAAATTAATAGAAGGTGTAAGACAGGTATCCAAATCTTTAGAGCACACTATTGATAAAAATGACAACAGCCGCTTCGCAGAGCTGAAAAATATATTTGAAAAATCTCTTTCTGTAAATCGCAACCTGCAAGCGGGTGAAGAAATTAGGATGGAGTACCTGGAGGCTAAAAAGCCAAGGGGAGAAGGAATAAATGCCAGCCTTTTCAGAGATGTAATAGGTAAGAAACTGATACGGTCTCTGAATAAATGGGACTTTTTAAATAAGGAAGACATTGAGCTATGAGAGATAACCAAGGCTCTGCCAAACGAAAAATTTGTGTGGTAGTTACGGCACGTCCCAGCTACAGTCGTATTAAAACAGCATTACAAGCCATAAAAGATCATCCGGATCTTGAATTACAACTTGTAATAGCCGCTTCGGCTCTGTTGGATAGATACGGTTCAGCGGTAAATTATATTGAAGCCGATGGGTTTGAAATTTCAGCCAAAGTGTTTAATATACTGGAAGGCGAAAACCTTACCGCTGCAGCTAAAACCACCGGTATTGGTATACTGGAATTATCAACGGTATTTGATAATCTCGGTCCTGACATTGTAGTTACCGTGGCCGATCGGTTCGAAACCATGGCTACGGCTATTGCCGCATCCTATATGAACATACCGCTTGCGCATATACAAGGCGGGGAAGTTACCGGTAACATTGATGAGAAAGTCAGACACTCCATCACCAAACTGGCCGATTACCACTTTGTAGCTTCTGAAGGAGCGTATGAGCGGGTGCTGAAACTGGGCGAAATGGAAGAAATGGTATTCAATACCGGTTGCCCTTCCATAGATCTTGCTGCCGAGGTAGCTGAGAACCCGGCTTTTGATTTTGATCCCTTTAAAAAATACGGAGGTGTAGGTGCTGAGTTTGATCTGGATTCGGATTACCTGGTAGTAATGCAGCACCCGGTAACTAATGAATACAATCAATCCAGATTACATATAGACGAAACGCTTGCAGCAATAAACGAACTGAAGATTCCTACTTTTTGGTTCTGGCCAAATGTAGACGCTGGTGCAGATGGTACCTCCAAAGGGATCAGATCTTTTCGTGAAAAACATCGCCCGGAGCATATTCACTTCTTTAAGAACATGATGCCTGCCGATTTTCTGCGGCTTTTAGCTAACTCCAGCGGTCTTATTGGTAACTCCAGCGTAGGTATACGGGAGTGTGCCTATTTAGGAGTACCGGTAATAAATATTGGTTCACGGCAAAACAGGCGTGATAGAGGAAATAATGTTATAGATGTTACTTACCAGCGTGATGAAATAAAAACAGCTATAAAAAAATGGTTGGATCATGGTAAACCCAAAGCTTCCACAGTGTACGGAGGTGGAAATGCCGGTAAAAAAATTGCCGAAGCTCTGGCACAGGTGCCCCTTATATATCACAAAACTATTTCTTACTAGCACTTAGATGCTTTTCAACTCACTGGAGTTCCTGATCTTTCTGCCAATAGTATTTATACTCTATTGGTTTGTTCTTAGCCGTAAATTGTGGACCAGGAATTTGTTTCTGCTGGTAGCCAGTTATGTTTTCTACGGTTGGTGGGACTGGCGCTTTTTATCCTTACTAGCCTTTAGTTCAGTAGCCGATTACCTGATCGGCCTATCCATGGTTAAGATGGAGCATAAAGGCCGAAAGAAGCTTTTACTAGCCTTGAGCCTCACCGTAAACCTGGGCCTGTTAGGCTTTTTTAAGTATTTTAATTTTTTCCAGCAGGAATTTGTAGAGCTATTCGCATCCTTTGGCATTCAGTTAAACCCTTGGTCTTTAAAAATACTACTGCCGGTAGGTATTAGCTTTTATACTTTCCAAACCCTTAGTTATACCATAGATGTGTACAGAGGTAACCTAAAACCTACTAAAGATCCCCTTGCTTTTTTCGCGTATGTAAGCTTCTTTCCGCAATTGGTAGCCGGCCCTATTGAAAGAGCCAAAACACTATTGCCACAATTAGAGTCTCTCAAAAAGTTCTCCTATCAACAAGGCGCTCAGGGTTTGAGGCTTGTGCTGTGGGGACTTTTTAAGAAAATAGTAATTGCCGATTCTCTGGCCCCTGTGGTTAATGATATATTCTCCAATTATGAGACATTCAGTGGAGGAACACTTTTATTAGGAGCCATCTATTTTGCTTTTCAAATCTATTGTGATTTCAGTGGGTATTCCGATATGGCCATAGGTATTGCCAAGTTATTTGGAATTGAATTGATGTCAAACTTTAGGTTCCCTTATTTTTCAAGGGATATTGCTGAATTCTGGAGAAGGTGGCACATTTCTCTGTCTACCTGGTTCAGAGATTACCTGTACTTCCCATTGGGAGGTTCAAGAGGCTCCGCCATTATTTCGCTGCGGAATATTATGATTGTTTTTTTGGTGAGTGGCTTCTGGCACGGTGCCAATTGGACATTTATTGTATGGGGCGCCATTCATGCTCTGCTATACCTGCCATTATTCCTTTCCGGCTCAAACCGGAAAAATGTAGCTTCCACAGAATCCAATCGCTTTCTGCCTTCGCCAAAAGAAGCACTACAAATTGGGTTTACATTTACCATGGTTACATTGGCCTGGGTTTTCTTCAGGGCAGAATCCATTACCGATGCGGTAAAATACCTGGGCAGCATTTCCTTTACAAACCCGGTTTATAAAGCAGAGTTGCTTTACCCCTTACTACTGATAGGTTTAGAGTGGCCCATCCGTACTAATGAAAGAGAGCCTTATGCCAAAGTGCCTGTATTTTGGTTTTCAATTATCATTATTCTTCTTACGATCTTCTTGCGGTATTCTAATGATGGCAACATTGAATTTATATACTTTCAGTTTTAAGCATGGCTAAATTCATTCGTTTGATACTGGGGATAATTGGAGTGCTGTTAAGCATAAATTTCATGGTTTATGCCTTGATAGGTATTCACTCCGAAAGCCGGTTTTACGATTACTATAAAGTAGTGGATAAACTGGATAAAACCCATTTTAAGTATTTGGTTACCGGAGATTCTCATGCCAATGCTGTATGGCGCAGAGGAGATAACCCGGAGGTACTGGACATGACCTTTCCCGGAGACAATCAGGTAGATATTAACAAGAAAATTGCCTTTTTAAAGATCAATGGAATCAGCTATGACGCACATCTGTATCAGGCCGATGAACATATACTGACCAGCTACCGTGAAAGGGTAAACAACAATGACCTTTCCAGTAATTTTGATTCCAGGATTTTCTGGATCAAGACCAGAAAATTGCTTCCGCTTTTTACAGATCCCAGAGTAGGTGAAAGTATCCTGAATAAATTCAGAGGTAACAAAGGAGAGGATGAGGAAAATAAGCCGGAGAATAGTGTAGTGGATACTTCTAATATGGAGCAGCGGTGTAAAGTACAGTACAATACAAGTTTTAGCAATAAGATGATGAATTACATCAGGCGGAACTTAACGGTTGAAGCTGAGTCCAATACACCGGTGGTGCTGATCCATTACCCGCTTTACGGGCCATATTTTGAATTGGTACGTAAAACCGAAACATTTGAGACTCTTCAGGATAGTCTCTCTTTGGTGGAAGAACAAGCTAAACTGGAGCAACTGGATTATATTCAGGCTATTTGTTCACCCAACTCTTTTTCAGATCAGGATCACCTGAATACCAAAGGTGCCAAGCTGGTCCGCGAATACAGCCTCAACACCCTGGAGCAAAATAGTTTCAAGGTTTCAGGGTGCCTGGATTAGCTATTATTAAAATCTATTTCTAACATTTCAGCGGTTAGATGCTTTTCAATTCATTAGAATTTTTAATTTTCTTGCCGATAGTATTTATCATCTATTGGCACGTACTGAACCGTAAACTGTGGTCCAGGAATTTATTCCTCTTGGCCGCCAGTTACGTGTTTTATGGTTGGTGGGACTGGCGTTTTCTCTCCCTCTTACTGTTCAGCTCAGTTGCTGATTATTTAATTGGACTATCCATGTCCAAAGAAGATAGGAAAGCAAAGCGAAAAGCGTTATTGGCCCTTAGTCTTGCTATTAACCTGGGGGTGTTGGGTTTTTTCAAGTATTTCAATTTCTTCCAACAGGAATTTATTGATCTTTTCGCTTCATTGGGAGTAACTCTGAATCCCTGGTCGCTGCAGATTGTGCTCCCGGTAGGCATAAGTTTTTACACTTTTCAAACATTAAGCTATACTATTGATATCTATAGGGGCAACCTGAAGGCATCTAAAGATCCAATCGCCTTTTTTGCCTACGTAAGCTTCTTTCCTCAACTGGTGGCCGGCCCCATTGAAAGAGCCACTAATCTCCTGCCTCAATTTTACACCAAAAGGAAATTTAATGTAGTGCTGGCCAAAGACGGCTTGCGGCAAATGCTTTGGGGGTTCTTTAAAAAAGTAGTGGTAGCCGATAACTGTGCGGTTCTGGTGCAGAATATTTTTGAGAATCATGAGTCTATGGACTCTATAACACTTATGTATGGCGCTGTATTATTTGCGTTTCAGATTTATGGTGATTTCTCCGGTTACTCAGACATTGCAATTGGTACAGCCCGGCTTTTTGGTTTTGATTTGATGCGGAACTTCGCTTACCCCTATTTTTCAAGGGATATTGCTGAGTTTTGGAGGCGTTGGCACATTTCTCTTTCTACTTGGTTCAGAGACTACCTCTACATACCTTTAGGAGGTAGCAGGGGAAGTAAAGTGATGCAATTCCGAAATGTACTGATCATCTTTTTGGTAAGTGGTTTTTGGCACGGTGCCAACTGGACTTTTATAGTATGGGGCGCCATTCATGCCCTGATGTTTTTACCTCTGATGTTTTTAAACCTGAATCGTAAGAATATTGAGGTAGTTGCTTCCAGTGGCTGGCTTCCCGGTGTAAGAGAAATAGTTGGAATAGGAGTTACTTTTTTTGTAACCTGTGTAGCATGGGTCTTTTTCAGAGCCGATTCTGTAACCCATGCATTCTCATATCTGGGCGGAATCTTTAATCCCTCTAATTTTGAATTATCTGCTCCTCAGGGTCTGTTTCCGTTAACTTTTATAGCTCTCTTATTGGCTGTAGAATGGGTTCAGCGTAAAAAACAGCACGCACTGATGATTGAAAATCTGAACCGTCCGGTAAGGTGGCTGGCGTATTACGGTCTGATTTACATTATCTTTTATTACAAACCTGTAGAACCTACAGACTTTATCTATTTCCAGTTTTGAGTTTAGGTAAACCCTATATGCTGTTGGTAAGAACCATGTTGTTTTTTATACCTGTAGTCCTTTTTTGCGCAGGTATTGAATACTATAATAAAACACGCATCGGCAATAATATCATCGCCAAGCTGAAATTGATTGATGATTATAGTGATTCACTAAATACACTGATAGTTGGTAATAGCCACGGCCGAAATGGATTGATCAGTGCAGAGTTTAAAGGTGTTTGTGTAAATGCGGCTATCGGTGGCTCCTCGGTTTTTTACAGTAAAGAAGTATTCAAGAGGGCATTGGAAAAGAATGAGTCGGGTACGCTTAAGAATCTGGTGTTAACCATTTCATATCAAACACTATTTAAGGACTTGCATGATGAGTCTACAGAAGATAAGCGGTATGAGTTTTATCACTATCTGGGTGCAGACCTGGATCTTCCACGATCTTTCGATTTAAGAAGATACAGTATTATACATACCATTTCATTTCATGCCGCTATGGAAAACGTATGGAATGACCTGAGGTCTAATCCACGTGAGGTGTATGAAAATGGGGGCTATACACCAACCTCAAGACGGGTAGATTCTTCTGCTGCCTCAGGCATGGCAAAAGAAAGAATTGCTATTCATCATGGCCTGATGAGTTCAGAATCCCGGTTTTTAGAAGAAAGCCTTACCGACCTTGAAGATATTTTGAAGCTGGCCCGTCAGTATAACATAAGCGTCTATATTATTACCACCCCGGTAATTCCGGAATACTATGCATTGGAAGAAGAACCCTTTAAGAGTTTTTCCAACAGGCTTGCCGGTATAGCTGATAGGTTTAATGTAGAGTATGTGGACTACAACAAAAGAGGTATTCTCAAAAAACATGAATATTATAAGGACCCCGATCACCTGAATAAATGGGGCGCTGCAATATTTACGCAAGAAGTAAAAAAAGACTTTGACCTATGAAAACCCTGGCAATTATACCGGCACGCGGAGGGTCAAAAGGAGTACCTGGAAAAAATAAGGCCCTTATCAATGGCAAGCCGTTGATCTGCTATACCATTGAAACGGCATTGGAAGCTTCCGGAATAGATCACCTGGTAGTTTCCAGTGATGACCCGGACATTCTTAAGATAGCCGAAGGCTATAAAGAAGTTTTGGTACATGACCGTGCAAAGGAGCTGGCTTCAGATACCAGCCCGATAACCGATACTATTCGCAAACTGGCAGATACCTATCCTTCAGATGTAATCATGCTGTTGCAACCTACTTCACCCATTCGGGAGCCACATCAAATAGAGCAGGCTATTGCCCTGCTTGAAAAAAACAAGCAGGCTAATTCTGTAATTTCAGTTACAGCCATGGATGATGTGCACCCGGCTCGTATGTACTGGGATAAAGAAGGTGTTCTCAGCCCTATATTGGAAGAGTTTGAACAAACAAGACGTCAGGATATACCTGAGGCACTTTATCGTAATGGAGCTATTTATGCGGTGCGTTCAAGTGCTTTTTATGCCTCCGGGCAAATAATGGCAAAACCTTCTGTAGGTCTTGAAATGCCCTCTTCACAGCTATTGAATATTGATGAACCGCGCGATTTACTCATTGCGGAAGTACTTATTAAAGCCTGGAAAAACGGAGAGTTGTGAGAAAGGTATATAACGCTGAACCTTTAGGATACAGCCACAATGCTGCCGCACACTGGGAAATCAAAGGCTATGAATACGTTGCGGGTAGCTGGGAAGAAGTACATCAGACCCAACAGTATGATGGAGTAGAAATACTTATTGTACGATTGGCTCAGAAGGTGGATACATCTATACTCCAACGTTTTCCTGATCTTAAATTTTTGATCTCAGCCACTACCGGCCATGATCATATTGACCTGGAAGCTTTGGAGAACAAAAGTGTTAAGCTTGTATCATTGCGAGGTCATGATGATTTTCTGAAAACCATACCCTCCACTGCCGAACATACCTGGGCACTCTTAATGGCTCTGATACGGAATATTCCGGGGGCCAATACTGATGTAAGAGCCGGAAACTGGAACCGTGATAACTTTAGAGGATACCAACTACAGGGGAAAACGCTGGGTATAATTGGCTACGGCCGTACCGGTCAAAAAGTGGCACATTATGCAGATGCCTTTGGAATGAAAGTGATATTTTTTGATCCTTATGCAGATGCTTCCCAACCACATCATATTAAACTTGATCGTCTGGGAGATTTACTTTCCAGGGCAGATATAGTAAGCGTACATGTACATCTTAAGCCGGACACTGAAAAGCTGTTGAATCAGGAGAATTTGCACCTAATGCCAAAAGGTAGCTTTCTTATTAATACGTCCAGAGGGAAAGTTTTGGATGAAGCAGCAGTCGCTCAAATGTTATCCAAGGGCCACTTGGCTGGCATAGCAGTAGATGTATTAGCTACTGAGTTGGCTGATATTCAGCAAAGCGAATTGTGGCTGGCACAGCAGGCGAAGGAAAATGTAATTATATCACCACATATCGGAGGTGCAACCTGGGATGCTATGCATGCTTGTGAAGAGTATGTTGCCAGCCTGGTGGGATCCGAATTTGAAAATTAGTTTTAGTATGTCAACAAATCCAATTTTTGTTATTGGCCACCCCAAGTCGGGCACTTCTTTAATGACAGCCCTGCTGGATTCACATCCCGAACTTTTGGTACTTTCTGAAGAAAGCGACTTTTATTTAAATATATGGCCGCTTGCCAACTTACTGAATTTAGAGTGGAGGAGGTCGCAGGAAGAAAAGGTGCAATTGATGATGGATCATATCACTGGTGTTTCCCATATTAAAAACTATTTCAGAGGTAGTGTGGAAAAGGATATCAGTGGCAATTTTGATTACAACCACTTTGCCAATAAATTCTTCAGGGAAAAACTCTTTGAAGAGATTAAAAATATCAGGAAGTACGACCGCAGGCAATTGCTTTTAAGCATTTTGAAGGCTTATGGTGAAGCGTATGAAAAAACATTCAAGACTTCATCACTATCTAAACCCTGGGTAGAAAAAACAGCAAAAAATACCTGGCACATTGATGCCATGCTTGAAGATTTCCCGGATGCCCGTTTTATTTTTATCTACCGGGACCCAAGAGATAACTACGTTTCCTTTAAAAAGAAGCTGGGAGAGGAAATGAACGCTATTCGATTTGCCAAATCATGGAATGAGGCATCGATGAACTCAGAAAAAATTAAAAAGGATCAGATTATATTCATTAAGTATGAAGACCTGGTTCAACAGCCCGAGGCAGAAATGAAGGCCATAGCATCTTTTTTAGGTATCCAATACCTGGATATGCTAACGCAACCTTCAAAAATGGGAATAGCGTGGAAGGGCAACTCCATGTTTGGGGTGAAAAGTAAAAGTGTAAGTACAGAAAATTTTGGCCGGTATAAAAAGATCATATCTCAGGAAGACCTGGCAATTCTTGAGTCTTTTTGTCACCAGCAAATGAAAGAAATGGAATATCCTTTGGATACGGACTCTAAAAACTTTGAAAAGATCAGAGATACACACCAGGAGGAATATGATGAGTGGCTTCCATTCGGGTATACCGATAAAAAACCCCTTAGGCGGCAATTAGGGGAATTGCGAATTAACTTAATGGGTAAAAGGCCTAAAGGCTAGGTGAAACGGGAGAGCCCATTTAAAAGCACTTTAGGCAACGTTGTAGCAGCCATCCTGAACCTTATTATTGGTTTAGGTACGGGTATTATAATCAGTAGAGCATTGGGACCATCGCTGAAGGGCGAGTATAACACCCTAAAGCTTATAGTAACCCTCTATACCCCGTTCCTTACTTTTGGCTATACAGCAGGCGTGCTGTATTACGGCATTAGAAAGCAGATCAACCTTCAACGTTTTTTCTGGGTAGGACTGTTTTTAATGACTCTTATCGGTGTGCTGCTGATCCCTGCTTTTTTTCCCCTTGTTTCCAAAGGTTACCTGGGGGCTATTGCTGCTCAAAGCGGAGCCAATGAAATTATGGCGGCATTGGTGGTGGTTCCGCTGATCTTTATGAACAGCTATTCTGAAAGGGTAATACAGGCCTATCACCTGTTTATAGCCTCTAACGTTCGGGTAGTACTGGGGGCCTCCGTTACTTTTCTTTATTATCTGGTGATTTGGGTGTTTTTTTCAATGACGCTCATGCATGCTTTGTACGGCTTTATCCTGGGGCAGTTGTTTCAGGTATTGTCCAATCTCTACTTTATCATCAGATATATAAAAGTAGAATGGCACTTTTCGCTTAAACCGGTTTTCAAACCTTGGAAATACGGCATTCAGGGCTGGCTGAACCGGATAATAGCCATGTCTAATGACAAGTTTGATCAAATTATTCTTACCTTCCAGTTATCCGCCAGTGCTTTTGGTATATATACGGTTGGGGTAGGGCTAAGTAATCTGGTAATGCAATTGCCCAATAGTTATGGCAATGTTTTTTTTAACCAGATTGCCGAAAAAGAAGATGTGAATGAGGCTCTTGCCATTTATACTCGTGCACAGAGAATAACATTTATGCTCACATTGATTATTGCGTTGTGTCTGGCAGTAGTGGCATACCCGCTTATTTTTGTTTTTTACGGCAGTGAGTTTCTGTCAGCTACAGCGGTGGTTTTACTTTATACCCCCGGAGTTGTATTTCAGGTAGCCGCTAAGCTTTCAATCCGCTTTTATGCCGGAAGAGGAAAACCTTTAAAAAATTCCTTAGTATATCTAACGGGAGTGATAGTAAGTCTTCCGTTCTATTTCTGGCTAGTGCCGAAGTACGGTATTAATGGTGCGGCTATAGCTTCCTCCATTGCCTATATGGGAGCTTTTTTGTTTTCTTTTTACCAGCTATACAGAGAGTTTGGTGTAACCTTATCGGATATTTTAAAATTTACCAAATCAGATTGGGTATTTACGAAAAACCAGTTTTTGAAAATTCCGGTAATTGGTAAGTACTTTAAATCTTAGCATGTATGGCGGGGTAATTTATTGTGAATCCCCACATAATTATTACTTTCTATAGTGAATGATCCTATTAATGTGAACAGCAAAAGCATATTTTCATGAAAGAATTAGCACGAATTTTCACGCACAAGAAGATTATGGATCTGCCTGCCCTGAATAAAATGGGTTTACAGGTTTGGAGAATTAAGATGGCCAAATGGCGCCACAATATGAGGTCGATGCCTGCTTATGATCCTGATTTCAAAAAGGATATCGAAAAATTTAATGAAGACGGTGCCCTTATAAAAAACAACTTACTGGAAGAGGAATTCTACACAAAAGTAAAGGCCGAAGCCAAACTGGCACTAAAGGATGATATTGCCCTGGGAAGTGAAAGGTATTTTGGAACCAATAAGAAAGTTCTGATCAATATCCTTGACCTGGATAAAAACAAGTAACCTGCTCTTTACGAGTTGATAGCTTCCAGGTTCGTAACTACTATGTTTCAGTTTGCCACCCGCAAGCCCCTGTTGTTTACACAAAAAGGTGGACAGGCCATGGCACAAATTGAATATTTGTTGCAGGGAAGTGAGGAAAAAGAAGACATTGAAACTCAGATTCATTCCGATGTTTTTTACAGTTCTTACAAAGCCTGGCTTTACCTCAACGATATTTCTATGGAACATGGACCCCTTACCTATTTCATGAGGTCAAGGAATAATGACCGGTTCAAAATGAAATATGAGTATGAGAACAGTATTAAAGAGGTTCCGGACCGGTCAAGACGAATTACCGAAGAGGAATTAAAAGCACGGAACCTTGAAGAAACGGTAATGAATGTCAACGAAAATACTTTTGTGATGGCTGACATTAATGGTTACCACCGCAGGTTAAAAGGACAAGAGGGCAAAGAACGACTGGCCATCATTTTCAGAGAAAGAGGTACTCCTTTCTTGTAAACCCCCAAAAGTCCGATATGGATATAGTAGTAGCACGTACGGAGGAGGAATTGAAAAACTGGGACAAGTTCGTTTTGTCTACTCCCAAAGGAACACTGTTCCAAACCAGTAAATGGTTAAGCATTTTTGACCGACAGCCCCGGCTTATATACAGTGTGGAAGGTGAAGAAATTCTGGGAGGCTTTATATATACCGAAACACGGAAAAAGCGTCTCAAAGGAATTAATATTCCTCCTTACACCCCGGTATTTTCACCCCTATGGACCGGAGAACTGCAAGACCATAAAGATCTCACTAACTACCGGTCTTTTATATCTTTTCTAACCGGCCATCTCGGTAAATCTCAGGTTATTGACTTTATCAATTACGCGGATAATCTGGACATTATACCCTATATGTGGGATAAGTACATTTCCAGACCGGGTATTACCTATCAGGTAAGAAAGAAAGATTTCAATATCGGAGATGTTCATAAAAGTAAAGCGAGATACATTAAAAAACTTATTAAGCTGGTTGAAGAGGGAGAACTCATCATTAATACAGATCCGGATGTAGCCAGGATTCGAGACATGCAGGTTGAGGTAGCCAGAAGAAATAACTTCAACGCCAACATTGGTATTATCGAAAAGCTTTGTGCTTCTGAAGCCCTTGCCGGTCATTGGACGGCCATTTCCATTCAGGATAAACAAGGGCAATACCTGGCAGGATGTATAGCGCCACACGATAACTACAGAGCTTATCACATTGTAAATGCCAGTACAGAGGTAAGTGGCAACAGCTTATTGAATAAGGCTAATTTTCTCCTGACCTTCATTTTGGCGCAAAAAACGCTGGAATCAGGCAGAATACTGGACTTTGAAGGTTCTACATTGAAAGGGGTGGAGGAATTTTACCGCCAGATGGGGGGAGAACAAGTACTGAGATTCAGGTCTACCAAATTTAATATTTTCGGAATAGGTGATCTGATTTCCAGGTTCTTATAAATAATCATATCATAATAATTAAGTCAACGTACAGCAATATTCCATTAAAATGACTGAAGAAGAGTTTGCAAATCAGGAAATAGAGTTGGGAAATAAGGTTCATTATAATCAGGGCGAATGGTGGATCCAGCGCTCCGGGTTCTTTTGTGAATCAGCTATTCCTTTTAAAGCCATTGGCATTGGCAGTTCTAAGCCTAAATTAAAAAACTCACTGGCGGGTTATAGTCATTATACCAATGATAAGCCCAAAAATCCCAGGGTTCGTTGTATGATGCACATGGCTGTGGGTTCTGAAGCTTTTGATATTGAAACCCTGAGTTCAAACAGGCGCAGTAAAGTAAGAAGGGGTTTAAAACGCAATGAGATCGTTAGGGTAGATAATGTTGAGCCCTATATTGATCAATTGAAAGATGTAGTGATAAGCGCCAGGGAAAGAACCGGGGACGGAAAACCCGTATCGTATTATCAGAATAATTTTGAGGAATGGAAAAACTACATTCTGAGACTGGCGCCTATGAAAGACAGGGACTTCTGGCTGGCTTTCCAGGAAGATAAGGTGGCTGCTTATTTCCATGTTACCATTGTAGGTGACCTTTGCATGGTGGGGGCGGCCAAGAGCCATTCAGATTATTTAAAGCATTACCCCAATGATGCTTTGGTTTTTTCGGTACTGGATTATGCCATCAACAAGAAAAAATGTAAAACCATTGTATATGGGGATTGGGTGGAGAGTGATGCTCACCTGAATAAATTCAAGGAAGGGTATGGGTTTGAGAAGAAAGATATGGTACGGAATTTTAACCTTCGCTTACCGGTAGACGGAATTATGGAAATGGTGAAGAAAGGAAAAAAATAATAAGCTTTAATGCTTAGCCAAAACTCAAAATCCCCTTTCTTTTGCAATGCAGAATCTGATTTCCTTTAAATGAAAATTGTTTATTTAATATCACACGGCCATACGGCCAGAGGAGCATTTCAGACCAACCTCTTATCCAAATTAGCCGATAAAGGGATTGAAGTAACGGTGGTTGCTAAAGCTGATCCTGAGGGGGAACTGCAAAGGCAATTGAAAGAGCAGGGTGCTTCACTGGCCCTTTATACACCTCCCCAATCCAGTTTCTTGCACCACCTGGAAATGTTCAGGAGGTATGTGCACCAGAATATCCGTAAAAACCCGGCTTTATGGGAAAAGCACCAAAGGTTGCTGGTAGAAGATCAATATTCCGCCAAGCGTAAAATGATGGTACGCATATACCATGCTGCGTCCTATTTATTCAGGGTAGCACCATTTCTCAAAGGCCTTTTCAGGTCTTTTGAATACCGGAAGTTCAAAGATCAAAATGCTATCAACCTGCTAAAGGAATTGCAACCCGATGCCATTGTTTCTACCCGTCCCGTAGATATTATGGAAACCTATTTTTTAAATGCAGCCAGGCGTTTAAAAATTGAACGCATTATGTACGTGCTCAGCTGGGATAACATAACTGCCAAAGGAATTTTCCCTGAGCTGGCTGATAATTACCTCACCTGGGGGCCTGTAATGAATGAGGAACTCAAGGAATATTATAAGGTGCCTGATGCGAGTTTACACCTTACCGGGGTAACGCACTTTGATGTGCATCATCAGATCATGCAGCAACCTCAGTACAGTCATTGGCTGGAGAAGCTGGGACTCAGCGGAAGTAAGCCTTACTTCTTCTTTACCATGAGCGCTTCCTATTATGCACCTAATGAAATTGATATTATAGAATGGCTCGTATCTAAAATAGAGGCCAATACCTATGGCGAGGATATGCAGATGATCATACGTCCGCATATGCACAACTTTCAGGAAGGCTTTTCAGACCTTAGCTGGACTGAACGGCTAATGTCTTTAAAATCTTCACGTGTAGCTATTGACCTTCCTGATCTTGATAACAGCCTTTTAACGTGGTATATGAAAGATGAAGACATGCTGCGTTTGTCTAACCTTTTAGCCGGTGCCTCCATTTGTTTTAACTCAGGCTCCACTATAGCCATTGAGTCTTGCATGATGGATAAACCCACTATTATCACCCTGTTTGATATAGAAGACTGGCCGGAGTGGCGCTCCGTAAAGCGCATCGGGAAATACATCCACTTAAAAAAGCTGTTTGATACAGGAGCAGTCAAAGTGGTAGGCTCTTTTGAAGAAATGGACCGCTGGATTTCCAGTTATGTTAATGATCCGGGCTTGGATCGAGAAAAAAGAAAACAGGCTTTTGAAGCAGAGTGTTATAAAAACGATGGAAAATCAACGCAGCGCTTTGTAGAGCACGTAAAGAAGATTCTTACCAGAACTATTAATAAATAATATATAAGGCAAATGACAAAGTTCTTAGATTGTACTCTGCGAGACGGAGGGTATTATACCAACTGGGATTTTAACCTGGATTTAGTAGAGGTATACTTGCGGGCAATGGAACAATTGCCTGTTGAAATTTTAGAGGTAGGCTACAGAAGTAAACCGGGAGGAGGTTACCACGGAGAATATTTCCATTTACCGGAATACCGCTTGGCCTGGATTCGCCAATTGGCGCCATCCAAAAAAATAGCTGTAATGCTAAACGAGGTGGATACCACGGTTGAAGATCTTACCACGGCTATAGATCCCATAAAAGAACATATTGATATGGTGCGCCTTGCGGTAAAGCCTGAGCGCTTTGATGAAGCCGTAAAATTAGCCCGCGCCATTAAGGAGCGGGGCCTGGAGGTTGCTTTTAACCTCATGTACCTTTCTGCTTTGATCGGAAATGCCGACATCATTAAGAAAATGAAAGCCCTTGATGGTGAGGTAGACTGTTTTAACCTGGTAGATTCATACGGTGGAGTATACCCTCATGAAGTGAGCAGTTTCGTTAAGGAATTGCGTCCTGATTTTGAAAGTACCGCATTGGGCTATCATGGTCATAATAATCTGGAGCTTGGTTTCGCCAATAGCATGGCGGCTGCTGAAAATGGTTGTGAGATCATAGATGGTACCATCACGGGAATGGGCCGTGGCGCAGGGAACCTGAAGACGGAATTGTGGCTTACCTGGATGGCTACGGAAAAAGGAGTGGATGTGGACTTTAACGCGCTCAGTACCGTTACCGGTGAGTTTGAAACCATGCAAAAGCAATACGATTGGGGCACCAAACTAGCCTATATGGTATCCGGTGCCAGTTCATTACCACAAAAGGATGTGATGGACTGGGTTACCAACCGTTCCTATTCGCTAAACAGTATTGTCCGGGCTTTGCACAATCAAAAACAAGGTCAGGCAGATAACCAACAATTACCGGTTTTTGAAGATCATTCGCCAAACAGTAACGCCATGATTATTGGTGGTGGTCCTTCTGTGGCACATCATATAGATGCCATTAAACAGTTTATCAACCAACAGAAAGGCCATATCTGCCTCATCCATGCCAGTTCTACCAATGCCCAATACTTTCAGGATGTATATGTGCCACAATACTATTGTTTGGTAGGTAATGAAGGACATAGGCTGGAGCGCTCCCTGGAATTATTTGAAAGATTTCACGGAAAGTGCATCTTACCACCTTACCCGCGTAAAATGGGTACTTATATTCCCAAGCCGGTTGAAAATCTGGCGCACCAGTTAAAGGAAGTAAAGTTTACCGACAAATTCAAGGATTCCCATACAGCGCTTGGGTTACAGGCTGCTATTGACCTGGGTGTAGACCATATATGGATAACCGGTTATGACGGTTACGGAGGTAGCATGAGCCATAAGGAACAAGACCTCTACAATGAGAACGAATATTTATTTAATCGTTTCGCTGAAAAAAGCAAGAACCCGGTTCAGGCTATAACACCTTCGCGATACGATAATTTAGAACCGAGCTCCATATATGCTCTTCTTCAAAGTGATTTTTAAATATGATACCAGATAAGATCAGGAGTTTTCGCCAGAAACTTTCCGATGGTCATGCAAAAGGGATCTTCGCAAAGTCTACCGATCCGGCTTTTATAGAATCGGCCGGGTATGCTGGCCTGGATTTTAGTATTCTGGATATGGAACACGGTCCGGCAGATTTTAAAACCATAGAAAATCTGGTTAGGGCCACCGAACGCACCACTATGTTACCGGTGGTAAGAACAGCGGCCAATGAGCCTTCCATGATCTCAAAAGCTTTGGATACCGGAGCACTGGGTGTTCAGGTACCTAATATTGGTTCTGTGGAGGAAGCAAAAAAAGCTATAAAGGCAGCCCGTTTTGCACCCAGGGGAATGAGAGGTGTATGCAGGTTTGTGCGTGCAGCGGAATATGGCAATGCGGAAAGAAATGAATATTTTAAGGAAAGCAATGAGAGCATTCTCATTTTAATGGTAGAAGGGCAGCAAGGTCTGGATGATATTGATGAGATCCTGGCTCTTCCTGACTTTGATATTCTTTTTATTGGACCGTATGATCTATCTCAGTCCATGGGTATTTCCGGAGATATTTATAATGATAAGATACTGAATACCCTGGCCAGCATCGCTAAGAAAGCTGAAAAGCAATCCAAATATGTAGGTACTTTTTACGATGATCCATCCCGAAAGGAATGGTTCCTGTCCAGTGGGCTTAAATTTCTGGCCTATTCAGTAGACACCGAAATATTCAGGAACGCCTGTTCAACAATATAAATCATGAATAACAACTTTAATGATATTGGCGTGGTCATTCCCGTTCGAGAGGGGAGTACCCGTATCAAAGACAAAGTGGTTTTGCCCTTTACCGGAGGGATGAACCTTTTAGAATGGAAGCTGGAACAGTTGAAAGAGGTTATAAAGCCGGAGAACATCTTTGTAAGTACCGACTCTGAACGCTTAAAACAGATGGCTACGGAACGCGGGGTAAGCATCCATCATCGTGATCCTTACCTCTGTAAGGGCCATGAGGCTACCTTTTCAGAAGTAATTACCGGTATTGTAAAAGAGATTCCCCGCAAACATATTGCCTGGGTTACGGTGGTAGTTCCGCTAATGAAGCCGGCTGAATATAAAGAAGCCTTTGAACGCTTTATGGAGGAAGTAGCCGAAAAGCATAATTTTGACTCCCTTATTTCAGTCAATCTTATAAAAGAATATTTGTGGAATAAGGATGCACCCCTGAATTATCAGGCGGATAAGAACCATACCATCAGTCAGGATTTACCGGATATATACCGTGTTACCAATGGCCTTTATATGATGCCAAAGGAAGAGATACTTAAACGTGAATACTTTATCGGTCCAAACCCTTATAAGCACGTGGTTTCTAAGATGTCCGGAATTGATATTGATGAGTGGGAAGATTATGAATTTGCTAAAGGAATGCTGAAGTTTTATGAATGAGATTGAGCTATTAAGTCAGTATAAATTCATCTTTTGGGATTTTGATGGAGTGATAATGGACTCTATGTCTATCCGGGACAAAGGCTTTGAAAAGGTTTTAAAAGAATACCCTGAAGCCCAGGTTGAAGAGCTTTTAGCCTATCACCGCAGAAACGGAGGTTTATCCAGATACAATAAGTTCCGGTACTTCATTGAGAACATTTTGAAAAGACCGGTTAAAGATGATGAGATCAATGATCTGGCCAGCCAGTTCTCCAGTGTTATGAAGAGTCTGCTGGTGAATCCTGACCTGCTGATAAATGAAGCCATGCAATGGGTAAAGAAGGAAAAGCCCGCTACCCGACAGTTTATCGTATCAGGGTCGGATCAAACTGAACTTAGATATCTTACGGAAAAACTGGATATTGCCAGGTATTTTAATGGGGTGTACGGGTCTCCCGTACCTAAAAAGAAACTAGTGGAGTTGCTGCTGGAACTGGAGCAAGCCGATAAAAATGAGTGCTGTCTGATAGGAGATTCTGTGAATGATAAGGAAGCAGCAGAAACCAATGGTATCCGTTTTATTCCGTACAACTACCACGGCACCTTATAAAAAACTTCGGTCCGTTTAGAAAGCTATTTACTTTCAATCAAAATAAATGTCTACCTGTCTTATTATCAGAAATAATACCCAGCTGTGGAACGCCCTTGAATACCTGCGTTACGAAGGCAGGAATGGTGCTAAAGCATTGATAATAGCCAGTATGTATCATAAGCAGATCACGGATTTGAGGGATAAGGTTTTTTATGATTTTGATTTTGAAGAAACGCTGTTAATAGATACTTCGCAGTTCAGCGGTTTATCTTCCAGTGTGCTGAATAAAGACAGCCCTGTAAACCAGATCTTACGGTTTTTAAAGAAGGGACGTTTTACAGAGCTGGTGTTGGGTAATTTGACCGATCCGCTCATTTATTCCATTTTACTTCGAAATTTTAACAATAGCGGGGAAGTAAACCTGGTAGCTGTTGATGATGGAACTGCCTCTCTGGATATTCTTAATACCCGTATTGCAGGAACCTTCCACAGGAAGTATCATGTAAAAAATGATCTTAACTTTTTGGTAGAGTATTTAAAAAACGGTGTTTTTCCACCACTTAAGCCTTCGGTTAAAAATATACACTTCTTTACCAATAGTAAAGTATCCCAGTCTCCTGAAGGGGATCAGGTTACCGCTAATGAGTATCCTTTGGCCAAGTCAGTTATAAAGAATTCTGTGGTAGACCAAGAATCTGCCATACTGATAGGCTCCAATATTGTGGATAAGGAAATGATCACGGCAAGTGATTTTAAAGAGGCTATCTCTAACTCAATTGTCTGGCTTAAAGAAAGAGGGGTGAAAAATATAGTTTATATGCCTCACCGGGGTGAAGCTCATCCCCCGGAATTTCAGAATACTGCGGATTTTCATTATACCATTGTAAGAAACGAATACCCACTGGAAATTGAATTGTTACTTATGGATAAAAAGCCGGCTTATATCCTGGGCTTATTTACCAGTGCATTGTTAAACCTTAGTCAGGTAGTGCCGGCAGATATTAACCTGGTGTCTTATAGGGTATCTTCAAATTCAATACATAGCAAAGGGAGAGAAACGGTGAATTGGGTTTCAAAAATTTATGATACTATTGAAGCGGACGCTAAAATTGTAATGATCGGTGATTAAGAAGAAAGGGATGATGAGAATAGAGAGGGTTATTTCGGTGTCAAAAATTTCAAAGAGATAAGATAGATATGGCAATTATTATAGCCCTGCTGGCTTTTCCTCTTCTTCTGTATGTTGTTTATAAAACCTTTAAGGACCCACTATGGGGTATTTTGATCGTTTTGTTTTTAAGGCCGATAGAACCTTTATTTAACCTTGAATCGATTCAAGTAGGACGAATAATGGGGGTAGTTACCTTCCTTATTTGGTTTATATACCTGGTTCGTACACCTTCAGCGGTGAAAAGGCTGCGTAAATCAAGGTTTTTGAAAAATGCCACTTGGTTGATTCTCGCCTTATTTATGGGTACACTTTCATGGACTTTATCTACAGGTGCTGCAAAGGCCTATGATGGTTTTAGTACTATTTTGCTTTTGGTATTATTGGCCCTGATGCTGGAAAACATTTTAACGAATGAGAAAAGACTGGACGCCATCCTGTTTGTATTTGCCATTTCAGGGGCTATGGCCTCTCTTCCTGCTGCAGCTTTTATGGTGGGGATTGATTTGTTCTCAGTTTTTGGGGCCGAGGCGCCATCCGTGGTAAATGAAGAATTGAACCTGGTGCGGGCTGATGCCTTGGGAGGGGGAACCAACTCGTTGGGTATTTTAGGCCGGATTGGTATACTTTCTTCGTTCCTGTTTCTAATTCATAACCAGGCTAAGAATAAACTTATTTTAATACCCTTGGCTATTTCGTTTATGGGCCTGGTGCTTTCAGCCTCAAGAACCAACTTTTACGGTATATTAATAGCCAGCGGCATCTTTCTGATAATAGTGTTGTTTTTTATTAGAGGCTATACCAAGTACATCGCTCCGGCTGCAGTTATCATATTTATCGGTGCCTGGAGTTTATATGCCCTGGCCCCTGAAGGTACCAGAAGCAGGCTCTTAAATGTTGATAATGATGATTATTCCGCAGAACGTTTTGATCAGAGAAATGACTTTAGAAAGAACCAGCAAAAAGATGCGGTGAACCTACTGTTTGATTATCCTCTTACGGGTGTGGGTTTATACAGAACCAATGTAGTTTTGAATCAGCATTATGGAGCGCATGATACAATAAGTGTTATTGTTGGAGAAACCGGTCTTTTTGGTATTGTAGCATCCCTCATCTTATTAACCGGATTCTTTTTTACGGTATTCAGGTTTTTCCGAAAGCCCTATTTACCCCGAAGCTCGAAACTGCTGGCTGCCGCTATATTTTCTATATTCCTCTCGTTGATCATCATGGGTTTTTTCGGAGGACTAATCTTCTTATTTGACCGTGGTTTTTGGGTAATGGTAGGTATTTCATATGCCATAATAAATATGCATTATCAAAAGTATGCACCAGCCGCTTCAACTCCACCCAACCAATTGAAGCCAACTACTTAGTAAATAGAATCATGATATTAAGCCTTTCCGATAAAATCAGCCTGGCTGCACTTTCCCTTAATCATTATCAGGGAACCATCAGGCATTTGAAGCAATTGAAAAAGACCGAATTTCTGGGCAGAGAGGAAATATTGAATTTTCAGTTTACCAAATATAAGGCGCTTGAAAAAGTTGCTAAGAACACGGTGCCCTATTGGTCAGAAGTCATTAGAGAGATAACTGAGGAGGAGTTTAAGCAGAGCAGGCTTTCCAAAATGCCCATCCTTACCAAAAAAATAGCCAAAGAGAGGGGAGAAGAAATGTGGTCTGCAGAAGTAGAGGAATACATTGTAGCCACTACCGGTGGAACCACTGGTTATCCTCTTACCATAAGAAGGAGTATAGAATGTGATGAGATCATAAGAGCCGCACTTTGGCGGGCCAGGATTTCATGGGGAGCTGCTCCGGGAGTACGCGGTGTGCACCTGTTCTCTTTTGGTAGTGCTTCATTTTTGGGTAACCTCAGGATGCGGATGGGAAACAAGAAAATAGGTGATGCCTTCCCCAGTTCAAAAGAAGATATGGATGCCGTATCAAAGATGATCAGCCAGTTTAAACCGAAAACTCTGGAAGGTTTTGCAACCGGCTTACTGGCTTCTATGGAAGCTACCAGCAATAAGAAGGATATTTCCATCCCTGTTATCATTTCCACTGGCGAAATGTTATATGATCACCAGCGTAAGGCACTTGAAGAACATTATCATGGTAAAGTATATACCTACTACGGGTGTAATGAAATAGGTGCCATCGCCTTTGAGTGTGAACACCAGAATCTACATGTATGCGAAGAACACGTAATTGTAGAAACGGTGGACGAAAACGGAAAACCTGTAATTGATGAACCCGGAGATCTTTTGGTTACTGACCTTGATAATATAGCCATGCCATTAATCCGTTATAAACTGGGTGACATTGGTGTGCTAAGCAGTGAGGCATGTTCTTGCGGCAGAGGGTCTCAGTATATTTCCAAACTCATCGGACGGTCTCAGGATTTTCTTTCCGGGGATGAAGGCCGAAAGCTGCAAGCCACTCAGTTGTCTGGTTTTTTGAAAGACCTCACCTTAACCGGGCAGTTACAATTTATTCAAAAAAAGGAAGACAAGATTATTGTTTTTCATGACTATAGTACTGCTGGTACCGGGGAAGAATTAGAACTTATTGAGAACCACTTAAAAAAGCGTTTGGGCGGCAGTGTGAAAATCGAATTCAAGCTGGTGGATGAAATTGAAAAAACCGGGAGAGGTAAGCAGCCACTGGTTTTACGAAAATTAGAAAGTTAAACCCTCAGTGGGTAGACATATTTAAAAGATGAGTTCCCCGGCCCCCAAAATTATTCTGGAAAACAAGGCCGTTCAAAAATGCGATTTGCCACTTAAAGCAATAGTTACATTGCCTTTATGAAGGAGAGAATTAAGAATTATATAGAATTACTTCAAAAGGGATTACTTTACTTACAGTCCGATGAAGCCTATTTCAAATTGTCCTCACCGGACGAGATTAAACCGGAGCTGGCTGAAAAGTGTTGGGATTACCCTATAGACTTTTACCATCTGCTTAGTGGTATTCATTTCAGGAATTTTGATAAAGATGGGGTGCCTATCCAGTTGATAGACGGAGACTGGGTTTATTCCAACTCCATGATTCAGGCCTACGGAATAGCCAAAGTACAAGAACATTTAAGAACTGGTACTGCCCCATCACTACAGGAAGCACTGGTACAAGGGGAATACATCCTTAATACCGCAGACAATACCGGCAAGGGTTTATTATTAAAAGCCTACGAGCCAGGTTCTGCTGCACATACCGGAGTGGCATCCGCAATGGACCAGGGGCAGGCAGCTTGCTTGTTTATTCGCCTTTACCAGTTAACCGGAGATAAGAAATGGCTTGAAGCAGCCGGGAAAATGTTCCCAGCCTATGAAATAGAGTATGTGGAGGGAGGCGTGGCGTATATAATTTCCAATGATCTTATATGGTTGGAAGAATACCCTTTTAAACCTTTACGTCATACCCTGAACGGAGCTCTTTTCGCGGTACTGGGCCTGAGTGAATACCACCAGCTAACGGGTGAACTTTCAGGTTTAAAGAAAAAGATATTGGATGGTTTACTTTATATAATGCCACAATTTGACCGGAAATTTTGGAGTAACTATCATGTAAGCGATACTGAGGGGCAAAAACCCTATATCGCCAGTATGAAGTATCATGCTTTGCATACCATCCAGCTGGAGATAATTGGTAAGCTGGAAAACAATAGCGAGCTACTGACATATTCGGAAAGATTTGACCAATATCAAAGCAGCACCTTTAATCGCTTAAGAGCCATGGCTATTATGGTGAGAAGTAAAGTTTTAAAAGAATATAAATGAAAGTGCTGATGGCGGTTGGGGGGTTTCCAACTCCCGATAATCCGCAGAGTGGTGTTTTTAACGAGGTGGCAGCTAAAGCCATAGGGAAGGTTACGGAGCTTACGGTACTTCAATTCAGGTACTGGAAGCCAGGGCGTAAACTTGTTCACAAAGAGAAACGTAAAGAGTACCACTATATAGTTATCAGCATTCCCACTGTTCCTGCTTGGCAGGTAAACTGGACCAGTTTTCATTTTAGCTGGTACCCCTTTTTTATTAGGACATTTTTGCATAAAGAGCTGAAACAGTATGATCTGGTTCATTGCGTACAGGGCGAAATTGGGGTGTGGTTCAGTAAAATTAAAAAGCATTACAACTGGAAGCTGTTAACCCAGTTTATCGGAACAGATTTGGTAAGTGAATTACATGATCATCGCAACAAACCGTGGATTGTAAACTGGCAGCGCAAATTAGACGGAGCCAGTTTTAACAGTAATATGCTGGCAGAGTTGTTTAATAACTACTATCCGGATTTTCAGGGAAAGAGTACTACCATATATCGGGGTGTTGATCTTTCTAAATTCCAGCCAGAGCACAATCAAGAGAAAGAGTTTAGACTTCTTTACCTGGGCGGTCTGGCCAATTATAAATTTAAAGAAGGCCGAAACCTGAAGGGTGGCATTGATCTTTTGGAAGCCTGGACACAGGTATCACAAAAAGGCCTGGACCGTATTCAACTCAGATTCGGAGGACCGGACGCAGTAGATGAGGTAATAGAAAAGCTTTGCGATCCAAGAGATCTGAAAAATTTCATAGCCCTGGGGCCGCTTCGTAAGAAAGAAGTTATTGAAGAGTACCATAAGGCAGATTGCGTAATTATACCCAGCCGACAAGATGGTTTACCCAATGTATCAGTGGAAGCCCAGGCCTGCGGAAAACCAGTGATAGGTGCCAGGGTGGGTGGTATTCCTGAAAGCGTACGGGATAATCATACCGGATTTTTATTTGAAGCCGGAAATATACCTGAGCTTACTGGTCACATTCTTGAGATGGCTCAGAATGAAGATAATTACAAGCGCTTTAGTATTAATGCCAGAGCTCATATTGAAGCTCATTTTAACTCAGAAAATTTTGTCCAACATTATTTCAATTTTTACAAAAAGATATGTGCGGAATAGCGGGTTACATTGATTTTGAAGGACGCCTACTGGACGGTGAGGAGAAACAACAATTTGTTGAAAACGCATCTCAGCTGTTAAGTCACCGGGGCCCTGATTCATACGGTTATGCCCGCTGGGAGGCCAGAACAACCGCCATTGAATTTGTACACACACGCCTGGCCATTATAGATTTGAGCACCTCAGCCAATCAGCCGTTCTATTCCCGTGATAAGGAAACAACGATTGTGTTTAACGGAGAAATTTATAATTATATAGAATTACGGTCTCAGCTGAGCAACAGAGAATACAGAAGTAATTCAGATACGGAAGTTTTATTGGAGATGTACCTGGAGCACGGTATGCAGATGTTCAGGCATTTGGAGGGAATGTTTGCCGGTGCTATTTATGATCAGAAAACCAATAAAGTGCATCTGTTCAGAGACCATATGGGTATAAAGCCGCTGTATTATTTTCTGGATGAAACCGGTCTGGTATTCTCTTCAGAGCCAAAAGTGATCCGGAAGATGAAATCTTCGGCTAATGGTGTAAATAATCAACAGGCCAGTACCTTTTTACTGTTCGGAATGTCTGACTTTTCTGATCAAACATTTTTCAATAACATTCAGCAATTACAACCCGGGCATAGTCTTACCATTGATCTCAACAACTTCAAATGCCAGGTAAACCGGTATTTTAACCCATCAAGCCCGGACTCAACTGATTTTCCACCTACTCCGGAAGGCTACAGAGCGCTAATGAGTGATGTGGTTAAAAGGCAATTGCGGTCTGATGTGCAGGTAGGAACCAGCTTATCTGGCGGAATAGATTCCGGTATTATTGCTGTATGTGCCGGTGAATTACAGGAAAAGAAAGGCCAGGTTAAAGCTTTGACCTATGTGGCACCCGGCTTTGAGAATGACGAATCGGAATTTGCTTCACGTATTGCCAACAACGCAGGCCTTCAGTGGCTTCCTACGGAATTTACCTTTGAGTCTTTTCAGGAAGATTTTAAATCGTTGGTAGAATATATGGAAGAACCATTCGGTTCACTTTCCATTTTTGCACAGTATAACATTATGAAAGCCGCCCGTAAAGAAGGTTGCAAAGTAATGTTGGATGGTCAGGGTGGAGATGAATTGTATATCGGTTATCCCCGCCTGGCACAGCGGATTATTCTTCAAAACCTCATGAATTTCAGGATTGATGGTATGCTAAGGGAGTGGTACTGGGCGGTAAAGAGACAGGAAATGTCACTGATCTATCCCATACTCAGTAACCTGTACTTTAATTCATATAAGCTGGTAAAAGCCAAAAAACTCAATGAATTTAGTAAGTATGTAGATCGGGAATACCTCTCCAATTTTGACGAAGACGCAGTAGCTGACTTTTATTCCATTAAGGGTATTGCCGAAAAACAGGTAGATGAATTGAACCGGTTTATCCTTCCGCGCCTCTTGCGCTATGCAGATCGTAATTCCATGTATCATAGCGTGGAATCAAGGGTACCTCATTTGGCGCAGAGGCTGGTTAACTTCTCGCTGAACCTGAAACCTCAGGAGAAAATAAAGAATGGCTGGACCAAGCACATAGTGCGAAAAGCCTTTGAAAATAGTATTCCCAAAGAAGTGATCTGGCAAACCAGGAAGATAGGATTTGATACCCCACAAGGTGAATGGTTGAATAAAGTGCAACCGTATCTGGAGTCCGAAATGGATAGCCTGGGAGGTATTATAAAGAAAGATACTTTGTTAAAGGATCTGAAAGATGTGAATAAGGCAAATGATCACGGACTTTTCAGAGTACTGTCTTTTATTTTATCGGTAAAAAGTCAGCGTTTGTCCATATCCTGAAATTGAAACAAGGAAATCTTTGCGGTTCATAAGAACCCTTAATAGTACTAATCCTATTGGCAGCTTCTGAAAGTTTAGGAAGAAAGAAACCGGACAGATATAAGTTTAAGAGCGTTGCAGTTTTACAAAAGTCTTTTATAAGAAATGAAAACTAAGAAGGTAGAATTGTGTGTGGTTACCTCCGCACATGACTTTAATGACGATAGAATATTTCACAAGCAAATAAAGTCATTTCTGGATGAAGGGTGGAACGTAACTTACCTTTCCAAACCACCGGCATTTGCGTTTGAACACCCTGGATTCAAGCATATCTCAATCCCTCCCATAACCGGAAAGCTCAAGAGAATTACGGCCATTAACAAGCTTTTCAAGCTTTGCATGCGTGTTGATGCTGATGTATATCATATGCATGATCCGGAATTAATCTTTTTGGCCAGGAAACTCCATAAACAAGGCAAAAAAGTAGTGTTTGATGTACATGAAGATTACAAAAGCTCTATACTCGCTACCGGCTTGCCCTTCAAGGGCATTATAGCACAGGCCTGGGATAAACTGGAAAAATCCATTTGTAATAAGCTGGACTATATAGTATGTGCCGATTCCTATATCTATAACCGCTACAACAATCCTAATAAACTGGTACTCGGGAATTATCCTCCCAAAAGTTTTTTGCCTGATCGTATTCCTGAAAAACCGGATATTTTCACAATAGTGTATGCCGGTGGGGTAAATAAGGCCAGGGGAGTAGAGCGTTTGATCTTTGCCCTGGACAAGGTAGATGCACCATTTCGGTTAAGTTTAATCGGGCCGTGTTCTGATCCTGATCTGGAAAAACTGATCCGCTCAAGAAGCTATATCGATTACCACGGTAAGGTAGATTGGACTGAGGTAAAAAATTACCTGATTAAAGGTAGTATAGGCGTGGCTTTATATGAGCCGTCCATAAACTTCACCTATTGCACAGGAGAAGGCATTGTAAAGATATTTGAATACTTAGGTAATGGCTTGCCTGTTATTACCTCTGACTTTCCTAATCTGGCTAACTTTATAAACAGCAACAATGTAGGTACAACGGTTGACCCGCTGAGTATTGAAAATATAGCCGAAGAAGTAATGGCTTATATTCAAAATCCTGAAAAACTTAAAACTCAGGCAGCCAAGGGTTACAAACTGGTTAACGAAACGTATAACTGGGATATGGCCAAGCAGGTTTTAATTGATGTATATCGTGATAAACTCTTGAAATAAAGAGTGTCTTTCTCAAAAAAGAATCAATTTAATTACAAAGTACCAGCGTTTTGAAGATTATTGTTTCGCATGACGTAGATCATCTGACTTTAAGCGAGCATTGGCGGGACCGCTTTTATCCTGGGCTTATAGTAAAGGGCTTAAAGGGGGTTTTAAAAGGGGACCTCTCGGCATCGGAATTCTTAAAACGATCTTTTAGCTATCGTTTGGAGCGGATCAGTGAATTACATGAATTCAATATGCAGTTTGGGATAAAGGAAACTTTCTTCTTTGGCATGGATAACGCCCTGAGCTTATCCTATAATTACAAAAAAGCCAAACCTTACATTACATATCTTCAGGAAGCCGGGGTTGAGGTGGGCTTGCATGGTATTAATTACAACTCTCAGAAGAACCTTACCATAGAAAAGAAACGCTTATTGGAACTCATGGGATCTGATACAGCTATAGGTATCCGGAATCATTATTTACGCAGAGACGAAACAACCCTGCCTATTATGGAAGCTTTAGGGTTTACTTATGACTCTACTTATAATACACTTAAACAACCGTGGAAGGTGGGTAGCATGTGGGAAATACCCATTTCTATAATGGATGCCACCGTTTTGTCCCCTATGGGTGGTAAGCTGGCCTCGGCAAAAAAGGAAAGTAAAAGATTGCTGAGCGAAGCGCAGGCGTTGAACCTGCCTTACTTTGTGATTAATTTCCATGATATTTATTTTTCCCCTACCTACAGTGAATATAAGGATTGGTATACTTGGTTGATCAAGCACCTGGCGGAAGACGGATATGAGTTCATCTCCTTTAATAATGCTTTGAAGGAATTGGAAAAATGAGATTACTGTTTATTTCCAAATATGCCGTAAACCCTAATTATGGGGTGCCAAGCCGGCAGTTTTTCTTAGCTAAATACTTCTCACGTATAGAAGAGAATCAAGTATTGCTGGTAAGCTCAAGGTCTACTATGGTACCCGATATTCCCTCTTTTTGGGGCTTGTCAAAAACTGAAACTTTTAATACCTGTGCCAACATGATCTTGAACGGGCCGGTAACCGGTTTAGGTTTCAATGTGAAAAGGCTTTTTTCCTGGCTTTGGTTTGAGTTTTTGATACTGTTAAAGTTACCGGCATTATTCCGGTTTAAGCCAGACGTTATAATGGTTTCCTCACTGTCTATTCTGAGCTTTCTGAATGGAATACTTCTTAAGTATTTAACCAAATCACCTTTGGTAGTAGAGATCAGGGATATTTATCCCCAAACCCTGGTAGAGATAGGAGGTTACAGCAAAAAGCACCTGGCCGTGCGATTTTTAGCCTGGGTAGAAAGAAAGGGCTACACGCACGCAGATTTGATTATCAGTACTTTACCCAACGCTAAAAGCCATGTGGAGGCCGTAATGAAAAAAGAGCCTCCTTTTCTCTGGTTGCCCATGGGGTTTGACCCTGAGTTGTATCAGGAAGAAAGTTTATCTGATAAGGGAAGTAATGCACTGGAGGTTATCCGTGCTGAAAAAGAAAAATTTAAAGTAGGCTACTCAGGTACTATAGGTAAAGCTAATGCGCTGGATCATTTATTTGAAGTGGCTCAAAAGCTGCATAGTGAAAATCCATCGGTTGTTTTTCTGATTATTGGTGATGGCCCCATGCGGGAACATTATCATACTAAGTATTCGAAGCTTTCCAATATTCGTTTTCTCGGACATATTCCGAAAAAGGAACTTCCGCATTTACTCAGGGAGATGGACGTTTTGGTTAACCCCTGGTTGAACAAACCTATTTATCGCTTTGGGATAAGCCCTAATAAATGGATTGACTACATGAAGGCAGCCCGGCCCATACTGGCACCTTATAATGGGTATCCCTTTATGTTAAATGAACACAACATTGGTTGGTTCATAGAAGCAGAAAACACCCAGGTATTGGCTGACATGGTGAACAAACTTAGTCGCATGCCTTTGGCAGAACTGGATGCGATGGGAAAAAACGGAGCGCAATATTTGCAAGCCAATCTATCTTATGCCAGTTTAGCCAACAAATTATACAAGCATTTAAAGGATGTATAAGTTTTTTTTCAAAAGGGTGATGGATATACTGGTTGCATTCTTCGGAATATTTCTTACCCTTCCCATTACATTACCAGTACTGCTGATTCTAATGGCAGCGAATCAGGGCTCCGCTTTTTTTATTCAAAAAAGACCAGGTAAAAACGGAAAGGTATTTAAGATCATCAAGTTTAAAACGATGAACGATAAAAGGGATAAGGATGGAAAACTATTACCAGACGGAGACCGTTTGACCTGGATCGGGAAGCTGGTTCGAAAAACCTCACTTGATGAAATACCACAACTCATCAACGTTTTAAAAGGTGATATGAGTCTTATTGGCCCCAGGCCACTGTTGGTAGAATACTTGGAGCTTTACTCACCTGAACAATTTAGAAGACATTCAGTAAGACCGGGAATAACCGGGTGGGCACAGGTAAAAGGAAGGAATAGTATTTCATGGGAAAAGAAATTTGAATACGATGTGTGGTATGTGGAGCACTTGTCTTTTATTCTGGACTTGAAAGTTATTTACCTTACTCTCATTAAAGTTATAAAGTCAGAAGGTGTAAACTCTAACACTTCAGTAACCATGGAAAAATTTAAAGGATCTTAAATGTTTATTATAGGCGCCAGCGGACACGCAAAGGTTATTGTGGATATTCTCAATCAGAGTGGTGAGAATGTTGAAGGTTTTTTTGATGATAACCTTGCTGTTACTAACTTTCAGGGAATAAAGGGGTTAGGAAAAGTCCTTGAAGCCTCTAAATATAAGGGAGGATCCCCCTTTATTATTTCTATTGGTAACAACCATATCCGAAAGCAGATCAGCGAACAATTATCGTCCTTATCGTATGGGGTAGCTGTTCATCCTTCAAGCCACTTGGATAAGGGTGTGCAGGTAAGAGATGGTACTGTGATCATGGCATCTGCTACTATAAATAATTCTACAAGAGTTGGTAAACATGTTATAATCAATACCTCTGCATCAATAGATCATGATTGTATAATTGAAGATTATGCACATATAAGTCCTAATGCAACCCTTAGTGGTAGTGTAAGTGTGGGAGAAGGAACACATATTGGAGCAGGAGCGACTGTTATTCAAGGTGTAACTATAGGCCAGTGGTGTACAGTAGGAGCAGGAGCTGTAGTTATCAATGATATACCAGATAATACAAGTGTAGTTGGTGTGCCGGCCAAACCGATAGGGAAGGAAAAAGGGAGGGTGATTTCACTCATAGGAGCTGGCGGATTCGGAAAGGAAGTAAAGAGTATTCTTTCCGTTAGTGGCTTTGGTTTCGGAGGTTTTTTTGATGATAATGAAGAAAAGGGTTTTCCTGCTATACATCAGGCAGAGGGAACCGGCTATTCCATCGGAATCAGCGTGGGAGACTCCAAAATCAGGAAAGAACTACTGGGACGAATGCCCAAAGGCTTAGACTATCCTAATATTATTCATCCATCTGCTATTCTTCAGGATTCATCGTCCATAACAATGGGAGTCGGCAATATTATTTGTGCCAATACTATCCTTACCACCGATATTGAAGTGGGTAATTTTTGTGTAATAAATCTTAATTGTACTGTTGGTCACGATGTACGTCTTTCTGACTTTTGTTCACTGATGCCTTCCGTTAATTTAGGTGGAAATGTGCACCTGGAAGAAGGTGTGTATCTGGGTACCGGAGCCACTGTACTTCCCGGAATTCGTATCGGTAAGGGTGCGGTTATCGGGGCCGGTTCTGTGGTAACCCGTGATGTGCCACAGTTTGTAACATATAAAGGAGTGCCAGCCAAATGAATATACATTTATGAATGAAAAAATATGGTTATCGTCCCCTCATATGGGTGGTGGTGAATTAGAGAAAGTTACGGAAGCTTTTGAAACCAATTGGATAGCTCCGCTGGGGCCGCACGTTAATGGTTTTGAAAAAGATATTCAGGATTATAACGGGGTCTCGCATGCCGTGGCCCTGAGCTCCGGTACTTCAGCTATACATCTGGCTTTGCTTCTTTATGGTATAGGTGAAAGTGATTATGTATTGGTACAGGATATGACTTTTTCTGCCACCATAAACCCCATTATTTACCAAGGCGCCATTCCTGTTTTTATTGATTCGGAATCATCCTCCTGGAATATGGATCCTGAATTTCTACGAAAAGGCATTGAAGACTGTTTGGCCGGTAAGTTTGGAGAGGCTAAGCTGCCCAAAGCGATCATGCCGGTACACCTGTATGGAATGCCAGCCAATATGAAGGCCATCATGGAAATTGGTGAAAAATACGATATACCGGTTATTGAAGATGCTGCCGAAAGCCTGGGAAGTAAATTCAATGATAAGTTTACCGGAAGTTTTGGTGATTTTGGTATTTACTCCTTTAATGGAAATAAGATTATTACCACCAGTGGAGGTGGGGCCTTGGTCTCTGAAAATGAAGCTCTAATACATAAAGCCAGGTTTCTGGCCACTCAGGCACGGGATGCGGCTCCTCACTATCAACATTCAGAAATAGGTTATAACTACCGTCTTAGCAATGTTTTGGCTGGAATAGGTCGGGGACAAATGACGGTGCTAAACGACCGGGTAAGTGCCAGAAGAGCAAATTTTGAGCGCTACCGGAAATATTTTGAGGCTCAAAGAGAAAGAGGTTTCAACATTCTTTTTCAGGAAGAGGCCAAAGAAAGCTATTCCAACCGATGGCTGAGTTGCATCCTGATAAACCCGGAGCAGAACAAAGGCTTGAATCGTGAAGATATACGCTTGTTCCTTGAAAGCGTTAATATTGAATGCAGACCTTTGTGGAAGCCCATGCATTTACAGCCGGTTTTTGAACAATACCCTTATGTAGGAGACGGTATCTCTGAAGAATTATTCGATTTAGGTTTGTGCATGCCGAGCGGAAGTAACCTTAGTGAAAATGACTTTGAAAGAATTTTCAAAGCCCTGGACGATTGTTTCAATAATAGATAATAATTACAGTTAAAGAAATATTGCAATGAAAAAGTTTGCGCTAATTGGAGCTGCAGGTTATATAGCTCCCCGTCACCTTAAAGCCATTAAAGAAACAGGTAGTCATTTAGTGGCCGCCCTTGACCCTTTTGACAGTGTGGGTATTATGGACAGCTATTTCCCCAATGCTGACTTTTTTGTTGAGTTTGAACGTTTTGACCGTCATATTGAAAAGCTGAAACGCAATGGCGATGCTATTGATTATGTATCGGTTTGTTCTCCGAATTATTTGCACGATAGCCATATAAGGTTTGGCTTACGTAATCAGTCTGATGTGATTTGCGAGAAACCTATAGTTCTGAACCCCTGGAATATTGAAGCATTACAGGAAATTGAGAAAGAGAGTGGTAAAAATATTTACTCAATTCTTCAATTGAGGTTACACCCTTCAATTATAGCTTTACGTGAAAAGGTGCAATCTGGCCCTGCCGATAAAGTCTATGATGTTGACCTCACCTATCTTACTTCCAGGGGACACTGGTATTATACGTCATGGAAAGGAGATATGCACAAATCCGGTGGCATAGCTACTAACATAGGTGTGCATTTTTACGATATGTTAACCTGGGTTTTTGGAGAGGCTAAACAAAACACGGTTCATGTTCATACACATGATCGTGCCTCTGGTTATCTTGAATTGGAACGGGCCCGTGTAAGATGGTTTTTAAGCATCAACAATGAAACAATTCCTGATGAGGTGAGAAAAACAGGTAAAACCACTTACCGGTCTATCCTTATTGAAGGCGAAGAGCTTGAGTTCAGCGATGGTTTTACAGACTTACATACCAGGAGTTACCAGGATATTCTGAGAGGTGAAGGTTTCAGAATAGCTGAAACATTGCCTTCTATCAAGATTGTACATGATATACGCCACCAGGAACCTATAGGCTTAAAAGGGGATTATCATCCATTGGCCAAGCTGGATGCCAGTGTGCATCCTTTTCAAAAAGCTTAACATATATAATTCAGGCCACATACAATTCTGCGCACTAAAGCCATAATGAAAATATTTACCGTAGTTGGTGCAAGACCTCAGTTTATAAAAGCTGCCGTGGTATCTAAAGCCATTGCAGCTAAGGATGGATTGGATGAATTATTAGTGCATACTGGTCAGCACTTCGAGAATAATATGTCTCAAGTATTTTTTGATCAGATGGGCTTGCCCCCAGCGGCATTCAATTTGGGGATTAACACCATGTCGCACGGAAAGATGACCGGCCGAATGCTGGAAGGTCTTGAAAAACTCATGATGGAGCAAGAGCCGGATATGGTTTTAGTGTATGGAGATACCAACTCTACCCTGGCCGGAGCTCTTGCTGCTTCAAAATTGCACATTCCTGTGGCTCATGTAGAGGCAGGCCTGAGAAGTTATAATATGCAGATGCCGGAGGAGGTGAATCGTGTATTAACGGATAAGCTGAGTTCACTGCTGTTTTGCCCTACAAAAACTGCAATAGATAATCTTGAAAAAGAAGGTTTTAAAAATTCGGGAGCCTTGGTTAAGCTTTGTGGTGATGTAATGTTTGATGCCAGCCGTCAATTCTCCGACACATCCACTGGGACGGATATATCAGTTCCGGATCATGAATATGTATTAGCAACTATTCACCGGCAAGAGAATATTTCCGAACCACATAAGTTGGAGGAAATAGTATCTGCTCTTAACGAAATTCATCAACAAGTGCCGGTGTGCTTTCCCGTTCACCCTCATACAGCCAAAAAGCTTAAAGGCTTGAAAGTAAGACCGGATTTTAATACTATGGAACCTTTGGGTTACCTTGAAATGTTAAAATACCTGAAAGGAGCACGCCTTATATTTACCGATAGCGGAGGCTTGCAAAAAGAAGCTTATTTTTTTGGAAAGTACTGTCTTACCATCCGGAGTGAAACCGAATGGAAAGAATTGGTAGATCAGGGCTATAACTACCTGTCTGGTTGGAAAAGAGGAGACATACTAAAAACCTTTTCTCAACTGTTGAAGCAGAAAGAATTTTCTCCGGGTAAGCTTTATGGAAATGGAAAGGCTTCACTCCAAATAGCGGATGAAATCTATAATTTTCTCAAGGCCTGAATAAATTAAAGGGTTAATATTAATTGATAAGAGAATGGAAAATAAATATTTTAAGCACGAAACTGCGGTTGTAGATGAGCCATGTACTATTGGCGAAGGAACCAAGATCTGGCATTTCTCTCACATAATGTCAGATTGTGAGATTGGTGCCCGCTGTAATATTGGACAAAATGTGGTTATATCACCTAAGGTGATCCTCGGAAATAATGTAAAGATCCAGAATAATGTATCCGTATATAGTGGAGTGGTTTGTGAAGATGATGTGTTCTTGGGGCCTTCTTGTGTTTTCACTAACGTAACCAATCCCCGCAGTGGGGTGAACCGCAGAGGTCAATACGAAGAAACCACTGTAAAAAAAGGAGCTTCCATTGGGGCTAATGCTACTATCGTTTGTGGACATGATATAGGTAGCTATGCTTTCATCGGAGCAGGAGCTGTAGTTACCAAGACAGTACCTGATTATGCATTGGTAGTAGGTAACCCGGCCCGGCAGATGGGGTGGATGAGTGAATACGGGCACCGATTGAACTTTGACGCAGAGGGAAAAGCCATTTGTCCTGAAAGTAAAGAAACCTATATGCTTAAAGATGGAGAAGTGCATAAGCTTTGAGTATGGGTATAATCACTTACGTCTGAAAGGGAGGTAAAACAGGATAAACCTGATTTTAAAAGAGCATTCACATATATGTGGATGCTCTTTTTTTGTTTTAACAGAGAGTTCCCGGCCGTAATTTATTTCGCTCATTGCAATCAGATGTAATTATTGTTGATCGCTATGCAGGTTTTGGATAGTGAGCGGCTAAAACAATTCATTTCCAATTAATATGATTGTAACTTTTTAAATGCTTTAAGAGGTGTTAATAATCCGTTAATCCTGAAAAAAATACCGTTAGTCTGTAGGAAACCACCTATGAAATAAATTTTATGCTCATCTTTGTTACAGAGGGACTTAGGTTTTCACATGACTTTTTTTGCTATACACTAAGGTTTACGGTCGGTTCACTTAATTTTAAAATGATTTTATTGCCATTGTTGGTTTAAGAAGTAATTTTGGATCAAGTATTTAACTACAACACTTTGTTAAGAGAATTCATAAATAAAAATTCAGATCGTTACCTGGCACGCTGGATAGTTCTTACGTTTGACTCTGCTGTAGTTGCTACTTCATACTTTCTTGCCTCCTTATTGAGATTCAATTTTGATGTGAATCAATTGGCCTCAAATTGGAATTTTGGATACCTCGCAGTAGTGGTCCTTATTTATATCGGTGGCTTTATAATTTCCAGATCTTATGCTGGTATTATCAGACACACTGGCTTAAGGGATGCATTCAATATTCTAAAGGCTTCTTTAATCGCGCTGTCGGTTCTTTTAGTGCTGTCTCTTCTGGATACATCAGATTTTAATCCTTTGCTAAACAATAGCTTTGATTCTCCGCGCTCCATTCTGTTAATTCACTTTTTACTGAGCCTGTTCTTCCTGATAGGTTCACGGATGGCAGTTAAGGTCATCTATCAGAGTTCACTTAATTCCAGAGTTCAAAAACACACCAAAGTACTAATATACGGAGCAGGAGCTTCCGGTATGATTACTAAAAACACCCTGCAACAGGAAAATAAAAGGGATTATGATATTCAGGGTTTTATTGATGATAACCCTTATAAGGTTGGGAAAGCCATTGAGGGGATCATGGTGTACAGTCCCAGAAAAATATTTGAAAGTAATTTTATAGAGAAAAATAAGATTGATCAGATCATTATATCCATTCAATCGGATTTATCGCCCAAACGTAAAAAGGAAATTACGGAAGCTGCCCTGGAAAAAAACCTGGAGGTTAAAATAGTGCCAGCCATTGAAAACTGGATTCATGGTGAGCTGAGCGCTAAGCAGATCAAGAATGTTAAGATTGAGGATCTTTTGGAGCGAGACCCTATTATTCTTGATAATGTCAATATTTCACGTGAGATCAAAGGCAAGATTATCCTGGTAACGGGAGCAGCCGGTTCAATAGGAAGTGAGATATCAAGACAGCTGATCTATTATGCACCCCGCAAAGTGATACTGTTAGATCAGGCAGAATCGTCACTTTACGATCTTGAAAATGACATCAAGTCTAATGACCCGGTAAATTATTCCCGCACAGAGTATGTGGTAGGTGACGTAACTGATAAGGCCCGAATGACCAAAGTATTCCGGGTTTTCCAACCGGATATTGTATTTCATGCCGCGGCTTATAAACACGTGCCTTTAATGGAAGATAACCCTTATGAGGGTATCAAGACCAATGTGTGCGGTACAAAGATCATAGCAGACCTTTCCGTTTCCTTTAATATCCAGAAGTTCGTAATGGTGTCTACGGATAAAGCCGTAAACCCCACGAATGTAATGGGTGCTACCAAACGTACGGCTGAGATTTATACACAAGCTTTAGGCCGCAAGAGTAACGTAAACACCCAGTTCATTATCACCCGTTTCGGAAACGTATTGGGAAGTAATGGATCGGTAATTCCCCTGTTCAGAAAGCAGATTGAAAAAGGAGGCCCCCTTACCATTACACACCGGGATATTACCCGTTACTTTATGACTATACCTGAAGCCTGTAATTTGGTGTTGGAAGCAGGAGCTATGGGTAATGGTGGTGAGATCTTTGTGTTTGATATGGGAGAGTCGGTAAAAATTATTGATCTGGCTCGTAAAATGATAAAGTTATCAGGCTTGCAATTGGGTAAGGACATTGAAATTGCAGAGGTTGGATTGCGGCCAGGTGAAAAGCTTTATGAAGAGCTGCTCGCTATAAAAGAAAATACAAAACCTACCCATCATCCTAAAATACTTATCGCTGAGGTAGAAACCCTTCAGTATAACGAAGTGAAGGGACTATTGGATAAGCTTGAATCAAGCCTGGATACGAAAGACAACCTTGATATGGTTGCTGATCTGAAAGCAATTGTTCCGGAATTTATCAGTAATAATTCGATCTTTGCGTCATTAGACCTCAAGAAGATCGTGAATGACTAAATACCTCTTACTCTTTCTTAGCTGCTGCCCGGTTTTTGTGTCGGCTCAGTATCAATACCAGCGGCTTAATCACATTCGTGCTATACAGGAAAACGCCAGATTATATGATCTGGATGTAGATTTTCACACCTCTTTAAACCCGGTTGATAAGTGGCAAATGGATTCAGCAGGTCTGTCGGTAAAAAATGCAGAATTGTTGAAGTTTGGGTACCGTCAATGGTTTTGGCGTAAACTGTTTGATGAGAGCCTGGTGAAACTAAAGGATGATAAATATGAGTTAACCATTGATCCTGTCATCAACCTAAGGTATGGCTATGACCTTGCAGATGAAAGTATACCATACACCAGTACACGTGGCTTTGCGGTATCCGGAAAGCTTGGGAAATACTTTTCGTTCACATCTTCTTTTCTGGAAAATCAGGCGCGTTTTCCATCTTACGTAGGAGAATTTGCGGAAAATTATGAAGTGGTGCCCGGCCAGGGCTATGCGCGGCCCTTTGGAGGTAATGCACTGGATTTTTCAATGGCCAGCGGGGAGATCAGCTATGCACCCAATTCGTTGTTTTCATTCACTCTTGGTCAGGGTCGGAACTTTTTCGGAGAAGGTTATCGTTCTCTCATTTTATCAGATGTGGCGTTCAATTATCCTTTTTTCAGGATTCAGACCTCTTTCTGGAAAATTAAATATACTAACCTTTGGGCGCAATTGTATGATGTAAGGGATGAGGTATCTGAAAATGGCATTTTTGCTAAAAAATATCTTTCCTCCCATTATTTTAGTCTAAATATCAATTCCCGCTGGAATGTATGCCTCTTTGAATCTATAGTAATAGGTGATACAGCTCAGCAACGCGGTTTGGATGTATCCTTTTTTAATCCGTTGATCCTATACCGTCCGGTAGAATTTGCCGTAGGCTCAGGTGCCGGTAATGCATTATTGGGATTTGGCAGTTCATATAAAATAAAGGATGGTCTCATGGTATATGGGCAGGCGTTATTAGATGAATTTACCTTTTCTGAATTCTTTTCTTCCAGTGGCTACTGGGCCAATAAGTTCAGTTATCAACTAGGGCTTAAGTATTACAATGCTTTTGGTGTGGAAGGTTTATTTGGACGGGTTGAATATAACGGAGCAAGGCCCTATACCTATACGCATAAACAACCGCTTACCAATTACGGGCACTATGGACAACCATTGGCGCATCCCTGGGGTGCGAACTTCAATGAAGGACTTACCCGATGGCTTTATACACATAAAAGATGGGAGTATGAGATGGCCTTCCATTATGGTAAAATGGGTCTGGACACAGCCGGTAGCAATTGGGGTTCCGATATTTACAAAACCTATAGTACCCGCGAAATGGACTATGAAAACTCCACAGGACAAGGACTAGAGGCTACTCTGATCTATTTTATGGCCCGTGCAGCATGGATGGTAAACCCGGAATCGGGTCTTAAGCTGGAAGCCGGTTTTCAAATGCGCAGTATGACGGCTCAGGTGAGTGACGGTACATCCACGCGGCCATTACCTCTAGGCGAGTCTAATTTTGTATTCATAGGTTTACGCACTGAATTCCTTAATCGCTATTTTGACTTTTAAAGCATGTTAAGAGAGTTTAAGCCGACCATTATCTTTTTGGTTAAATTCTTTGCAGTGTATGGAGGCTTGTCCATTGCCTATGGCTTGTATATAGGTAGTTATGATAAAGCCGACCCTCCTGTTACAGACCCCATTACCCAATTGGTTGCTGTAAACTGTACCCGTTCTGCCGGTATATTAGGTTATGAGTGGAATATTATTGAAAATGACCACCTGAACTGGGAAAGCAAGGAAGAACAAACTTTTGATAGCGTATATCTGAATGGTAAGTATGCCATTTCGGTAGAAGAGGGCTGTAATGGTATTAACATCATAATACTTTTTATAGCGTTTATAGTGGCTTTTGGTGGTAAGCTGTTAAATATGATTCTTTTCATACCAGCAGGCATTCTCTTTATACACCTCTTCAATATCGGGCGTCTTCTGTTGCTTAGTCTTCTTAATGTGGAATGGGAAGGAAAAGCTTTCCACTTTTTTCATAAATATGGTTTTACCGCTGTCATATATGTTTCAGTATTGATTCTATGGTATGTATGGGTAAGTCATTTTTCCGGACGTTCCGGTAAGGCTAAAAAAGAATCAGAATGACGGCTAAACGCTGGATCTATCTGGTAACAGGGATTATAGGTCTGTTCATGGTCTATTTATTCCAGGCTTACCTGGATTTTTACTCGGTATTGATAGAGTGGGAAGCACCGGAGTATTTGAGTTACAGTACCAATTATCAATCGGTGCATGTTGTTTCCTTCACCGTCAATAAAGTGTGCCGGTACTTGCTTAATGATGTATGTGCCATTGCCATTATTTATGGCTTATTCGGAGAGCAGAAATTTGTGAAGTTTGCCTTCTATGTAATGCTTTTCGGCCTGGTGATTCTGGTGCCGGCCTATCTCATCTTATTTTTCCTGCAGCCAGCTGGTTATAGCTCCATGATCAGCCATTTGCACCGGTTGGTGATGAACCCTGTTTTGATGATGCTTCTTATTCCGGCATTTTATTACCAGAATAGCCGCACTGCGGAAGTCAATGCTTAAAAATTAGTACTTTTAAGGCTTCTGCTGCTACATTTGAAATAGTTTCACAATATCTCTATGGTTGAATTAAAAGGGATTAAAAAATCCTATATCACAGGCGGCAAACCTCTCCAGGTATTAAAAGGTATAGATCTTACCATAAATGAAGGTGAGTTAGTATCTATTATGGGTTCTTCCGGCTCCGGAAAATCCACGCTGCTCAATATTCTGGGCATATTGGATAGTTATGATGAAGGCTTGTATACCCTGGCCGGGACTACCATTCGTGACTTGTCTGAAAAAAAAGCAGCCCAATACCGCAATAAGTTTTTGGGCTTTGTATTTCAGTCCTTTAATCTGATAGCCTTTAAAAATGCCATGGAAAATGTGGCTTTGCCCCTGTATTATCAGGGTGTAGGACGTACAGCCCGTAATAAAATGGCCCTGGAATACCTGGAGCAAGTTGGCTTAAAAGATTGGGCAGAACATCTGCCCGGTGAACTTTCCGGAGGGCAAAAACAAAGGGTGGCTATTGCCCGCGCACTGATTGCACAGCCCAAGGTGCTTTTAGCTGATGAACCCACCGGAGCTCTGGATACCAAAACATCCTATGATGTGATGAATATTTTCAAAGACATTAACAGAAAAGGGATCACGGTGGTCATTGTTACCCATGAACAGGATATAGCGGATATGACCAATCGGATAATTCGCATTAAAGATGGATTAATTGAAAAGCCGGCACTGGTGGCCAACTAAACAAAATGGCACATGTTTGACTGGGATAAATGGCAGGAAATATTTGCTACAATTCGCAAGAATAAGTTGCGAACTTTTTTAACCGGCTTTAGTGTGGCCTGGGGAATAATGATGCTGGTCATTCTTCTTGCAGCAGGCCAGGGTTTACAAAACGGAGCTATGTCAGAGTTTCTTAGCGATGCTGTAAACACATTGTGGGTAAACGGAGGCCGCACTTCCGTGCCTTACGGAGGTTACAACTCTAACCGGCCCATCATTATTGAAAATGATGATTATGACTATGTAACCCGCAGTTACAACTCCATCATAAAATCATCCGCCAGTAAAAACTTCTGGGGGGCCGAGATCATTTATGGCAGTGAAGCCGCTACCTATGAAGTAAGAGCCATACATCCGGATAATCAATATATGGAGAACAATTATATTGGTGAAGGACGGTATATTAATCAACGGGATATTGATGAATTCAGGAAAGTAGCTGTGATTGGCCGTAAAATTTCAAAAGATTTGTTCAAGGAACAAAGCCCGGTCGGAAAATACATTCGCGTAAACGGAGTATTATTTGAAGTGGTGGGTTTGTATACCGATGAAGGTGGAGATGATGAGGAAGACAATGTGTACCTACCCATTAACGTAGGTCAGAAAATACTGAGCCGTACCCCCCGCGAAATGACTCGCATGATTGTAGCTTACGATGAAAATTTTAGTGCAGAACAAGCCAAATCGTTGGAAAAAAGTATAACAGCAGACCTGGCCGCCCGTCATGGTTTTGATCCGGATGACAGAAGGGCGTTGCGCATTTGGAATCGCAAAGAAAATATGCAGGAGGTAATAGGCGTGATCAATGGAATTAAGGTTTTTGTATGGGTAATTGGCATTTTTACCATCATTGCAGGCATTATAGGAGTAACTAATATTATGATGGTGGTGGTGAAGGAACGTACTCGCGAAATTGGCGTTCGGAAAGCTCTGGGTGCCACACCAGGATCCATTATTGGCCTTATTATTCAGGAGTCTATTTTTATTACCGCTTTTTCCGGTTATATAGGTTTGGTTTTGGGTGTGGGCTTGGTAAGCCTGATCGGGGGAAATATTAACCACGATTTTTTTAAAAACCCGGAGATCAATTTTCAAATTGCGGTAATCACCTTGGGTATTTTGGTTTTGGCGGGCGCATTGGCTGGTTTTCTCCCGGCCCGTAAAGCAGCTACCATACAACCTATTGAAGCATTAAGAGACGAGTAATGATAGACCGGGATCAATGGCATGAGATAGGAGTGGTTTTAGGGCGTAATAAGTTACGTACTTTTCTTACCGCTTTCGGGGTGTTTTGGGGTATCCTTATGTTGGTGATTATGATGGGGAGCGGTAAAGGCTTGCAAAATGGTGCTGCAGCAGGCTTTGGCGGATCGGTAACTAATAGTATGTATATATGGACGCAAAACACCAGTATGCCCTACAAGGGTTTTAAGCGAGGTCGTAATTTCAATATGCATAATGATGATGTAGCCGCTATCAGGGCCTCTGTTCCGGAGTTGGATGTGCTTTCACCCCGCTGTCAGGCTGGTGGCTACCGTGGTTCAGACAATATTACCCGGGGCACTAAAACCGGGGCATTCAATATTTATGGCGATTATCCCGAATACCAAAATATAGAGCCTATGGATATTATAGCCGGGCGCTTTATTAACCACCGTGATATTGAAGAAAAACGAAAAGTATGCTTTATCGGACGAGAAGTGTATAATACACTTTATAAACCCGAAGAAGAGGTAATAGGAACTTACATACGGGCCCAGGGCATCAACTATAAAGTGGTAGGCATGTATAAAAGTAAAGTGGATGATCCCAACCGGGCCGAAGACCAGGAAAAATCTATTATTATACCCTTAACCACCTTTCAGCAAGCCTATAACTGGGGCGATATTGTGGGCTGGCTGGCTGTTACGGCTAAGCCGAATGTGCCCGTTTCAAAGGTGGGTGAGCAGATCAAAAATTTAATAAAGCAGCGCAGATCAGTTCATCCGGAAGATGAAAGAGCTTTTGGCAGTTTCAATAAGGAAGAAGCCTTTGGCAGAATGATGGGGCTTCTTACCGGTATAAACATATTATCCTTAATAGTTGGTACACTAACACTTTTAGCCGGAGCCATTGGTGTAAGTAATATTATGTTGGTGATAGTTAAAGAAAGGACTAAAGAATTTGGTGTGCGCAGAGCTATTGGAGCTCCACCTTCCTCAGTTATAAAGCAGGTGGTATTGGAATCACTCAGCCTTACGGTAGGAGCTGGAATTTTGGGTATTATTGCAGGAGTCTGGCTCCTGGAGCTGGTATCGGCAGCTATGAATGCAGCGGCTACAGAAAGTGGCTTTTTCCGGAATCCCGGAGTGGAGCTTCCCATAGTATTGGTAGCCTTTCTCATTTTAGTGATTTCAGGCATATTGGCCGGAATTGTGCCAGCCCGCAAGGCTGTTGAGGTAAAACCCGTGGAAGCCTTGCGCTATGAATAAAACGTATAACTAAACATACTAAACAAAACGATGAAACGCTTTTTCAGGATCTTTCTGCTCGTGCTTATCGGGGGCATTTTCATTTATACTTTATACTATCTATACTCCAAATCTCAAAAAGCACCGGAGATCTACAGTACTGAAACTCCGTTTTACGGAGATATAATCAATAAATCAGTTGCTACAGGAAGCATCATACCCCGTGAAGAGATTGAGATAAAGCCCCAGGTAAGCGGAATTATAAAAGAAGTGTATGTAGAAGCCGGTGATAAGGTTACCCTCAATGAGCAGATCGCTAAAATTCAGGTAATACCCGATATGGTTTCATTGAATAATGCTGAAAACCGTGTAGAAGTAGCGCGTCTGTCTATGGAAAATGCCAAGCTGGATTTCGATCGCAACAAAACACTTTTTCAACAGAAGGTTATTTCCCGCAGTGAATACCAACAATTTGAGTTAAGCTATAACAATGCCCGTCAGGAGCTGGAAGCTGCACAAGACAACCTGCAGATAGTAAGGGAAGGTGCCAGCCGTAAAGCAGGAAGGGCCTCGTTAAATATTGTGAAGGCAACTATACCAGGTATGGTGCTGGACGTACCCATAAAAGTGGGTAATCAGGTAATTGAAAGTAACAACTTTAATGAGGGAACTTCTATTGCGTCAGTAGCCGATATGACGGACCTGATCTTTGAAGGTAAAATAGATGAGTCTGAAGTAGGTAAGATTCGTGAAGGCATGCCTATTCTTTTAACAGTTGGAGCCATTGAGAATAAAAAATTTAATGCCGAATTGGAGTACATTTCGCCTAAAGGAGTAGAGGAAAACGGAGCTATACAATTTATGATACGGGCTCGTGTAAAACTGGATTCCTCTGATTTTATAAGAGCTGGTTATAGTGCCAATGCAGATATTGTTTTATCCCGCAGGGATTCAGTACTGTCAATCAAAGAAAGCCTGGTGCAATATGAAGATGGAAAGCCTTATGTAGAGGTGTCAACCGGAGATCAACAGTTTGAGAAAAAGTCAGTGGAGTTGGGTTTATCTGACGGAATTAACGTTGAACTTTTGGGCGGGCTACCAGCCGATGCAGAGATTAAGATCTGGAACCGGTCCAGCTGATTTATTTCTTTAAACGGCCGTGTTCCTTAAGTGCACGGTTAATGATCCATTCTAACTGGCCATTGGTACTACGGAACTCATCCGAAGCCCATTTTTCCACGGCTTCCAGTAATTTTGAATCAATACGTAATGCAAAAGCCTTTTTGTTAGCCATAAATCAATTCGTGCCATTTAAGTCCCAGTGCTGTTTTATAAACTGATGCACTCTTGCTGCCTTCTCAATTCCGAAAAAATAGGTTTTTTTATGGTAGGTGGTTACTCTTAAAGCTTTTCCCTTACGCATAATATAGAAGCCATTTCCACGGCTACCTCTTCGGTAGCCGAACCCACGTAAATTACGAAAGGAGTAGTCTACAATATCCCATGTAACTACTTCTCTCGTGCTTAAAAACCGGGTCTTTCGCAGGAACGGAGTATACCGATAGCGCACACCTTCCTTTTCGATCACAATCTCATTTTTGAGTGAAAGAGCTACCCCCATGGCAATAGCGGTGATGAGCATGGAGATCAGTACTCCAAATATCTCTGGTTCATCAGCTTGTTGGGAAACCCCGGGGCTAAACCAGTAAATACTTACCGGTACCAGAAAAACAACCAGTGCAAGCAGAATGGGCCAGGGTTGATTCAGTATACTTTGGCGAATAACTATTTTCTCCATTATGTTTATGTATACAGGCTTCCGGTATTTACCACAGGTTGAGCATTCTTGTCGCCACATAACACTACCATAAGGTTGCTGACCATAGCGGCACGTTTTTCCTGATCCAGTTCAAGGATCTGCTTTTTACTGAGTTGTTCCAGGGCCATCTCCACCATACCCACAGCACCTTCCACTATTTTAAGGCGCGCGGCTACAATAGCCGTGGCCTGCTGGCGCTGTAACATGGCCCCGGCAATTTCGGAGGCATAAGCCAGGTGGTTTATACGGCCTTCAATTACTTCTATTCCGGCAATATTCAGGCGTGCCTGCATCTCAGTATCCAACTCAAAATTAATATCCTCCAAACCGGAACGCAAGCTGATTTCGGCTTCTTCATCGTCAAAAGTATCATAAGGGTAGGCGCTGGCCAGTTTTCGAACGGCTGTTTCACTCTGTATGAGTACAAATTCTTCAAAGTCATTTACGTCAAAAGCGGCCTTGTAGGTGTCGCGAACCCGCCATACCAGAACCACACTTATCATAATGGGATTACCTAGCTTGTCATTTACCTTAATGGGCTTGCTTTCCATATTACGGGCTCTCAGACTTATCTTCTTTTTCACAAAAAAAGGATTCACCCAGAAGAAACCATTCTTTACTACCGTGCCTTTATAGGCACCAAAAAGAATTAGAATTGTTGATTGATTTGGGTTTACTACCATGAAACCAATAATATGGACGAGAAAAGCTACAATAGCCAAAATCCCAAAGAAGCTTGGGATAGTGAACAGATACACACCTGAGGCTAATAACAAAAGGCTGAAAATCAGGTGCAGGTATCCCGATTGAGCACTGATTATTTTTTCTGATTTCATTTGGGTGATATTAAATTGATATCACAATAATACAAAATATTTTTTTGGAACAAAAAACAAAGTTGCAGCGTTGAAAGCTTATAGTATATTTGCATAATCATTGTTTAAACATTAAATAACACCAAAGAAATGAAAATCGTAAGTAAATTTTTCGCTGTCGCATTGGTTAGCTGGGCAGTTACCGCATGTAATAATGCCCCACAGGAAACAGTAGAAACTAAAGAGGTTGAAGAAGTAGCTCAACCTGAAGAGAGTGCAGTAAGTTATGCCATAGTTACAGATGGTGATGAGATTATGTGGGAAGGCTACAAAACCATTCCGGGTGACTCTCATACAGGTACACTTCAGGTAAAAGAAGGAAGCTTTATGATCGAAAATGGTCAGGTTACCGGAGGTTCTTTTGTAATTGATATGAATTCTATTTACAACGAGGATCTTCCTCAAGAGGGAGACTACAACAAAGCCAAACTGGTTGGCCACCTAAAGAGTGAAGATTTCTTTTACACTGAGAAATTCCCAACGGCTACTTTTACCATCACTAAAATTGCGGAGGGTGCTCATGATGATGACCATGCGGAGGGTGCAGATGCACACCACCACATGATTAGCGGTAACCTTAAAATGCGCGGAAACGAGAAGAATATCACATTCCCTGCAACTATTGAAGTTTCAGACAATATGGTAACCCTTACTACTCCTGAGTTTGTGATAGACCGCACCAATTGGGAGGTAATGTACGGTTCTTCTAATCTTACCAGCGTTGCAAAAGATAAGGCTATTGATAATAATATCAAGTTGAAATTGAACGTTAAAGCTCAGGGAGCCTAAGAATAATTGCTTTGAGATTTGGTTGATTGTGAAAAGACCTTGCATTTGCAGGGTCTTTTTTTATTTCAGATATTCAAATGTCAAAAACATTGAATTGGAAACTGAAAAAATTAAGATAAAGAACTGGGCAGAAGATGACCGGCCACGGGAAAAGTTAAGATCCAAAGGGCCGTCTGCTTTATCAGATGCAGAACTCATAGCTATTTTACTGGGGAGCGGCAGCCGGGATGAAACAGCTGTGGATTTGGCCAAGAGAATACTTCAAAACGCAGGTAATAACCTGAATGAATTAGGGCGTTTATCCGTTGAAGACTTATTGCCCTTTAAAGGTATTGGAGAGGCTAAGGCTATCAGCATAATAACGGCTTTGGAACTGGGCAAGCGCAGACGTTTATCGGAAGCCTTGGAACGTAAAAAAGTGACTTCCAGTGAAGAGGCGTTTGAGGTATTACAACCGTTAATTGCAGACCTTCCACATGAGGAGTTTTGGGTGGTTTTTCTAAGTTCCTCTAATAACGTACTTTCTTCCAAAAGTGTGAGCAGGGGAGGCCTTACAGGAACAATGGCTGACCTCAGAATGATATTCAAAGAAGCACTTCTCTTAAATTCACCGGCTGTAATACTGGCGCATAATCATCCTTCAGGTTCGGTAAACCCCAGCGTTCAGGATAAATCCCTTACCCGTAAAATTGCAGCGGCTGGGAACATTATGGACATTAAAATAATTGATCATTTGATAGTAACCGAACATCAATACTTTAGCTTTGCCGATGAAGGGCTTTTATAGTTTTAGTCCGTTATTTATTCTTTGATGGTACTCATTTACGTTGAAAGGTCAAGCCCGCGTTTTCGCTATATAGCGCAACTGATGTTACGCAGTTTATTGGGTCTTGAGATCCGGATCACTACAGACAAGGAAGAGTATCTTCAAACTACATTACCTAAAATCAATTATTCCCGTAACCATTTACAAAGTGGCATTTATCTTCAGTCAGGAGCCATTCTTTTTGAGTCCGACATTTTTGATCAGGAATTCCAGGTATCCGAATACAAGGATATTCCGGTGTTTTTCATGAGTGGAAGCCGATCACAACTTCCTTATGATCCCCTGGCTGCTTCCTTTTATTTAGTAAGCCGCTACGAAGAATATATGCCCTTTATTGCCGATGAGCACAATCGCTTTCCGGCAAAGGAAAGTTTTATGTTTAAGCATGGGGTGCTTAATAAACCCCTGGTCAATATCTACGCAGGTCACCTTGAGGAAGTACTGCTGAAATTTTACCCCAACCTTGAGATCACCCGGCCCCGGTACAGTTTTGTAAATTCTATTGATATTGACAATGCTTTTGCTTTTTTGGGAAAGGGTGTTTTCCGGACCTTAGGCGGCTTGCTAAAGAATATAGCTGCGTTAAATATTGAAGAGGTAAAAGCGCGTTTCAGGACTTTATCGGGTATTCAAAAAGACCCTTTTGAAACATTTGAATGGCAGCTTGAGCTGCAGGAAAAGTACAAGTACTCAACCATTTATTTTGCCCTTTTTGCCCGGCTAGGGCAATTTGACCGCAGTTTAAGCTTGCACAGTCCGCGTTTACACCGCTATATTAAGTCCATCAATGATTTTTGTGAAGTGGGCATCCACCCATCCTACCGTTCCAATACAGATGCTAAGATCATGGAAGAGGAGCTTTTAGGCTTGGAAAGGGTGCTTAACATTGATGTTACCCGTAGCCGCCAACACTTCTTAAAGCTCAAGTTTCCTGAAACCTACCGTAATCTTCTCAAGTTGGAGATCACGGATGACTACTCTATGGGCTTTGCTGCCGAAACCGGTTTCAGAGCCGGAATATGTACCCCTTTTCGGTTCTATGACCTGGAAATGGAGGTGGAAACCTCACTTACCGTACATCCTTTTCCCTTTATGGACGGGACCTTTATCTACTACAAGAAAACCTTGCCGGATGTGGCGCTCAAGGAGATCTATTCATACATTGAAACCTATCGTGAATATGGCGGTGAGTTCATTCCGATATGGCATAACCGGATCTTCAGTGAAAAAATGCAAGAGTGGAAGGGTTGGAACCATGTCTTTGAAGAAATGGTAAAGGCGGCTGTATGATACGCTATGTAAGGCATGCCTATATAAATCGTGATAAATACGACCAATGTGTAAAGTTGGATAATTCGCAATTAATCTACGGGCTTTCATGGTATCTTGATGGTGTATGTGAAAACTGGGACGCACTGGTTCTCAATGATTATGACGCGGTTTGGCCATTACCTGTACGTTTTAAAATGGGGGTCAGGTATTTTTACCGTCCGTTCGGTGTGCAGCAGCTGGGTATATTTTCGCGAAAAGCTATTACGAAAGGAGAGTTGGAGCAGTTTATCCTTATTTTGGTAAAGCACTGTCGTTATGCGGATGTATACCTGAATGACAGTCTCTCATGGACACCTGACGTAGCTAAGGTGAAATGGCAGAAGAACGCAAACTTTATATTGGATCTCAATCGGTCCTATGAAGAGATTTACAGCGGTTATTCTTCCAACTTGAAACGAAATATCAAAAAAGCCGGGAAGTATAGCTGGCAACTTTTTGAACATGACAGCCCGGATCGTCTGGTAGCACTCTTTAAGGAGGATCGCGGAACTGAACTGCAATTACCCGAAGCTTTTTATAGAGGCTTGGAAAAAATAATGTTTGCTTGTTTACACCGGTCATGTGGCCACATCTGGACCCTTTACGGCAAAGGGAACCAGTTGGAAGCAGGTATCTTTATTGCTGAATTCGGCAACCGCCTTACCCTTCTTTTTACCGGAAACAGTGATGCCGGGCGCCAGCATCAGGCTATGACCTACTTGCTGAATGAGTACATTATTTTAAAATGTGCCAAATCCAAAAGACTTGATTTTGAAGGAAGTAATAATGCAGGGTTGGCCCGGTTTTACCAGGGTTTTGGTTCTCAATCATATCCATATCAGAATTTAAAGTATAATGGTTTACCGTTCTTTTTAAAATGGCTCAAATAAAAAAGTACAAGCATATTTTCTTTGACCTGGATCATACCCTTTGGGATTTTCACACCAATTCTTCATTGGCCTTGCAGTATCTGTTTGTACAACATGAACTGGAAGCCAGGCTTAGGGTAACGAGCCAGGTATTTTTGGATACTTACGTTCGTGTAAATGATGAAATGTGGGATAAATACCGGAAAGGGAATATTGATAAGTCCACACTTCGTAAAGAACGGTTTAAGCAAACACTTTCTCATTTCGGTCATAATGATCCGGAATTGGGTGAGCGTTTGGATACCGAGTACCTTGAAGTAAGTCCGCACCAAACTGCGTTGATTCCGGGAACTATAGAAGTTTTGGAATATCTGGCTCCGCGCTACCAATTACATATACTCACAAATGGTTTTACAGAGATACAGGATATTAAACTCACCAAAAGTGGATTGAAAGACTATTTCAGACATATAATTACCTCTGAATCTATTGGAGTGAATAAACCACATGCCCCGGTTTTTGTAGAATCACTGAAGCGTACCGGGGCTACCCGTAATGAATCATTAATGGTAGGGGATAATTTGGGCGCTGATATTCTGGGTGCTAAAAACAGCGGAATTGATCAGGTATATTTCAATCCCGGAGGCGTACCACATAAGGAGAAAGTTACTTTTGAGATTCGTGAGTTGAAGGAGCTTCTGAAGCTTTTTTAGATGATCCGGTTACTGAATAGCGCATAATCCGGTAGTCTACCTGAACGGTGTTCTTATTCATAGAGCCTATAGCTTCACCTCTTATCAGGTCTCCGCTTTTAGCCGGTTCCCCTTGCTGGGGCTTAAGCATAAAGGTTACCAATATTTCGTCTCCTGGTTTAAGATTCCATTGATTAGGTTCGGCCTTGGTTACCTGAAGTACAGCCAGTTTAGTGTGGCCTTTTAAAAAACTGATAACCTCTGCCTCAATATTGAAAGGTTTAAGCAGGTGGGGTACCAGTCTGGGTTTGGGTAAACTGTCCGAAGGTACCTGTGCCATGGCACAAACCCCTGCGAGGGAGAGTAATAATGAAAACAGAAATTTCTTCATACAGGAAGCTATAAAACACAAAGAACTAAAATCATTCTGAAATCCACTAAAGTAATTGAGCCTGTGCTGCTTTTAAAAGTTGTAAGGCTTTGGCTATAATGAGACATCGCTATAATTAATTGAAAGCGCAGGCCTGGAAAGCAAACTTGTACAGCCAGCTATACATTGCTTAACTTTGTGGCCCTCAAATTTCAGACAATGCAACAAGTAGCTCCTTATACCCCTAACAACAAAGTACGTATTGTTACTGCGGCTTCACTTTTTGACGGCCATGATGCGGCTATAAACATTATGAGACGGATTATTCAGGCCACGGGATGTGAAGTGATCCACCTGGGGCATGACCGTTCTGTGGAAGAAGTGGTAAACACGGCTATCCAGGAGGATGCGCAGGCCATAGCCATGACATCTTACCAGGGAGGTCATATAGAATATTTCAAGTACATGCGTGATTTGCTGAATGAAAAAGGAGCAAAACATATCAAGATCTTTGGCGGAGGTGGCGGTGTAATACTGCCTGAGGAAATTGAGGAACTACACGCCTATGGCATAGACCGGATTTATTCACCTGACGATGGCCGTGAAATGGGATTGCAGGGAATGATCAATGATATGGTACAGAAAGCTGATTTTCCAACCGGGAAAGATATAAACGGTGAAATCAATCAGCTGGATAAAAAATTCAAACCGGCTATAGCCCGTTTGATCTCCGCTGCTGAAAATTATATGGAAGAGTCGCAGGAAGTATTAGATGTAATCCATAAAAAAGCGGAGACCATTACCACTCCTGTACTGGGAATAACCGGGACTGGTGGAGCTGGAAAATCATCTTTGGTAGATGAGTTGGTGCGCAGGTTCTTAATGGATTTTGAAGATAAGACCATCGCTATTGTATCTGTAGACCCTTCCAAGCGTAAAACAGGTGGAGCCCTGTTGGGTGACCGTATCCGGATGAATGCCATCCGTAATGAACGGGTGTATATGCGTTCCCTGGCTACCCGCCAGAGCAACCTGGCCTTGAGCAAGCATGTAAAAGAAGCTGTGAATATACTTAAAGCGGCTAATTATGATCTGATTATTCTGGAGACTTCCGGAATTGGTCAGAGTGATACCGAGATCATAGAACACAGCGATGTTTCACTGTATGTAATGACCCCTGAATACGGAGCCGCTACCCAGTTGGAGAAAATTGATATGCTGGACTTTGCGGACATCATTGCTTTGAATAAGTTTGATAAACGCGGAGCATTGGATGCTTTACGTGATGTGAAAAAACAATACCAGCGTAACCATCAGCTGTTTGATAAAAATGCAGACGATATGCCGGTGTATGGCAGTATTGCCAGCCAGTTTAATGATCCTGGTACTAATGCACTATACCGTGCCTTAATGGACAAGATTGTTGAGCGAACCGGAGCAGAACAACTCCAAAGTGATTTTATGAGTAGTGAGGAGATGAGTGAGAAGATATATATCATTCCTCCTAACCGTACCCGTTACCTGTCAGAAATATCAGAGAATAACCGGGCTTACGATAAGCAGGCTGGTGAGCAGGCTCAGGTAGCACAGAAATTATACGGCTTGTACCAGGCAGTTCTCACCTTTGGCGGCCCCGATCTTCTGAATGAAGAAACGCTGGATGACGAAAGTTCTGAAGAGAATAAAGACACATTAGAATCGCTTATTGCGAAGTTTACCGAGCTTAAAAAAGACCTTGATCCTCATAATTGGGATATTATTCAGAACTGGGAATCCAAGGTTAAAAGGTATAGAGATGAAGTGTATTCTTTCACCGTAAGAAACCGGAAGATAGAGATCAAAACGCATACAGAATCCCTTAGTCATACGCAGGTTCCAAAAGTTTCATTACCCCGGTATACAGCGTGGGGCGATCTGTTACAGTGGAATCTCCAGGAGAATGTGCCCGGAGAGTTTCCCTATACAGCCGGAATTTATCCTTTTAAGCGAACCGGTGAAGATCCCACGCGGATGTTTGCCGGAGAAGGAGGTCCTGAACGTACCAACAGACGATTTCATTATGTAAGTCTGGATATGCCGGCCGCACGCTTGAGCACGGCTTTTGATTCAGTCACCCTGTATGGGAATGACCCGGATAACCGCCCGGATATCTACGGTAAGATCGGTAATTCAGGGGTGAGTATTTGTTGCCTGGACGATGCTAAAAAATTGTATTCCGGTTTTGACCTCAGTGCACCCACCACTTCAGTAAGTATGACTATTAACGGTCCGGCCCCCATGCTTTTGGCCTTTTTTATGAATGCGGCTATTGACCAGCAGTGTGAGAAATACATACGTGAAAATGGTTTGGAAGCAGAAGTAGAAGCGAAACTTAAAGAGCTTTATGATACAAGAGGTTTGCAAAGACCTAAGTACCAGGGAAAAATAGCTGAAAGGAGCGAGGAGCAACTGCAAACTAAAGAAGATACTGCTGAGGCTCATCAGAAAAATGTACTCAGCGGAGTTGCTGTAGATGGAGATTTACCACAAGGGAACAATGGCCTGGGGCTGATGCTACTGGGAATTACCGGTGATCAGGTTCTGGATGCTGAGGTGTATGGGGAGATCAAGGCCAAAACCCTTTCCATAGTAAGGGGAACGGTACAGGCCGATATTCTTAAAGAAGACCAGGCGCAGAACACCTGTATTTTTTCCACGGAGTTTGCCTTGCGTTTAATGGGCGATGTGCAGGAAAGCTTTATTGCGAAGAAGGTGCGTAATTTTTATTCCGTTTCCATTTCCGGATATCATATTGCTGAGGCCGGGGCCAACCCGATAACTCAGCTGGCTTTTACCCTGGCCAATGGTTTTACCTATGTGGAGTATTACCTGAGTCGTGGGATGGACATCAATGACTTTGGTCCTAACCTGAGCTTTTTCTTTAGTAATGGTATTGATCCGGAGTATGCGGTAATTGGTCGTGCAGCCCGGAGAATATGGAGTAAGGCACTTAAAAACAAATACGGAGCCGATGCCCGGGCACAAATGCTGAAGTATCATATTCAAACTTCAGGGCGCTCGCTGCACGCTCAGGAAATACAGTTCAATGATATCCGTACTACCCTTCAGGCATTGTACGCCATTTATGATAATTGTAATTCACTGCATACCAATGCATATGATGAAGCCATTACCACCCCCACGGAAGAAAGTGTACGCAGGGCAATGGCCATCCAGCTGATCATTAATAAAGAGTTGGGCTTAGCTAAAAACGAAAACCCCATTCAGGGTAGTTTCATAATAGAAGAACTCACGGACCTGGTAGAAGAGGCAGTGTTAACCGAATTTGACCGTATTACCGAGAGAGGAGGCGTATTGGGAGCTATGGAAACCATGTATCAGCGGGGTAAAATACAGGAAGAGAGTTTATACTATGAAACCCTCAAACATACCGGGGAATTTCCCATTATAGGGGTCAATACCTTCCTGAGCTCTACGGGTTCACCTACGGTTCGCCCGGGAGAAGTTATCCGTGCTACTCAAGAGGAAAAGGAATACCAGATAGAAATGTTGGAACACCTCCATAAAAAGAGTGAGAACGAGAGTGATAAGTGGTTAAAAGAGCTGCAAAAGGCAGCTATCCAGAATGAGAATATGTTTGATGTGATGATGGAAGCCGTGAAATACTGTTCTTTAGGACAGATCACCAACGCACTTTTTGAAGTAGGCGGACAGTACCGGAGGAATATGTAATACAACTTTAATCAGCAATAAACTTAAAGAGATGTTAAGGGGCACCCGGCCTTTTCTTTATATGGTCCTTGAGGTGAAAACGTTCCGTTCTTTAAACCACTTGTTGCCCAATACGTAACTATTACTTGCCCAACGATTGATCATTTGTTGCCCGACAAATCATCAAAACATTGTGGAAGGAAGAGTGAACCATTGCAATGTTCGTAGAGAAAGTATGGCATCAGGCAGTTAAATGATGAATTAAAGGATCAATGACCTGCCTAATCATGCTGCCAACAATATTTACTGCCAGAAGCTGTCTTGCGTTTGCATTGGGTTCCCTTTTGAGTGGTGGCCTGGCAGCGACCTTCTGTAACGGATGCTTTGGTTTGGCCTTTCGGGCTTTTTTCAGGTGAAGAGCCTGACGACTGGCGATGACATACTTTACAAGGGGTGTAGCCTTCTTTATCAGCTTCTTGAAGGGTGGTTTCTATTTTGCTGTACTTCAGATAGTGACAATTTTCGGTATGGTGCTTTTTACCGCTTTTAGTGATATATACTTTTTCCTGTTTTACTTCCTGAGCAGATAGGCAGAGAGAATAAGTAAGGCTTAGTAAGGCAATTAATAGGCGCATAAGATTAATTTCAGATTATTGATTTATTCCAGTTCAAAAGTTCTGACTATATCTTTATAGTTCGAAAAGTCCAGTTCAGGATGTGCCAGCCGGGTAGACGCAGCAATGGTAACTACATTAAAATTGAGTGCAGGAGGCAGCAGGGGCGTGGTGAGATCAGAATCCGTCCAGATGATCTGTACCCTTTGAAGCATGGTAATTACTTCCAAAGATGTAGAGTAGCTATCGGATTGATAAAAGGTAAGGGGTAATTGAGAGAAGGTTCCTTCCCCTGTTTCTACGTATACCAATGTGGCCCCGTTTTGAATAATATCCTCGCTAATGTCTGGTACTATGAAGTCACCCACAAAGGATGGTTCTGAATAGCTCCAGTTGGAGATAGTGTACGTACCGGAGAGTACATTGGCGTTGCCTTCGGGACCTCTTGGCCCTTCTTTTTCACAGGCTGTGAAGAGTAGAAGAATTAAAGCGATGGAAAGGGGTTTTATAAATTTCATCAGTTAAAAGTTTAAATTGTGTTAAGAAGTATGGCAGGGCTTGCAACAGTAAAAGCAACCATTGGATTGGGGAAAATGTATGCGGGCCTTTACCAGGGCACTTTTACAGTCAAAATGATTTCCCAAAAACAGCCGGTTATCCGAAGAGGGTAAAAAAGTACAATCGCTAACATGTACTTCATGGTCACCGTTGGCTTGAGGGTTTTTATTGACGTAGTAAATAGACATACGGATAGGTTTACAAGAAATAATTATTTATCCATGAGGTGAAATCACCTAACGTGGGGTTTATCCTTTAATGAGAAGTGTATTTTTTAGAGCCACTGGGATTCTCTTTAGGGTTCCGTTAATTTGCAAGTTCCTCATCATAGTAGGAAACAGCTTCCAGCAACTCTTCTTCATAGTCATAGATCTTTTCCAAAAAGTCTAGCGCATACCGGGTTTCCTTTTTATTCTTATCAAGCAAACCCAGGTATTTGGTGTTACCGTTAAAGTGGAACCGGCATAAAGGCTTACGGTTATTGTTATCCAGCAATACCCCAAAGTAGGACTGTGTATCACGGGTTGCAATTCGCTCGATGGATATTTTTCTTCGGAGTATAGCCACCACAATACGGTAAGCCTCCATTTCTTCCTCAGTGGTAATTATCTTACGGTCTTCGGTTTCGGGTTCTTCTTCTATCACGGGTTTTACAATCCGAAGTGCCGGTAATTTCTGAAGGGTTTACAAACAGAGCCAGAACGAACATTATGAGGCCCGACCCAATTTTTAAAATCCGGTGTTTCAGAATAAAAATATCCGAAACCGATGTCATGCAAAGAGCTAATCCAGCACCAAGAATAATCCGATAAAAAGTTTGCTGAGTATTGGTAATACAAGGTGTATTATACACTAACCCAACAATCAAAAAAGTTAGTACTATGCCTGTAAGGAATGGCCAGCGTGAGGTGAGTTGAGATATTTTTTAAAGAATAATATTCCGGCCGGCAATGTACTTCCCTTCTCTTTTCACCCGGGGTTCGAGTTATAAGCATCATATACATTCCAGGCCCAGATAATAAGTGGAATCACAATGGTCCACTCTCCATAATATTCATCAGGTCAGCTTCAATACTGGCCTGCTTGAAAGTCTGCTGAATAGGAGGAGTACAAGCAGTAAAGAAGAAAGCTATACCAATATATAGAAGTATGAGTTTTGACGTTCTCATGTAGCAGAAACAAGATGGGTGTTGATCATTTTTCTTCTTTGTGGTAATGTGTAAATCCCGGTTAGCCATATACTTGGCCTTGAACTTACTGTTACCTAATACCCGGCTTCCTACATTCTTCACCTTCATAGTTTGGGGGAGGGATCTGGCAGCGTCATCTTCATAGTTAAGATTTCCATCAAGATGTATATGTAATAGTGCAAAAAAGATATAGAGGTGATTGCTCTGTAATAGTACTCCCGTATGCGCAGTTAATGGCGCGGGTTTTAATTCTTTATCCGGGTAGTAGTGAAAAAGAGGAAAGGGAACCTTGGTAGCCCATTCAGAGAGTTGGTTTTGGATATGATCATCATTTGGAAACGATTGATCATCAACTTTTATGGCAAAAAGCACCTTCTCACTGAGCTCTTCTGGTTCCCTTTTTTTCAGGTCGGTATTATTTATAATATCCAGTCCGTTAAGATTGGTCAGGCTTATAACTTCATTGATATAGGGTGAATCCTGGGAAGCGTTAAGGATGAGCACAGGCAGAACCCGGGTAGATATTTCCTTAAATTCAGGTTCAAGTTTTCGGTATTGCTCCTGGAACGGTAGGAAGCCATTATAGTCTGTATATTGACACAGTGTATCTATATAATCACTATTAAAACCAATGGTAGTTTCTCCATTTTTGAGCGATGTATTCAATTTGTCAAAAATGGATTCACGTAAATAGCGGTACGTTAAGGTAATTCCAAAAGGAGTTGAGGGTAGTTTTTCTCGTATATCCCGGGCCAGGATTTCAAAGCCTGTTTTATCCGTTTTACCAGTACCTGCCTTAAATAAAGCTGTATAAATAAGTGATTGTATTTCCGTTACCGAAAAATCAGCCATAGTTTTGAAATTACCAGCTCAAGTAACTTCAAAGTATTTTTCTGATATGTGCTAACTTTCCGAAGGCTGTGAAAAATATTCCTAAAGGGTATTTAGGTATTGCAGGATCGTTTCCTTGTACTGGTGTCCGATGGGGATAGCATAGTTCTCCGATAGTAACAAGTCTTTTTTATCAAAACCTTCAATTTTGTTAATATTCACAGCGTAGGAACTATGAGTTCTGATAAAAGGCGGGGCAGAGAGCTGACTCATGGTGTTGGACAGGCTACTGCATATATCAATTTTCTTTAATGTCATTGTTTGCTCAGCTCTGACATATAATTCACAATAGCTGCGGCCCGCTTTGAGGAAGTATATATCATCGTACAGTACTTTTATTCTCTGATTGCTAGATTTTTCCAGTACAAATACAGCGCTTAATCCGTTTTTTTCTGCTTTTTATTTTTCTTCCAATAAGAGACTTACCTGATGTGCCAGAACGGAGTATTTGAAAGGCTTATTCATGTAATGAGCATTGTGAAGTTTCCGAACCTTTTCCAATACCCGGTCATCAGTTTTCTGAGTTAAATATACCACCGGAACACGTTTTGACGCATTGATTCTGGCTGCTAGGTCAATACCATCCATCTCACTTTTAAGATCAATATCCATTATAATGAGATCCGGTAAAGATTTTGAAATGGCCTGTAGTGCCTCGTCAGGAGTGCCACAGGCCTGAGTATAGTAACCTCTGAGTCTTAAGTCTTCGGCAATATTTTCAGCTGTAAAAAGATTGTCTTCAACTATTAATATGAATGGTAATACTGTAGTCATAATTAATGAAATAGATCTAAATATAATCGGAATGGTGCATCATTGTACATTTTGGCTTTTCCTTTCCAAATCTCTTTAAAATGTCTTCAGCCATTTTTAAACATATTCTCTCAGTTTTTTTTTGCCTCTTAATGTTTAACCTTTGGGCTGTAAGTAGTACTTCGTCTATTATACACAAAGCGGATAGTCTTTCCGATGCAGGGATGTATCAGTTAGCTATCACAAAGTATAAGGCGGCTTTAAACCAATCGGAACCAGTTGTTCAAGGTCACATTTATATGCAACTGGGAAAAGCCCTCATGAATAAATCTCATCAGGGCCCTTAATATCAAATGAATAATCGTCAACCTATTTTAGGACGGGTCAATATGTAATGAAACAGACCTGATCAAAGACCTGAAAATCCGGATATGGGGGTTAACGGTTTAAAATGACCTTCTGTGTTTCTATAGCACTACTGTCTTGTAGTATAAATAAGTAGATTCCGTTCGGTTCAGATTTGAGGCTGACCGGAGTCTCTGTTTCTACGAGATCTTGTTCCAGTACCAGGCGCCCGGTAAGGTCATATACTTTCAAAGAGGCTTTACTACGGTTTTGCACAGCTACAGCAAAATCTCCTTTTCCCGGGTTAGGGAATACCTGAAAGCTTTTGGCTACTGTTTTTTCTTCGGGATTTCCAATAACATATTGTCTTCCTTTATATAAGGTAACTCCACCGGTGTAACTACCCAAGAGTGCATCTATAAATCCATCCTGGTCCAAATCACCAAAAGCGGCTGCATTACGGTATCCGTCAGACATTACAATGGAAGTTCGGGGGAAGCTGGGAGTAAGGTGAACTTTTACATTCGGCCTCTTTTTTATGGATGCCTGATACGGCATTACACAACCGTTTTTAGACAGACTGTCAAAATTGGTAATATCACCATAGCCATTGGAAAAGAAAGAAGTAGTGGACATATTCAGGTGAATATTGGGGAAGTTGCTGGTAGATACATAATTTCCACGGAAGCAAATTTCAATAAGAAGATTCGAGTACCCATCCCATTCAAAAAAGTTTTCCAGGGTAATTTTAGTCCATCCCGGTGAAAAAGCCGTACGTTCATTAGAATATACCGGTATTGTAGGGGTATCGAAATTGGTAATATCACTGAAACTGACATTTTTCATACCGATGTTGAGGCGCTCTATGAGGTTGGATATATTGGTAATGTCAAAAGAAAGCGCAGTAATTTTTCCAGCTGTGAGCCCGGCCGCACGTAGCTCAGAAGCATGTATAAGAATTTGATTTCGGCCGCTGCGCTTATTGGTTCCAAAGGGTGTTTCATCTGAATCCTGACTGGGTATGCTTCCCTGGCCTACTGTTTTTTCCAAATTAGTTGGACCGGAAGAAACAGAAGAGATACTGTCATATTGAAATACGCCATCCTCACCGGAAACCATAAGATTAATTATGCCATCGTATTTAAAAAGATAAGGAACGCTGAAACCACTGGCAATCCGGGTTACATTGATACCTCCAAAAAAGTCAGTTTCTTTGGTAAAAGATGGACTGGATGCTGACTGGTTTTTAAAATAGCTTAGTGTACCGTTGGACTTACCTACGATCAGATCCTGATCCCCATCCTCATCCAAATCAAAAAGATAAGGAGTGGCATAGGAACCTACGTCAATTCCATTGATCTCAGGAGTAGTAATAGTATATGCCGGATTTTGAAGTGTACCGGTATTGGTGAAATAATGGAGCTTCCCATTGGCATCACCTACTATCATATCCAAATCATTATCCATATCTAAATCAGCAAAAGCAGGAGTAAGGCTATGACCAAGTGAATAAGAAGAGATGTTTGCAAAATCGGAGTCTACCACCGTAAATTCAGGGTTTTGGACAGTGCCGGTGTTCTGTAAATAAATGAAAGCGGGTTCTTGTGTATTAATATCTTCACGATAAAAACCATTAGCCAGAACAATATCCAGCAGGCCATCTGTATTAAGGTCTACAATACGCGGGATGCAACCCTCACCGACATCCAGTTGGGTTTTTCTCAGAAAGTCATTTTCCTGTAACTCAAAATCAGGCTGATTATCTCCTCCTTTATTGCGATACACCAAAATGTTATCACTACTTACAAAGCCGGTCCCAAAATCATTTTCGTTGGTTACAGCTATCAGGTCTTTTATCTGATCTCCGGTAACATCTTCGTAAAACATGGCCGGAAATTGTTTTAAATCAATAGGTTGGTCATAGCTTGGAAAAGCCGTGTCCTTGGAACTCATATAGGCGCTGTCTGTAGTTCCGGAATTAAAAAGGGCTTGCACATTGGGGTAGGACACATCGGATATTAAAACTTCTTTTACCCCATCTGCATTAAGATCCAGTGCAAGCACAGAACTTCCTGCATGGAGAGCCCCATTGGTCTTAAATTTAGAAGGTGTGCATGAGTTAAAAATTATTTCATTGGTGTTTCCACTTTCCTCAAAGTGCCCCCAGCATTTCTCTCTGAACTCCATTTGTAAACCACAGCCTTGTTTATTTTCAATCCAGGCCAATGCATTTTCTCCAAAAAGGAAGGCTAAAATATCAAGGTCTCCATCATTGTCCAAGTCAATAATAGCAGGAGCATCAGCGCTGGTCATAGAAATAGCAGCAGACGTTGAAGAACTGGGATATACAGCTTCCAGGTAGGTGGTGCTATGCATTTTCTGGAAGCTAAGGGAACCCCCGCTGGATGTATTCTCATAAACTACTATGTTGCCGCTGGAGCCGGTGAATATATCTTTCTTTCCATCACAGTTATAATCTTTAAGCATATAAAAGCTTTGACCTTTAGGGAAGGCGTGGCGATACTGCGGGGCGTATTCATACTTGGGTGTCCCTGAATTGGCGGTGTTGAGAAAGGGAATCACCCGGACACCTGTTTTATCAAACACCAGAAGGTCCTGGCTTCCGTCATCATTAAGGTCCAAAGTGCTGAAATGAGGAAAATTCAATCCTCCGGCCCAGGCATTTATCAAACTATCTCCGCCTTTTAACACTGGGATATCAGTATATTCGTCAAAACTAAAACCGTTTACCGCGTTTTGAGCGGATAGAGTGGTTATAAATAAACTTAACAGGGTTAGTAAGAATGATCGCATGATTGAAAATTTATGTATCTCAACAAAGATAATCACTAAAGTGAGAAAAGCTTTGGTAGATAAGTAAACGCACATTGTGATTTATTAGTTGAAATTCTATATTTGCCGACTTATTTTTTGAACCCAGTAAACTTGCTGAACTGATGCAGAATAAAGGAGTTATTCGATTGTTTGCGATAATTTTCGCCTTGGCCTGTCTTTACCAATTATCATTTACTTATGTGGCCAACAAAGTAGAGAGTGATGCTGAAGAGTATGCGCAGGGCGATCTGGTTAAAAAACAACGTTACCTCGACTCCATTAACAGTCAGACCGTTTACAATATCGGGTTTGATGAATTCACCTATGCCGAAGTAAAAGAAAAAGAGATAAACCTGGGTCTGGATCTCCGTGGAGGTATGAACGTAATATTGGAGGTATCCGTAAAAGATATCCTGCGTGAACTCTCCAGCAACCCTGACAATTCTGTTTTTTCAGAAGCTATTGCGAAAGCAGATAAAAAGGCTACAGATACGCAGGACGACTACCTCACTTCCTTTTTTGAGTCTTTTGAAGAAATAAAGGCCGAAAAGAAACTAAATATTAAGCTGAGCGATCCTTCATTGTTTGGCACCAAGGAGCTCAATGATAAACTCGGCTTTAATGCTGAAGATGAGCTGGTTCGTGAAGAATTGACCAGCCAGGTAAATGCGGCTGTAGAAAATGTTTACACTGTATTGCGTGCTCGTATTGATCAGTTTGGTGTAGTTCAGCCTAACATTCAGCGCTTGGATAACAGTGGGAGAATACTAGTAGAGCTCCCCGGTGTAAAAGATCCTGACCGGGTTAAGAAATTACTGCAGGCTACTGCTGAACTTGAATTCTGGAATCTTTATGAAGGTTCCGAATTTCTGCCTTTTCTCAATGCAGCCAATGAAAAGTTGAAAACCATTGTTGAGAACCCACGTACCGATCAGGATAGTCTTAGTAATGATGATGACTTAGCTGACGATCTGAACATTACGGCAGTAGATGATCAAACAGATAATATCGCTCTTGAGGATACTGGTATTGTAGAAGAAGGAACCGATAATGATATTGATTCTTTACTTAGCAGTACCGATTCCCTCTTAACTGATAGTGCAGGAGTAAATACATTTAACCCGCTTTTTGAGGTTATGGCTCCTAACTATAACTTTCAGTCTGGGCAACCTGGCAACGGTCCAATTGTTGGTTTTGCAGCCATAAAGGATACGGACAAGGTAAACGAATACCTCAGTAACCCTAAAATCAGGAATCTTTTAACCGGTAATGCCCGCTACACTAAATTTCTTTGGACTTCTAAGCCTACCGAAGACGATATACTTTATTTATTGGCAGTGCGCACGGATCGTAACCAGAAACCGGCTCTTACCGGTGATGTAGTTACCGATGCCCGCCAGGATTTTGATGAGCGTAATAGTGCGGTGGTTTCCATGAGCATGAATGCACAGGGAGCTAAGCAGTGGGCTAAAATTACACGCGAAGCTTCTTCACAGGAGCCTAAGCGGAGTGTGGCTGTAGTACTTGATAACTATGTATATTCTTTCCCTACGGTTCAGGGGGAGATTCCAACCGGAAATACCCAGATTACGGGGAATTTTTCAGTTACTGAAGCACAGGATCTGGCTAATATTCTAAAGGCTGGCGCACTTCCGGCTCCTGCACGTATTATCCAGGCTGATATCGTAGGACCTTCTCTTGGTCAGGAAGCAATTAGCTCCGGACTCTGGTCATTCGTAATTGCGCTGATCATTGTTATGTTATACATGATCTTCTATTACAGTGGAGCCGGTATTGCCTCGGATGTGGCGCTGATCGTAAACATGTTCTTCATTTTCGGAGTATTGGCCTCACTTGGGGCAGTACTTACTTTACCGGGTATTGCCGGTATTGTGCTTACCATTGGTATGGCGGTTGATGCTAACGTACTTATCTATGAGCGCATCCGTGAAGAGCTGATACAGGGCAAAGGTCTTAAGCTAGCCATTAAGGATGGTTATAACAACGCTTATAGTTCCATTATTGACGCCAACGTAACCACTTTCCTTACCGGTGTTATCCTGTATGCTTTCGGTACCGGCCCAATACGTGGTTTTGCTACTACGCTGATCATCGGTATTTTAACCTCATTATTCTGTGCTATATTCATTACCCGCCTGATTTTTGAATCTCGTATTGATCGCAAGAAACTGGTGGCTTTCTCTACCAATATTACCAAGGGAGCTTTCCGGAACTTTAAAATTGATTTCCTCGGAAAACGCAAAATTGCCTACATCATAAGCGGTGTAATCATTATAGCGGGTATAGGCTCACTGGTAACCCGCGGACTGAACTACGGAGTTGATTTTGTGGGAGGACGTTCTTATCAGGTGCGTTTTGATCAACCGGTTAGTTCGGTTGATATTCAAACCAACCTCGGAGAGTTTTTCATAGATGATGATGGTACCAAGATCTATCCTGAAGTAAAAACCATTGGTGAAGACAACCAGGTGGTAATTACTACTAAGTATAAGATTTCGGAAACCGGTGTAGAGGTGGAAGAAGAGATTAAGAATAAACTATACGAGGGAACTCAGCAATTTTATGCCACGGCACCCGAAAAAGCTGCTTTCTTCTCTGAAGCAGGTGATGCGGATATCGGTATTGTATCTGAACGTCAGGTAGGGCCAACCATTGCGGACGATATTAAAAAATCAGCAGTGTGGGCTATCCTGTTCTCGCTGGTGGTAATCTTCCTTTATATCCTTATCCGCTTCAGTAAATGGCAGTTTAGTTTAGGTGCTGTTGCTGCGGCTTTCCATGATGTACTTATCGTATTATCCGTATTCTCACTATTATATGGGTTCCTGCCGTTTTCATTGGAGATTGACCAGGCCTTTATAGCCGCTGTACTTACGGTTATCGGTTATTCACTTAATGATACGGTGGTAGTGTTTGACCGTATTCGTGAATATTTAGGAGTAAAAAGCAAGCGCAAGTCTATGAACACCGTGGTTAATGAAGCCCTTAACAGCACATTAAGCCGTACGGTTAATACCTCGCTAACCACCTTCTTTGTGTTGTTGGTGATCTTTTTATTCGGAGGCGATGTAATCCGCGGATTCATGTTTGCCCTGTTGATCGGAATTGTAGTAGGTACATACTCATCCCTGTTCATTGCTACTCCTTTAATGTTGGATACCCTTAAGAAAACTGACAAGGAAGAAGAAGAGTAAAGACCATAAAAATTATAGAAAGTAAAGAACCCCGCCTTTTTTAAGGCGGGGTTTTTTCTTAGTACTTTTGACACAAAATCGAATACATGACGGGTGTTTTTTTGATCTTTAATATTGGAGGCGGAGAGATTTTTTTCATTTTGCTGATTGTGGTAATGTTGTTTGGAGCAAACAAGATCCCTGAAATTGCCAAAGGCCTGGGAAAGGGGATTAAAGAAGTGCGGAATGCAGCCAATGATATCAAAAGTGAAATCAATAATTCCACAAAAGATGATGAAGACCTGAAAAAGTTCAGGGAAAAGGTGGAACAGGAAAAGAAAGATCTTGAAGACATTGCTGGTTCCGTAAGACGTAAACTGGACGTCTGAATATGGCCTATTTCTATTTAGTAGCCGGTATTGTACTCCTGCTGTTTGGTGGAGATTTTATTGTTAAAGGTGCGGTAGATCTTGCCTTGAGGTTACGTGTATCGGTTTTAGTGATCGGTATGACAGTGGTATCTTTCGCTACTTCAGCTCCGGAACTTCTGGTAAGTCTTGATGCCGCACTTTCCGGTTATACCGATATCTCATTTGGCAATGTCATAGGAAGTAACATCGCTAATATCTCATTGATCCTGGGCCTTACTGCCATGGTGGTTCCTCTTTCCGTACAAACTAAAACCTTCCGGTTGGATTGGTGGGTCATGATGGGGGTTACACTCCTGTTATTTCTGTATTTATATTTTGACAAAAAGCTGGACTTTACCGAAGCATTTGTAATGGTTATTGCACTTATAGCCTATAATATATTACAAATAAGAACTTCGAGAAAATCTGATATACACTCGGAGGTAGATGCCTCCTCACTGAGAAAGTTATGGCTCACTATTCTTTTTCTGGTGTTAGGTGTAGCAGGTTTAAAATATGGTTCCGAGTTTCTGATAGAGGGAGCGATTGTAATAGCTCGTGAGTGGGATATCAGTGAGCGGGTTATTGGTATCACGGTGGTGTCTATAGGTACCAGTCTGCCTGAACTGGCAGCATCTTTAGTAGCTGCTTTTAAAGGCGAGCCCGATCTTTCAGTAGGAAACCTGATTGGATCCAACGTATTCAATATACTGGCGGTTTTGGGTATTACCGGAATGATCGTTGATATTCCGTTAAACAATCCGGCTCTTATGTCCTTTGATTTTCCATGGCTTTTTGGGATATCTCTTTTATTATATCCTTTAATGCGCTTCATCACTAAAGGCCGCATTAATCGCTGGGAAGGTTTGCTTATGTTCCTGGCGTATCTGGCATACATAGGGGGTGTTTTGTTTTTTTAGCATCATTTTAAAGAGAACCCCCCTCCCCGAATAGGGGGTGTTTTTAATTTTTATCAACATTTTTTTGATCTACCCCCTGAAAATATCTTTCTTTGTGGGAAATTATAAAAAACATCCACAATGCCTTCAATTCGTTTTTCAGCTTTAAATACCACATACAGCCGTCTTGCGGTGGAGTATGACGGTGGCCAGAAAAGAGTTTCCGAGATTTTCGGTGAATCCGTTTTTAATAAAAATACCATGCGTGAGTATATGACTCCTGAAGCCTTCAGGAGCGTAGAAAGTGCTATGGATAAAGGCACCAAGATAGACCGCTCTATTGCAGATCAGGTAGCTTCAGGTATGAAGTCATGGGCAGTTTCCAAAGGAGCTACCCATTATACACACTGGTTTCAGCCTCTTACCGGTGCTACAGCTGAGAAACACGATTCTTTCTTTCAACCTACCGAAGATGGTGGAGCAATAGAAAAATTTACGGGCAGCTTATTGGTTCAACAAGAACCTGACGCCTCCAGCTTCCCCAACGGAGGCATCCGTAATACTTTTGAAGCCCGTGGGTATACCGCATGGGATCCTACCAGCCCGGCATTTATAATGGGCAGAACTTTATGTATTCCTACCATATTTGTATCATATACCGGTGAAGCACTGGATTATAAAACGCCTTTGCTTAGAGCTTTACAAACGGTAGATCAGGCCGCTACCGAGATATGTAAGTATTTTGATAAGAATGTAAAGAAAGTAACCTCCACACTGGGTTGGGAGCAGGAATATTTTCTGGTAGACACCGCATTGTTTAATGCACGTCCTGACCTGAAGCTTACCGGCCGTTCTTTGTTCGGCCATGCTCCGGCCAAAGGACAGCAGTTGGATGATCATTATTTTGGTTCTATTCCGGAAAGAGCCCGCCAGTTTATGCGCGAAATGGAATACGAATGTTACCGTTTGGGAATTCCGGTAACCACCCGTCATAATGAAGTAGCGCCAAGCCAGTTTGAATTGGCGCCTATGTTTGAGGAAGCTAATATTTCCGTAGATCATAATTCCCTGATCATGGATGTAATGGAAAAGGTGGCCCGCAGGCATAATTTTAAAGTGCTACTGCATGAAAAGCCTTATGCCGGAGTAAATGGAAGTGGAAAACACAACAACTGGTCGTTAGCAACTGATACCGGTGTGAACCTGTTGAGTCCCGGGAAAACACCTAAGAGTAATCTGCAGTTTATCACGTTCTTCATAAATAGTATTAAAGCAGTGTATGATAACGCTAATTTGCTACGCGCTTCCATAGCCACTGCAGGTAATGATCACCGCTTAGGGGCCAATGAAGCACCTCCCGCTATTATATCGGTGTTTATTGGTAGCCAGCTTACTCAAACACTGGATGCTTTGGAAAAATTAGAAAAGGGCAGCCTGTCGCCTGAACAGAAAACCGAATTAAAGCTGAATGTGGTAGGTAAGATTCCGGAAATACTTTTGGATAATACGGATCGTAACCGTACTTCACCTTTTGCTTTTACAGGGAATAAGTTTGAATTCAGAGCAGTAGGTTCCAATGCCAACTGTGCTCAGCCCATGACTATTCTAAATACCATCATGGCCAATCAACTGCGCATATTTAAGAAGGATGTGGATAAGCTGATCAAAGATGGAATGAAAAAGGATGATGCCATCTTTAATGTGCTTCGTGATTACATCAAAGAAAGTAAAGCGATCCGCTTTGAAGGAGACGGTTATAGCGATGATTGGGTAAAAGAGGCTGAAAAAAGAGGCCTGAGTAACGTGAAAACAACTCCTCAGGCACTCGATTTTTATGTAACAAAAGAAGCTTTGGATGTTTTTGCGCGTAACGGTGTGATGAACAAAATAGAGGTGGAAGCCCGCCATGAGATCATGCTGGAAGAGTATCAGAAGAAAATTCAGATTGAGAGCCGTGTTCTTGGCGACTTGGCTGGTAACCATATTGTCCCAACTGCCATTAAATACCAAAACCGTCTTATTGAAAATGTGAGGGGGCTTAAGGAAGTGTTGGATGACAAGGTATACCGCAAGGTAGCGAAAGAACAACTGGAAATGATCGAAGAAATATCCGAGCGTATCTCTATTATCATTTCTGAAAAGGAAAGCATGATAGAAACCCGTAAGAGGCTTAACAAATTAACCGATATGCGGAAAATGGCCGTTGGGTACTGCGAGGAGATTGTACCTTTCCTGAGTACCATTCGCTATCAATGTGATAAGCTGGAGATGCTTATTGATGATGAACTTTGGCCTCTTCCCAAATACAGGGAGTTACTATTCAATTAATAAGTTTTAAACATATTTTAGAAAAAAGCCACCCTATTCAAATCAAGATAGGGTGGCTTTATTGTTTTCAAATCTTATATTCGTGGCGAAATCCTTTATTGGAGAGGCGTTTGAACTTTACAAATTGCATTTCGAATAATTGATTATTTTAGCACAACTGCATAATATATTAGATATCGCAATACTATGAGAATACCTTACTGGGGAGTATTTCTAATCTTATCTACCTTATTTTCAACACCAAATTTTGCGCAGGAGGAGGAACCCAACCAAGACCAGACTAACCAAAAAAAGGAAAAACCAGTTGACAAGGACGTGGAAAAAGCATACGAGGCGTATGATGCGCGTGAGTATACTTTGGCCATTGAGCTCTTAAAAAGAGCTTTATCTGACGTCAGCGGAAGGGAGGCTAAAACAGAAGTACTTTTTAAGCTGGCTGAAAGCTACCGCAACGTCAATGAGTATAAAGAAGCTGAAAGAAATTACCAACGTGCTTATAAGCTTGGTTATAAGGACCCTGTGGCCCAATTATACTTCGCAGATATGCTAAAGGCGCAGGGCGAATATGAGGAAGCAATAGAAGCATACCAGGAGTATAAAAAGGTCAACCCAACTGACCCAATGGGCGAGGTTGGAATTGAGTCCACCCGTCAGGCTATTGCCTGGCAAAATAGTCCCAGCCTGTATCAGGTAAGTAATATGAGAGAGATAAACACCCGTTATATGGACTTTAGTGCTATTTACGGTGGTGATATGCGTGAAAATGATGTGCTCATATTTGCTTCTTCCCGGGAGGAAGCTACTGGCAGCAAAGAAGATGGATGGACAGGTGAAACCTTTATGGACCTCTTCACCACTTCCGCTGAACGTAAGAGCAGAGGTCGCAGGCCCGGACGCGATGAGGACGAACTTTTAGATGTAACTGAATTAAAATGGTCCGTTCCTGTTCCCATTGACGAAGAAGATATTGTGAATACCGGGTTTAGTGAAGGAACCGCGTGTTTTGACAGCCGGAAGAAGACATTGTATTTTACCCGATGCGTGCGTGAGAAGGATAAAAAATTAGGTTGCTCCATTTGGACAACTGAAGAAGTAGGTAAATCATGGCGTAAGCCAGAACCTGTTATTATAGGTGCCGATAGCAGTTCTAACGTGGGGCATCCCAGCCTGTCTCCTAATGATGAGCTTTTATACTTTGTTTCTACCGACTACAGTTCAAGGGGTGGCCGTGATATTTACGTAACCACTTATGATCGCAGAAGTAAAACCTGGAACTCACCTAAAAACCTGGGCCCTAAGGTAAATACTGACAGAGACGAATATTACCCATTTGCACACAATGATGGCTATCTCTATTTTTCCTCTAATGGTCTGCCGGGCATGGGTGGCCTGGATATTTTCAGAATTAAAGTAGGGGAAGACGGTATGCCTCTGGCTGATGCTAAAGCCGAAAATATGCAGTTCCCAATCAATACCAACTGGGATGATTTTCATTTGGTTTTTGAACCGGGTGATACTCAGAGGGGTTTTCTTTCCAGTAACCGTAAAGGTGGTCAGGGTAGTGATGATATTTATGCTGTGTTTAAAACTCCTTTGGTATTTAAACTGGAGGGTGTGGTTACCAATTCCAAAACCCTTCAACCCATTCCTGAAGCTACGGTAAAACTGGACGGATCTGATGGTACCAGCCTTGAGACTATAGCAGACAAAGACGGGTATTACATTTTTGAAGAAGAGAAGATCAAAAAGGATGTAAACTACAAGCTCACCTTTGAAAAGAAAAAGTTTATTACCAATACCGGTGATGTAACTACCATTGGAATCCCGATCTCAGCTTTTGAGTATCTGCCTTCTGAAACCCAGTTTATTCATACACTGCGCTTAAATAAAGCACTGGATCCTATCGAAGACCCTATTGTATTGCCAAACGTATTCTTTGACCTTGGTAAATGGGATCTCCGTCCTGAAGCACGTAACTCACTTGACTCAGTGGTGATTATTATGAATAACAACCCTACTTTCGTTATTGAGCTCCGCTCGCATACGGATTACCGGGATAGTGATGAAAGAAACCGTGTATTATCTCAGAAACGGGCCGATACCTGCGTTTCCTACCTGGTTTCAAAAGGGGTTGTGGCAGACCGTATGGTGGCCAAGGGAATGGGTGAAACCGAGCCTTTTAAAATAGCCGAAAATTATAGCGGTTATGGATCAGATAAACTTCCTGAAAATGTAACTCTTACGGAGAGGTTTATTAAAACTCTTACTCCCGAGCAACAGGAGATAGCCAACCAGATTAACCGTAGAACAGACTTTAAAGTACTACGTGATGATTACGTACCTGCCGGTGGGCTGGATAAACCAGATGCCGTGAACCCGGCTGATATTCTGAAGCAAAAAGAGGCAGAAGCCAATGCACCTGGTGATATATATATTATTAAAGGCCGGGAGAGTTTTGGTGTAATTGCACGGAAGAATAATATTGACATCCGTACACTTAAGGAGTTAAACGGGGGTTTAAGGGGTGTGCGTCCGTTTGAAGGAATGCAGTTAAAAGTTACTCCTGATGGTAATTACGAACAATGGGATGCTACACATTACAAAGTGGAGCGCAGGGGCCAGGATTTTAAAGATATTGCCCGTAAGCTTGATATGGATGATGATACCCTTGAAGAGCTGAATCCTGAGGTTGATGACCGCAATCTTCAGCCTGGATTCTGGGTACGTATAAAGTAGCGATCTTAAATAACTTTAATAGCGCTTCCGGTTGTTAAAACCGGGAGCGCTTTTTTTATTTTTGCAAGATGGATCAATCAACATCCCGATATAGCGGAAGGGGCGTTTCAGCTCAAAAGGAAGATGTACACAATGCCATAAAGAATATGGATAAAGGTCTGTTTCCTTATGCATTCTGTAAGATCATCCCAGATTATTTAACCGGCAGTGAAGAACACTGTGTGGTTATGCATGCCGATGGGGCCGGTACAAAGTCTTCACTGGCTTATATGTATTGGAAAGAAACCGGAGACCTTTCCGTTTGGAAAGGCATAGCACAGGACGCCCTGGTTATGAACCTGGATGATCTTTTGTGCGTAGGAGCAGTAAATGAACCTGTTCTTTTATCCTCTACCATCGGTAGAAACAAGAACCTGATTCCCGGAGAGGTGATCGCTGCTATTATTGAAGGCACCCGGGAGCTGGCGGATGAGTTAGCTGAGCATGGAATTGAAATTATTCTTACCGGAGGCGAAACCGCAGATGTAGGAGACCTGGTGAGAACTATTATAGTAGATAGTACCGTAACTGCACGTCTTAAAAGAAGTGATGTTATTGATAATGGAAACATCAAGGCTGGAAATCTGATAGTAGGCCTGGCAAGTTTTGGGCAGGCCAGCTACGAAAAAGAATACAACGGTGGTATGGGAAGTAATGGGCTTACTTCCGCACGACACGATGTATTTACGAAGGCTCTGGCCGCTAAATATCCTGAATCCTTTGACCCGGCTGTACCGGAGCACCTGGTCTATTCAGGTCAGGCTGCGCTTACCGATGCCGTGGAAGGAACACCTTTGGATGCTGGTAAGCTGGTATTATCGCCTACCAGAACCTACGCTCCTGTAATACGGGAAATGCTGAAACAACATCGCCCGGCTATTAACGGAATGGTACACTGCAGCGGGGGAGCACAAACTAAAGTATTGCACTTTGTAGATAAAGTTCATGTAATTAAAGACCAGCTTTTCCCAGTTCCTCCTTTGTTTGATCTCATCCAGAAGTCTTCTGGTTCCGACTGGAAGGAAATGTACCAGGTCTTTAATATGGGGCACCGCATGGAGTTGTATTGTGATCCTGATGCAGCTGAAAGTCTTATAGCCATTGCTGGGAAGTTCAATGTGGAGGCCCGGATAGTGGGCAGGGTGGAAGAGTCTGCTGAAAAGAAGCTGACTATCCGCAGTGAGAAGGGTGAATTTATGTACAGTTAAGAGATTATGGAAGATAAGCTGAATGCTATAAAACAACGTTTTGATGAGGTAAACGATCTCATTATTCAACCTGATATTATATCCGATCAGCAACGGTATATCAAACTCAACAAAGAGTATAAGGAACTTGAGCCGCTGGTTGAGATCCGCAAGGAATACCTGGAGCTTAAATCCAACATTGCTGAAGCAAAGAAAATAATCAGCAATGGTAATGATGCTGAACTTAAGGAAATGGCACAGATGGAACTCGAGGAGAACGAACCGGCTCTCGAAAAAATGGAGGAAGAGATCAAGTGGATGCTTATTCCCAAGGATCCTGAAGACTCCAAGAATGCCATTCTGGAGATCAGGGCTGGTACCGGTGGAGATGAAGCTTCTCTTTTTGCAGGTGATCTTTATAAGATGTACACCAGGTATATTGAGCAAAAAGGCTGGAAATTCCAGGTGGTGGATGTTAGTGAAGGTACCGTTGGAGGTTACAAGGAAGTAGTAATGGAAGTAATGGGTGAAAATGTATTTGGTACTCTGAAGTTTGAATCCGGGGTGCACCGCGTACAGCGGGTTCCGGATACAGAGACCCAGGGACGTGTCCATACTTCTGCGGCTACGGTAGCAGTTTTACCGGAAGCTGAGGAAGTAGACGTAGAGCTTAATCCCGCTGATGTGGAAATGCAAACCTCCCGTTCAGGAGGTGCCGGGGGACAGAATGTAAATAAAGTAGAAACCAAAGTGCAACTTACGCACAAACCTTCGGGAATTGTGGTGGTATGTCAAATTGAACGTTCACAGCTTGCAAACCGTGAGCGTGCGATGCAAATGCTCAGAACTAAGCTTTATGAGCAGGAATTGCGAAAACACAATGAACAGGTTTCCAGTCAGCGGAAATCCATGGTGTCTACAGGAGATCGCTCAGCTAAGATCCGTACCTATAACTTCCCACAGGGAAGGGTTACGGATCACCGCGTAAATATGACGGTTTATAACCTCAACGATGTCCTGAACGGAGATGTCCAGCAGTTTATTGATGAACTAAAAATGGCTGAAAATGCCGAACGTTTGAAAGAGGGATCAGAAGCTTAATAACCATGACCAAACAAGAACTTCAGGAACAGATAAAGGCTAAAAAATCCATGCTCTGTGTAGGGCTGGATACGGATATTGATAAGATTCCATCACATCTTAAAGATGCTGAAGATCCTGTTTTTGAGTTTAATAAGGCCATAATTGAAGCCACACATAAGTATACAGTAGCCTATAAACCCAATACTGCTTTTTATGAAGCTTATGGCGTGAAGGGCTGGCAAAGTCTGGAGAAGACCATTGATTACCTCAATGAAAACTACCCCGAAATTTTTACAATAGCGGATGCCAAGCGGGGTGACATTGGAAATACTTCCTTAAGGTACGCAAAGGCTTTTCTGGAAGGGTTGAATTTTGATAGTATCACAGTAGCTCCGTATATGGGCTCAGACTCCGTTAAACCTTTTTTACAGGTAAAGAATAAATGGGTTATTTTGCTGGGACTTACTTCTAATCCCGGAGCAACTGACTTTCAAACAGCAGGCCTCAATACTTACCATAAACCGGAGCCGGAAATGTTATTTCAGAGAGTTCTTCGCATTAGTCAGGAATGGGGTTCCGATGAAAACATGATGTACGTGGTAGGTGCAACCAAATCAGAATACTTACAAAAGGTTCGAGCCGTTATTCCTGAGCATTTTCTCTTAATCCCCGGTGTAGGCGCACAAGGTGGTGATTTAAAAGGGGTTATGGAAAATGGTATGGGAGAATCCCCTAATCTTCTTATCAATTCCGCCAGAAGTATCATCTATGCATCACAGGGCGTAGATTTTGCCGAAGCTGCATCCCATGCTGCTGCTGATCTTCAGGGCCAGATGGCCTCTTTTCTTTAAGTAGGTAAAACACCCTTCAGTTTTAAATCAGGAGTATTTTATCCTGTAGTATAAGATTGACAGAAAAAAACTTCAAATCTTATTCGGTCCAGAAGTAGCTCTATTTCGTTTATGAATCAGTGGTATAACCAGATCAAGATAATAATTGGTATGTAAATTATTGATTTATAAAATCTTATTATGTGTAATGTTGAATTGGTTACCGTAAATAAGGAGGCGTATAATCAATTTAACGCATAAATTGAACTTTCTGGTTAATAGTTGAGAAATTAGGGAGTATTGTTTTTTTAACATATATTTGTAGGGTAAATACTACTAAATAGTATTTTAAAGGGAAAAAGACTTGAATAACTATTACCTCATTTTTTTGCTTGCTATTTCATTAGGCAGCCATTCGTTATTGGGGCAGCGTGGCACTGAGTTTTGGTTTGTAGCACCAGATGTTACCTCGGGTCATTCTGATAAACCTATTTTTTTGAGAGTATCAACTTATTCTGATCCGGCTACTGTAGTAATAAGCCAGCCGGCCAATACATCTTTTACACCTATTACGTTTAATCTGGGGTCTAATCAAACCCAATCAACGGATCTCACTACATATATTTCAACCATAGAGAATACTCCCGCAAATTCTGTTTTGAATTACGGGCTGCTTATAGAAAGTACAACAGACATTAGTGCTTATTATGAGGTTAAGTCAAATGGAAACAATACTGATATATTTTCACTGAAGGCTCATAATGCTTTAGGAACCCATTTCATAGTACCGGCACAGACATTCTGGAATAATTCCACGGCATATACTCCGGCTCCCTACTCAAGTTTTGAGCTAGTTGCCAGTGAAGATGCTACCACAATTAGCATAACACCTTCCAATGATATAGTTGGGCATACCGCAGGTTCAACGTTTTCCATTGTATTGGATCGTGGGCAAACCTACTCAGCCCGGGCCATCTCTAATTTAGGAGTAAATCATCTATACGGTTCTGAAATTAACAGTGATAAACCTATAGCGGTTACTATATCCGATGATTCAGGTTATAACATGTCTTACGGAGGCTGTAGGGATATAATGGGAGATCAGTTAATTCCTGTAAGTGTTATTGGTAATGAATACATCGTTGTTAAGGGCTTTTTTCAGAATTTAAGAGGCTTTTCGTTAAGCGATAAGGTATACATTACAGCTGTAAGGAACAATACGGACGTGTTTCTAAACGGTTCTGCAACAGCTGCTGTAACTCTCAATAAAGGAGATCAGTATGAAGTGTCTTTAGGGAACCCGGATCTGCATATCCTGGCCAGTGAGGATGTATATGTTCTACACATCTCAGGATTTGGTTGTGAGGCAGGGTCGGCTGTTCTGCCTGCTCTTTATTGTACAGGCTCAAGCCAGGTAAGCTTTACCAGAAGTAAAAACGAGGATTTTTATCTTTTACTATTAGTACCAGCCGGAGGTCAGGGAAGCTTTGAAATTAATGATAATAAAAAACTGGTAAGTGCCAGTGACTTTCACTCGGTAAGTAGCTCTTCAGGGCAGTGGAAGGTGGCCCGTATCAAATTCTCCACCTCAGATATTGTTACCGGAAATAATTACATCATCACCAATTCCAACCAGCTTTTTCATGCAGCTATTATTAATGGAGGCGCAATGACGGGCTGTATGTACGGGTATTTTTCAGATTTCAATGTAATTAATACAGACCCAATATTTCATTACAACTAGCTAAAAACCAATTTTTATGACTTTAAGAAAATCATTTAATCCTTCAAAATTTATTCACTCAACATCATCTATAACTATGAAATCAATTTTTACTCTTTTTGGAATTTTATTTTCTGCGGCCATGATGGCGCAGACAACTTCTACAGCTACTGATACAATATGTGCAGGTAGCCAGGATGTGGTATATGGTATTATGAATCCGGATGCCGCCAGTACTTATACCTGGAGTTTATCTGATCCAGCGGCCGGATCTATAGATAATTCTTTGGCCCCTAATGATAGTCTTATTCAGGTAGACTGGGGTACCACACCCGGAACGTACACACTTTATGCTGTAGAAACCACCGGTGGAGGTTGTATCGGAGATTCAGTAATGTTGGATGTTGTTATTAACCCATTACCAACCGTTGCTGCAGTAGGTGATTCCGTATGTTCTAATACAGCTTCTCAAATGACCTTAACCCTAACAGGGCAATCCCCATGGGTAATAGATTATACAGATGGAACCAATAACTATACAGATACTGCTACTGTAAGTCCTTATGTAGTTTCCCTGCCACCGTATGCAGGCACAACCAACATTAATATTACAGGCTTAACAGATGCTCAGGGATGCAGTGCGGATCCTGCCGGATTACCATCTACTGTAATCTATACATTCGGAAAACCAACTACCGGATCAATTTTCCACTATTAATACAAAAATTTGAAGCGTAAAGTAGTCATAGGATTATTTCTCATGACACTTTACGCTCCTTTTGCGAGTGCGCAACAGCAGGTTTTAGATACCATATGCATCATTGGGAACCCTTCTCATCTTGCAGTACCTATTACTTCCGGCTCAACTTACAACTGGAGCGTAAAGGGCGGGAATATCATTTCTGGTGCCGGAACTCATGATGTTTTGGTAAAATGGAGTGATACACCAGGTTTTTTTTTAATCTCAGTTGTTGAAACAGACAGTAACGGATGTATTGGTGATCCTGTCAGTGCATTTATTTACTTATCCCTTCCGGAACACGCTATAATTGATGGTCCTGATAAAGTGTGCAGAGGAGAGGAAGTTATATTACAAGGTCGTGCAGGCCCTAACTTTGAATGGGTAGGAGGGAAAACCAAGGAAACACTACGCCTGTTTCCTCAAAAGGACACACTTATATTTTTAGTAGCTCTGAATGGCCCATGTAAGAACGATACCTTTTACCACCGCATTCAGGTGGTAGAACCGCCAATAGCTTCCATACATGACTTGCCCGATACGATCAGGATTAATTCACAACTTGATTTCTTCTATACAGGCACTTCAGCAGAAGAAGTAAGTTGGTTTATCAATGATGGAGAGGCTGGTAATGGATATTACCTGGAGCATCAATTTACAAAACAAGGAGAACAGTTTATTACACAGTTGGTGAAATCCGGTAATTGTGTGGATACCTTAAGACGAAAGGTGTTTGTAAAGGATGAGTTTGCAGTACACATTCCAAACGCATTTACTCCCAATGAAGACGGACTCAATGATATGTTTCTTTTCAAGGGTATGGGAATGAAGCATTATATAGCACAAGTATATAACCGGTGGGGCGCCTTAATACACGCCTGGACAGATTTAGATGCAGTACAAGGATGGAACGGTTTTTTTAACGGTAAGGAATGTAAGCCCGATTCTTACCTGTATAAAATAGTAGTAGAAGATTTTCATGGAGCCTACCACCAATATCAGGGACATGTTACTTTAATGCGATAGGAAAAGCTATTTAGTCCGTGCCTTATCCAGCAAAGAACTCAATAAGTCAGCCTCTTCCTCAGTGAGGTTATTCATATGAGACTCCACCTGAGCAGTACTCTTATCCAACTTTTCCAAGAGGCTTAACCCATCTTTGGTAATACATATGTCTACCAGGCGCTTATCCAGATTACAAGTTTTTTTAGAGACCAGTTTTTTCTTGACCAGCCGGTCTACTATCCGGGAAGTATCGCTCATTTTATCCAGCATCCTCTCTCTTATTTGCAAGGTGCTGAGGGGTGTAGGCGCACTACCTCTGAGTATGCGTAAAACATTAAACTGCTGAAGGGTAAGGTCGTCATCCGAAAGGAAATCACGCATACATTCGGCCAACCAGTTATTGGTATAAATAATATTAATGGCCGCTTTTTGGCGGTTACTTTTAAATTTACTTTGCTTAATGTCTTCTGCTAATCCCATAACCTGAAAAATCTACCTCCCTTTGTTAAAGAGAGGTAGAAAGATAATTCAAACTTTTAATTATTGTTTTGCAAATTGAAGATTGGCGCTAATTTCAACATTACGTCCTACGGTAAATCCACCAGCCTCGGTTAATTGATTCCACTTCAGGCCATATTCAAAACGGTCAATTTCAGCTTTAGCACGAAAACCTAATTTAGTATTACCATAACCATCTTTGGCCAGGCCGCCCCAGCGAATATCAAATTCAATAGTGCTGGTAACGTCCCGGATAGTAAGATCTCCCGTTAAGATGTACTTGCCTTCTGCTTTTTTTACAATAGACTTGCTCTCAAACTTTAACAAAGGAAATTGTTCTGAATTAAAGAAGTCATCACTTTTTAAGTGAGTATCACGCATTTCATTACGGGTATTGATGGAGCCCGTCTCAATACTAAAGGAGATGTATGAATTCTCAAAACCTCCGTGATCATTTTCCAGAGACCCGTCAAACTTTTCGAAACTGCCATTTACCTGAGAGATAACCAAGTGATTTACACTGAAATCGATATTGGTATGAGCAGGGTCAATAGCCCATTTTCCATTTACATCAGTACTTTTTGTTGTTGAAGTTTCCATATTTTTCTTTTTTGTTGAGCAAATATAAGTTTAAACATCAATGTTTAAACATTAAATAATACTGAATTGTCTATCTTACTATTGGAGTCATCTATATTTTCCAGAAGCGAATGATGAATTACTTTTTTGTTTTTCCTTTGCGATGTATCAGGAATCAAGTATATAAAAAATGGATAATTGGTTAGAAGCTAACGGACACGTGCTTATAAAAATCGGTTTAATAGCTCTGTTTACCACTTTATTTGCTGTGTTGATAAGGAAGGTGGGTGATCGTTTGCTGAAGCGACTTTCGCGTTATGAACACACGGATCTTACAAATTATCGTTTTTTTCAGCATATACTCACGGCTCTTATCATCATTATAGGTTTGGGTTTAGTAATTTTTATGATCCCCGGCCTCAAGCATGTAGCACAAACACTGATCACTGGTGCTGGTATTTTGGCCATTATAGTGGGCTTTGCTTCACAACAAGCCTTATCCAATGTAGTGGGTGGTATCTTTATAGTAATTTTCAAACCGTATCGTATTGGTGATATCATTACAATTAAAGATACGCTGTCCGGAACAGTGGAAGATATCAGCCTGCGTCATACTGTGATCCGTAACTTCGAGAACAGGCGTATTATTATTCCCAATTCCGTTATAAGTAATGAGGTAGTGGTTAACGCCAATTTTAACGACAGCCTTATCTGTAAATGGATTAACTTTTCAATTTCTTACACAAGTAATATTGATCTGGCCCGACAAATTGTACGGGAAGAAGCTATGAATCACGCGTTTTTCAGGGATAATCGTACTGAGGAGGAAAAAGTTAAGGGCGATCCTGCTGTAAGGGTACGAGTGTTGGAACTCGGTGAATACAGCATAAACATGCGCGCCTGGGTGTGGACCGATAGTCCCGGAGATGCTTTTATTCTGGGTTGTGATGTTTTAGAAAGTATCAAAAAGAGATTTGATGCTGAAGGCATTGAAATCCCCTATCCTTACAGAAACCTTATTATGAAAGAACCTGGCAAAGAACCCGGAGTATCGGATTGATTTGTAAGGGACATTTTTTCTTAGGCGGGGTTTTTTATATTTAAAGCATGACGGAAGACTTTCTGCATTACTTATGGCGCTTTAAGAAATTCAAAACCCATTCTTTAAGAACGGTTCAGGATCAGCCCATCCTGATTTATCAAGCAGGAACCATTAATACAGATTCAGGTCCGGATTTTAGTGACGCCAGAATTTCAATTGATGAACAGCTATGGGCTGGAAATGTAGAGATACATAGAAGGAGTTCTGACTGGGACCGCCATGGTCATCAATCAGATAAGGCCTATAATAATGTGATCCTGCATGTGGTATATGAGCATGATCGTGATGTATATAATACCAATGGTATTAGCTTACCAACCCTGGAACTACAGGGATTATTTAACGAACAGTTGTATACACACTATGAGCAATTACTAAGTAATAAAACGGCAATTCCATGTGAAAATCACTTGAAACACATTCCGGGTATAATCAGGGAAAGTCAGGTAGAACGTGCACTTGTTCAGCGTCTGGGAGAAAAATGTGAGTTAATAACTCAATGGTTACATCAAAATAAGAATGACTGGAATGCTACTTTTTACCAATGGTTGTGCAGAGGGTTTGGTTTAAAGGTAAATGCAGAACCCATGCGGATATTAGCGCAGAATATTCCATGGGTGGTGATTTTAAAACATAAGCATCGTTTGGCTCATTTAGAAGCTCTCTTTTTTGGGGTGGCGGGTATGCTGGAAGAAGCCAGAGATGAATACAGTGATCATTTATTAAAGGAGTTCCGGTTTCTTAAGCACAAATATCAGCTGCCGGAATTAGGTAGCGAAATATGGAAATACGCCCGCTTACGTCCAGCCGCTTTTCCTACTTTACGAATAGCTCAGTGTGCAGCTTTATTACATACCAATACTACTCTTTTTCAGGAAGTGATGAAAGCGGGTACGGTTGATCAGCTAAAGGCGCTTCTAACCATAGAAGTGTCTGACTATTGGAAAGAGCATTACCGCTTCGGGAAAATTACCGATGAACGCTCAGGAATAATTGGCGAGACTTTTAGAGACACTTTGATCATTAACGTAATGGTGCCGTTCTTATTTGTATATGGTATGTATAAGGATGAGCCTTTTTACAAGCAACGGGCCATGGACCTTCTCGATCAAATGAAGGTAGAGAACAATGCTGTAAGTCGCATATATAAGAATTTAGGCTTTGAGATGAAGACAGCCTTTCACTCGCAAGGGGTTATACAATTGAATACCCATTATTGCAAGCCTAAAAAATGTTTAAATTGCGCTATTGGAATTGATGTGATGAAGACGAAAAATGATCAATAGATTAAGAGATTATTGCGAAAGAAGAGGCTTTGAGGTGTGTACCCGGCTGGGAGACCGTATCGGTATCCGTGCATCCGTAGTACGTGTATACTTCATCTATATTTCATTTATTACAATGGGCTCTCCATTACTTTTATATTTTTTCCTGGCGTTTTGGATCCGGGTAAAAGATTATGTTCAAAGCTCCCGAAACTCTGTTTTAGACCTCTGACAGAGTACAGCATATATGGCTACACTTGTAATCTTTCCTAATTTTGTGAAGTGCCTGGATTTTATATCCTTTGGAGTGAGCAGCAAAATAAACAGGGTAGACATGGTGTTTACTCAAAACAGCAAGTTTTTTGTATTGAGAAACCCTGAAGAAATAAAAACCCTCTAAAAATACTTAACGAATGACGGAAGGAAAGTTATTAGGTGTATGTGCCTGGCTATCCGATAAATTTGATTCGGATGTAACCATGGTACGGTTGATCTTTGTAATCGCTACCATTGTTGGGGTTGGCTCACCAATCCTGATCTACCTGATTCTGGCATTAGTAAAACCGAAATAATTAAGATGAAAATATTAGTAACCGGCTCTAACGGATTATTAGGTCAAAAATTAGTTCACAAGCTTAAAGCTGATCCGGAAGTAAAATTGATAGCTACCGCCAGAGGTGAAAACCGCTTAAAGGATCAAACCGGATATGTGTACACTTCTATGGATATTACATCACACCAAGAAGTGAATCAGGTAATGGAAACCCACAAACCTGATGTAGTGATCAACACAGCAGCTATGACCAATGTAGATGCGTGCGAGTTAGAGCCTGAAAAGTGTGACGAACTCAATATTGAAGCTGTAAAATACCTGATTGAAACCTGTCAGGCTTATAACACACACTTAGTACATCTTTCAACTGATTTTATTTTTGATGGTGAAAAAGGTCCCTATGCCGAAGAAGCGGTTGCGAACCCATTGAGCTATTATGGACAGTCCAAGCTAACTGCTGAAAAGTTGGTTTCGGAAAGCCATATATCGTGGAGTATTCTCAGAACGGTATTGGTATACGGTGTAGCTGAAGAAATGAGCCGTTCTAATATTGTACTGTGGGCCAAGGGAGCACTTGAAAAAGAGCAGCAAATCAATGTAGTGGATGATCAATTCCGCACACCTACCTTAGCAGAAGACCTGGCCGATGGTTGTATTCTGGCTGCCAAACAAAAAGCACAGGGCATTTTTAATATTTCCGGAAAAGACTTTATGAGTATTCTGGAATTGGTTTGGAAAGTAGCTGATTTCTGGAAACTGAATAAAAGCCTGATCACGGCTACCAGTTCTTCCACCCTTTCACAACCTGCTAAAAGGCCTCCTAAAACCGGTTTTATACTGGATAAGGCTATGAAAGAATTAGGTTATCAACCCCATTCATTTGAAGAAGGGCTACAGTTGGTGAACCAACAATTGAAGTAGCAGGCTTATTTCTTCTTGTTTTTATCTTGAAAATCAAGGGATTTTACGCCTAAGGCTTGCAAAAACTGTTTGGCCCTTATTTTTATAGCTTCTTTGGTACCCGTTACAATCTTCTTGGATAAGGGTTCATCGGGACGGGTGCGGAATTTAGAATCGCGGTATTTAAACCCTTCGCCAATCTCGGTGTAATAGTAGGTATAAAATGACTTTCGGGTTTCGCCTTCCGGAACATTGATTTTGGAGTAGCCATGAGGTGAATTGTCATCGGTATAAAAGATTACCGCGCGATTGTGAGCAGGAGCAATGCGCTGATGCATGGTTTTCATGCCTTTATCCCATAGTTCCAGGTGGCCACCATATTCTTCCTTCCACTCTTTATTGAGGTAAATCAGAAGATTGATCCTTCGCCATAAACCGGCTTCCGGATTCATATTCACATCCACATGTACATCCACATAACTGCCATTAGAGCCCTGGTGAACTCCTGAACCTAAAGAATCAGTAGTGGTGCGTAATTCAGGAATACCTGTTATTTCAACCATCCACTGGCAAAACTCGGGACTTCCCACTACCTCGCGGACTTTGGAAAAGGCCGGGTGCCACCTTTCAAAATGATAATCTTCGGCCTTATTCTCATTAAGACTTTTGCGTTTTACGTTCAGCGATTCAATACTTGGAAAATTAGCATAAAGCTGATCGGCTATTTCCTGATCCAGAAAATTATCTAAAGCCAAATGGCGGCAAGGCACCGCAGTTTGAAATTGCTGATGCAATTTAGTCCGGGCCTCAGTGGATGTATAGGTGGGGTTTATTAAATTCATTTTTTCCGGTTCAGGATATCAAAATTACAAATAGCACCTGTATCCGCCATTAGTTTTTCCTGATGAGTTTATAAAATAAAGAAGGTAATACAGCGTGAAGGGGTACTGCCAATAATTCTTTTCTACCAATGTAGCTGTGGAATCTGGAGCCTTGCATGGTTTTAATTAGTTTTTGAGCAAATGTATTGGCGGGCATTCCGTTTTCCTGAGCCGGACTATTGGTATTCATTTTAGAGCCATCGGGTTTGAGCGAGTTCAGCGTTACACTGGTTTGAATAAAGCCAGGGCTTACCACCTGTATTTTTATGGGTGATTGGATTAATTCCTCTTTCAGGCTCTCATAATATAAGGTGAGAGCTCCCTTTGATGCAGAGTAGGCAGCTAGTTTAGGCTGGCCAAATTTACCGGCAATACTGCTTATGGCCATAATTTGTCCGGCACCAGCTTCCAGCATTTTAGGTAGAATATGTTTGGTAAGGGCTACGCTACCAAAATAATTGATCTCAAAAAGTTTACGTTCCACACTTTCATCGGTTTCAAGAGCATTGCCAAATTGCCCGATACCGCCATTATTTATCAATATGTCTACTGATCCAAAAAGCTGCCAGGCATCCGCTACCCATTGATTTGCGTGGCCATTTTGTTCAAGATCCAGAGGTAGTACAGCTATGCTTCCCGGGTGGGCGCATTCATTTTTAACCCTTTCCAACTCCTCCTTTCTCCTTGCTGAAAGTATAAGCTTAGTATCTTTGCTACTCAAACTTTTCGCCAGGGCTTCACCAATTCCCGATGACGCTCCGGTTATCCAAATTGTTTTCCCTGAAAAATATCCCATATTTTTTATCTAAGTAATTGTGGCTTCCAAAATTCTATTATCTTTGCAGGCCGAATTCAGAGCATTAAATTGAGGTAAAGATATATTGAAATGAAAAGAACTTATCAACCTTCGAATAGAAAAAGAAAAAATAAACACGGTTTCCGTGAGAGAATGTCTTCTGCCAACGGCCGCAAGGTTTTGGCTTCCCGCAGAGCCAAAGGTCGTAAGAGTTTAACAGTTTCTGACGAAGGAAACTATAAAGGTTAAGATGTTCTTTTTGCAATAGGATATTTGAGGTGTTGCCAAACGGTAACACCTTTTTTTTTGCCAAAATACTTCAGAGTTAAAAAAGCACTGCTGCACAATAGTTTACAATATGCCAAAAGATCAATCCATCAAATCTGTACTCATTATAGGAAGCGGCCCAATCATTATTGGCCAGGCCTGTGAATTTGACTATTCAGGATCCCAGGCTTCCCGTTCATTGCGGGAAGAGGGAATTGAGGTAACCCTCATAAACTCCAATCCGGCTACTATTATGACCGATAAAGTGGTGGCGGATAACATTTATTTACTTCCCCTTGAGGTAGAATCAATCCAGCAAATATTATCAGAACATAAGATTGATGCTGTATTGCCCACTATGGGAGGACAAACTGCTCTTAACCTTTGCATAGAAGCTGATAAACAAGGTGTTTGGGAAAAACACGGTGTAAAGATAATAGGAGTGGATATTGATGCGATCAACATTACGGAAGACCGCGAGGAGTTTAGGGTACTGATGGAAAAGATTGGTATACCTATGGCACCTTCCAAAACCGCCACATCCTTCCTAAAGGGTAAGGAAGTAGCCCAGGATTTTGGTTTTCCACTTTGTATCAGGGCCTCCTACACCTTAGGAGGTACAGGCGCAACTTTTGTACATACCAAGGATGATTTTGAAGAAGCTCTTTCCCGGGGGTTAGAAGTATCACCGATACACGAGGTGATGATAGATAAAGCCTTGTTGGGTTGGAAGGAGTATGAACTGGAACTGTTACGCGATGCGAATGATAATGTGGTCATTATCTGTTCTATAGAAAACATGGACCCTATGGGTATCCATACCGGAGACTCTATTACCGTGGCTCCGGCTATGACACTCTCTGATACCACCTATCAGAGAATGCGGGATATGGCCATTAAAATGATGCGTTCCATCGGAACTTTTGCCGGGGGATGTAATGTGCAATTTGCAGTAAGTAATGATGAAAAAGAAGATATTGTTGCTATTGAGATCAATCCCAGGGTTTCCCGTTCATCTGCACTGGCATCCAAAGCAACCGGGTATCCGATTGCTAAAGTAGCGGCAAAACTGGCCATTGGTTACAACCTTGACGAGTTGTTTAACCAGATAACCAAAACCACTACCGCTTATTTTGAGCCTACACTGGATTATGTGATAGTAAAGATACCACGCTGGAATTTTGAAAAATTTGAAGGTGCAGACCGAAGGTTGGGCATACAGATGAAATCAGTAGGAGAGGTAATGGCTATTGGCCGGTCTTTCCAGGAGGCTCTTCAAAAGGCCGCCCAGTCACTTGAAGTAAAGCGGAATGGTTTAGGCGCTGATGGCCGTGGTTATTCCGATCAGGATCAGGTTTTAGAGATGCTGGATAAAGCCAGCTGGAACCGGGTTTTTGTAATTTACGATGCTATTCAGCTGGGTATACCACTGCGCAGGATACATGACATTACCAAGATTGATATGTGGTTTTTGCGTCAGATAGATGAGTTGGTCCAAATACACAGTGAGATACAGAATTATAATGTAAATAACCTGCCCGAGGAGTTATTGCTTGATGCAAAGATGAAAGGTTTTGCTGATCGCCAGATTGCTCATATGATAGGGTGTCTTGAAAGTGAAGTTCACACCAAGCGAACCGATGCAGGGATTAAGAGAGTGTGGAAGCTGGTGGATACATGTGCAGCTGAATTTCAGGCACAAACCCCATATTACTATTCTACTTTTGAAATGGAAATGGAGGATGCCGGAAAGCGTTTTTCTGAAAATGAAAGTGAGTCTACCGATAAGCCTAAGGTGATTGTACTGGGCTCAGGCCCTAACCGTATTGGTCAGGGAATTGAGTTTGATTACTGTTGTGTACATGGTGTATTGGCTGCAAAGGAATGTGGCTATGAAACTATCATGATCAACTGTAATCCCGAAACAGTTTCTACAGATTTTGACACAGCTGATAAACTTTACTTTGAACCGGTCTTCTGGGAGCATATTTATGATATCATCCTCCACGAAAAACCCGAAGGCGTTATTGTACAGTTGGGTGGTCAAACCGCTTTGAAGTTAGCTGAGAAGCTGGATAAGTATGGTATTAATATTTTGGGAACCAGCTTTGATGCCCTTGATCTTGCCGAGGATCGTGGACGCTTTTCCGAATTACTAAAAGACAATAATATCCCATACCCTGAATTTGGGGTAATTACCAATGCAGATGAAGCCCGTGAACTGGCCAATAAGTTGGGCTTTCCTATCCTGGTAAGACCCTCATATGTTTTAGGCGGTCAGGGTATGAAAATCGTTATCAACCAGGATGAATTAGAGCATCATGTGATCAACCTTTTTAAATCTATACCCGGAAACCGGGTTTTGCTGGATCATTATATAGATGGTGCCATTGAAGCGGAGGCTGACGCCATATGTGATGGGGATGATGTGTATATTATTGGAATAATGGAACACATTGAGCCCTGTGGTATTCACTCAGGAGATAGTAATGCCACACTACCCCCCTTTAACCTTGGTGATTTAATTGTGCATCAAATTGAAGAGCACACCCGAAAAATTGCAAAAGCTTTAGGAACGGTTGGTTTGATAAATATTCAGTTTGCAGTAAAGGATGATAAGGTGTACATCATTGAGGCGAACCCAAGGGCTTCAAGGACGGTACCATTCATAGCTAAAGCTTATGATGAACCTTATGTGAACTATGCTACTAAAGTGATGTTAAGGAAAAATAAAGTGAAGGATTTTAAGTTTAATCCTAAACGTGGCGGGTGGGCTATTAAGCAGCCCGTATTTTCATTTAACAAATTTCATAAGGTAAACAAAGCGTTAGGACCGGAAATGAAGTCAACCGGTGAAAAAATTTATTTTATAAAAGATCTGGGAGATCCGGTATTTAAGAAGATTTATTCTGAACGCAACCTTTATTTAAGTAAGTAAGATCGTGAGTTTTATATTATTTGCGCTTTTCTTTTACCTGATATATTTTCTGGTGAAATACCTTTTCATCAGACCTTTTCGACAGGGCTATGCAGCGCATGGCCGAAGGACGCAGGGGGGGGGGGCGGTACCAGTCAGACCATACATTTCGTAAAAGACAGGAAGGAGATGTAACTATTACGTATACCCCTGAGCAACATAAAGACGGAGGAAAAAAAGTGGGGGAGTATATTGACTACGAAGAAGTAGATTAATAACTTATCCTTTCGTAAAGCTAATTTCAGTGCTTGATATTAGCTTTATTATATAGTTTTTCCTTGGAGGGTTTTGTTTCATCTGAAATGACATTCTGGTAGAATCGCTGGGTTTGCGATAAATACTCTTTTTTCCTAACTGTGGCTTTTTTCAAACGGAAATTATCAAAGATCCAGGTTGTTTTTTTGAATTTAGGTAAGCCTAGAAACAGAGGCTTATAATACACCAGGCTCCCTAAGCGCATCAGATAATTCATAAGGAGATACTTCTGTTTCCGGAAGTATTTAGCCCTGTTTTCAACCGGCAAGGTCTTTTCCAGGTAATATCCGGCTCTAACGTGATTCAGGCCATCATCGGAGCCAATCGTATATTCAATAATCTCTTTACGTGCGGCTACTTTCTCTTCAACATCAAAAGCCTGTATCCGGCCGCTTTGGTAAAACTCATCTATTAGCCGTTGTGCGGCAATGCTGCTTTCTACCATAACAGTTCCTTTATAAGTGGGGTCCCGGTTAAAATCCGGATCAGGGTTAAGAAAGATGGTAGGTTTATAGCCCATCATCCAGGTTTCCATCGCTGTAGTAGACTCAAAACTCATCCAAAGATCCGAGACACTAATGAGGTCATGGATATTAGTAGTTCTGTCGTTTACATACCAAACATTGTCATAGTGTTGCAAACGATTCATTTCATTTTGCCCTTCTACTGTAATGGATGGATTAGCTTCATTGGGGTGGCGTTTAAGGATAAATAAAATATCGGGATTCTTCTCAATAAGGGTTTTTAGAATTGCTTCCACCTCAAGCATTTGATTTTCCATCCATTTGAGGCCTGAGCGGTCTCCCTTAAAGTAATGCAGGACTTCCTCAATACCTTGCTCGTTGGATAACTTACCAAAAGCCCAACCTGCGTATCCTATTACCTTTTTATAGGAACCTTTTCCTGCTTTACTTAAGAATGGATGTTTCTCAGCAAAATTAAAAATGCGGTAACGATCAAAGCCTGTAGCGCCTGTGAATACAATGCGCTCAGCAATTTCAGGTAGCTCTGACCTCAAAAAATCTCTTGTTCTCCCGGACCAACAGCAAAGGTATTTTTGATAAAATGTTTTATCAGTATTGTAACCCCAGTAGTAAAAGCTACCATCAGTGCGAATGTTACCTTCCGAAGTGAGAGCGAAAACCGGGATATTCTGTTGGTGGGCATATTGTGATATTTCAAAATAAAGTTTAGATCCTACCGTATTAGGTAGCATCACCAGTTCTGGTTTTAAACGATACATGATGTCCAAATCCCACGTAAAACCCAAATGGACAGTAGAATTTAAATATTGCTCTGCGAAGGCAATCACCGGCATAACAATTTCTACATCACGGCCAGAGTCGCTATCCAGAAAACAGAGGATGTTATGCTTACGAATCATTTCAGATTATTTCTTTGAGCAAGTCAGATATTTTACCAATCTGATTTTCACTGGAAAATTGCTCAATGTTAACAGGAGTAAAAGGTTGCTTATTCTTTTGAAGAGCTTGAGATAAAAAATGATAGATGCCTTCAGCATCCTCATAATTCACCACTTTGCCCGTTTGAGTGTTTTGAAGAATACTACTGGCATCACTGCCAGGCAGACCTAACCCAAGGATAGGTTTTTTAACCCTGAGGTATTCGTATAACTTTCCGGGCAAGCGGCCCATAGCGTTATCAGCTTTGTTTAGTAATAATAGTTGAACATTGCTTTCCATAAGCTTTTTCAACATCATGTGGCGATTGATATTTCCTTTAAACAGGACCACATCATCAAGCCCAAGTTTTACTACCTGTTCTTTAAGTTCAAAATCTACCGGACCATAAAAATGTACTTCAATGTTTTGTGCGGCATTTTCTTTACTCAAGCGGTCAATTTGTGTGATAAATGTGCCTGGGAGCCGATCAAAACCTACGGTGCCAGCGTGTATTATGGTAAATACATCAGGGTTAGGCTCGGGTTGAATGCTTTTAAAATCATCTTCATCATAACCCCAGTACACTACACTTACATTTTTAGCTCCAATTCTTTCCAGGTCTTTTTTCCAGCTGGGGCTTACAATGGTAGTTCGTTTAGCCGTTTGGAAAACAGTTTGTTCCATTCTGCGGTGTATCCAATCAGCCACACCACTGATCTTCATCATTTTATAATAGTCAACCTGAGTCCAGGGGTCTTGAAAATCAGCTAACCAGGGAATATTAAATTTTTTGGATAGGCGTGCAGCTATAACGGTATTGGTATGAGGGGGCCCATCGGTTAGTAATACATCAACCGGATTAACTTGCAAATACGTGCTGAGCTTTTTTACAGAAGGCTTTATCCATAAAGCCCGTGCATCGGGAATAAAAAAATTAGCTCTTATCCAAATGGAGATACGGTCTATCAAAGAACTTTTACGATCCCGCTGATACACCGGGTTGGAAGAATCCTTGGTTTTTCGTCCGCTTACTTTTTTAAAGAGAGCAAAAGGCTCAATTATTTTGCCCTTAATTATCTCTATGTTAGGTGGAATATCCTCAGCATTACCTTCATCAATGATAGGGTAATCTGCATTTTCCGGGGCGTATACTACCACTTCCCACCCCATACGATGTAAATATTTCGCAAACTTAAGGGAACGCAGAACAGAAATTCCACCAGCAGGTGGCCAGTAGTAAGATATAATAAGAACCCTCTTCATTAGCTCTCAGCCGTATCCCGCATTTTTTTGGAAGAGCGATTTGTGAAGAATAGGATCAACCCAATACCCAATACCAAAACAATACTGGCAGTCAAGTCAATTTTTTCACCCATCACATAAGTTTTTGGGGTAAACCTGAACTCAACCGTATGCTTTCCGGGTGGTATGTTCAATGCTCTTAGAAGATAGTTTGCCCGAAAATGATCAACCGCCTGGCCATCTATGTAGGCTTGCCAGGCCTGTTGCTCAGGCTTATAATATATTTCAGAAAAAACAGCTAAAGAAGATGCTCCTGAAACGTTAGCCGAATAAGTTAAGTGATTGGGGCTATAGTCCGTAAGTTGAATACGGTTAGCAGGACTGGATGGGTTTATGGTTTGAACAAAATCCTTGAATTCATTATGTACTATAGCTGTTTTAGCCGGGTTTAGTTCGGTAAGGGCATCCATTTCTTCATCTGCGGTGCCAACAATCTTAACAGAGTCTACAAACCAGGCGTTGCCCAATGCTCCCGGGTTCTGCAGAGCAACTTCACCACCCTGGCCCTGGCGGTTACTTTGAATAACCCACTTGGTGTTCAGCATATTGAATGCCGCCATATTTTGTTTACTCAGCTGGCGATCTATCAAATCCTGGTAACGTTGTAATTTGGCACCATGATAGCCACCTATTGAGTGGTGAAAGTAGGAGGTGTATGAGTCCGATGTAAGCGATGTAGTGGCGTTCCAAACCCGGTAGTGCTCATCTTTCTCGTTCTGCATAATTTGCTGATCAGCCGCACTGGGTTGGCTGTATAAATTAGCATAATTCCGATCGGTAATGAACTCTTCACTCCCTAACTGATCCCGGTCAAAGTACATCAGATCTCCGATTAATAAAATGGCCAGACCGCCTGCCAGGTAACTATATTTGATTTTACCGGTATTGTAAAACCAAAGTAAACCAAAAGAAAGTGTAATAAGCAGGAGAGATTTAAATGCGGAATTACGCATCAGGTTTTGTCGTGTATCTTCCAGCATAGCCATATCAAAGCCCTGTTGCTGAAGAGTGGCATCTCTTACTCCTGCAAAGTCAAAGAAGGAAGGGCCTAGAAGGGCAATAAATAAAACAGGACCGGCAGACAAATAAAGAGCACGTAGCAAAAGACTTTTTTTCTGAGCCAGGTTCATATCAGACTTTACAAACCGATCTATTCCCAACATGCCCACAAAAGGTAATAGCATAAAGAGAATTACCAGTGACATACTGGGGACCCGAAATTTATTGACTAATGGAAAATGATCATACATAATCCGGTTAAAGCTTTCAAAATGATAGCCCCAGGCCATGAAAAGAGAAAGGAGTGAGGAGAGAATTACCCAAAGCCGGGTGGGGCCTTTAAGGAAAAAGATACCTATAAAAAAGAGGAAAAGGAGCGGAGCGCCAGCGTAGTACGCACCATTTACCAAACTCTGTTCACCCCAATAAACCGTAGAACCTGTATATTGATTAGTTACCTGATCAATTTTGTTTCTACTCACACCTTGCTGACTAAGGTTTTGACGGAGGAAATCGTAAACTTCTGTACCTTCATAATTTTCCTTAGCTCCACCGCCCATTACCTGAGGAACAAAAATACCCATGGTTTCCAGCGGACTGTATGACCATGACATGGCATAATCAAACTCCAGTCCTTCCTTATTTTCCTTGGTGGCTAAATCCGATTTTCCCCCTCTCATACTTTCCTGTGAGTAGGTATAAGTACTCCAGATGTTACCCAGGTTTGGTGCAACACCTATTAAACCGGCTACCAATAACACCAGTGAGGTTTTAATGAACTTACTTATCTCTTTTTCTTTAATCGCATAAATAAAGTAAGCCAGGGCGATGAAAAAGGCGATAAAAAGAGTGTAGAATGTAATTTGAAAATGGTTTGCAAAAATGCTCCAGCCTGCGAAAAAGGCTGTGAAAAGGGCTCCCATCCATAGCTTACCACGGTAGGCCATAGTTATACCCATAATCATGGCAACAGAATACCCGGCTACTAAAACTTTAAGATTGTGACCTGCGGCAAAAGAGATTATGAAGAATCCGGAAAAGGCAAACATTATGGCTCCGGTAAATGCCAGCCAGGTTTTTACCTTAAAGCTTTGCAGAAAGGCAAAGAAGCAAAGTAACAGGGTAGCGGTAATATATATACTGGTAGTACTACCCATATTAAGTATTCGCGTAGCACTAAGGTGTATATAAGTAAATACATTGTTAGGATAACCCACGCCAAGCTGAAAAGTAGGCATACCACTAAACATAGCGTTAGTCCAAAGAGCCTCTTTCCCGGTGTCTTCCCTGTATTCACGCATTTCCCTTTGTTTGGCTTTTCCACCTATGATATCATCCTGAGCCAGGACTTTTCCGGTAAGGGTTGGAAAAAAATAGATAAGGTTCACCACTAGGAGGGCTACTATCGCCAGTATAACAGATTTGTTATTTGAAAAAAATGAATTCATGGTTCGGAGCTTCTTTTAGCACTCGCAATAATAGTTAAAATTAAGCGGTTACTAAGGAAAGAGGAAATCTAAAAATTCTATTTTAGCCCTATGGATAAAAACCTGAGATGGCCTGATTTTATAGTAGGAGGAGCTCCGAAATGCGGAACCAGTTCTTTGTACTTCTGGCTATCTGCACACCCTGAAATTTGTGGGTCAAAGCTTAAGGAAACCTTCTTTTTTGAAGACAAGGTTAGCCGTTTTAATACACAGGCTAATATTATAGAGCATGAACTGGAAATGTATTGCCGGTATTTTTCACATTGTGGAAACGATGTAAAAGCCTTTGAGGCAACGGCACATTATCTTTATTATGAAAATGCCCGTAAATGGTTACGCAATTTACCCACCACGCCTAAAATTGTTTTTATCCTCAGAGAGCCTTCGGCTCAAATGTATAGTCACTATCGTATGGTCCGTTACAGGATTAAAACCTTTAACGGCTCCTTTCAAGAATATGTGGAAGCGGATAATGTTAGATTTTATGTGGAGTATGCCAAATATTTGGAACCGTGGTTAAAGGAATGGAGCAGCGAACGTGTGAAAATACTTCTGTTTGAAGAATTAATGTCTTCAAAAAAGGAAGTTATGGCTGACTTGGCTTTATTCCTGGGTGTTGGGAATGATTTTTACCACACCTTTGATTTTGAACATCGCAATGAAACCGTGGCCATTAAAAGTGGCTTTTTGCATAAAATGGGCCTTAAACTCCAGCCTCTTATCAGCCATCGTGTTCAGAAATTGCTTTTACCTTTCTACCTGCGTTTCAACAGTTCCGGGCTTCCGGGAAAGTCAGGAGAGGAAAAGGAGATTTTGCGTAAGGTTAAGGAAGAGTTTAAGAAAGACCAGGAAATCCTGAAAAGTCTTTTACCCGATTTGAAGATTGATAAATGGTGGTATCAAAAACCCTGATATGGGTCAGTTAGGTCGTCAGAGTATTTTTAGTTTTTTCAGTTCCTATGCAGGAATAGTGTTAGGAATTGTGAATAAGGTATTCTTTTTTCCTATAATCTTTCTGGGTGATGAGAAATACTGGGGCCTGCTGGAGTTGTACATTGCTTATGCCAGCATTATAAGCACCCTTGCACATATAGGCATGCCCAAAGTCATTCAGCGATTTTATCCCGGCATGGAGGAAGATAACAAGCCTCGCTTTTTAGGATATACTTTACTATATACCATTGTAGGCTACCTTTTGCTATTAATCCTTTTATACCTGGGTAAAGGTTTTGTGGCAGATTGGGCTACTGATACCGAAAGCGCAGGTCTTTTCTTTGAACAGTATTACTTTCTCTTGATTGTTTTGGTAACTATTATGGTTTTCTTTGATTACCTGTCGGGAATCCTGATATCCAATTACCGCTCTCATCTTCCTGTTTTTCTCAATAATGTAACCTTTCGCATTGGAGTAAGCCTGAGTATAGGTCTGTTTTATTTATTGGATCTGTCATTGGAAACGTTCATGATCCTCTACATCGCTATTTATCTGGTAAATCTGCTTATAGCCGGTATATATCTGGCTAAAAAGAAGTTGTTGAATTTCAGTTTTGCTATTGGTGAAAACAATAGACAGGGATACTTAAAATTCGGGATGTTCTCGGTTATGGCCGGTACATCGGGCTGGTTACTTAGTTTTATGGATACGCTTTTTGTGGGGCACTATTTTTTGGCACAAGTAGCCTTTTTAGCGGTGGCTAAATACATCACTAATGTTATGCACGTGCCGGCCCGGGTAGTTATACAAGCCAGTGTGCCTGTGGTTTCAAAAGCCTGGAAACAAAATGACAAAAAGCAGCTTCAGGTGATCTATAAGAAAACAGCACTTACTGAATTGCTGGTAGGAGGGCTCATTTTTGCGGCCATCTGGATTAACATAGACTTTATACTTAACCTGTTTGAGAACCCCGGCTATAAATCTATAAAGTACGTTATTCTCGTATTGGGTATGGGGCGTATGGCTGATTTAGCTACAGGTGCCAATAGTGTTATTATAGGCAACTCGGTACACTACAGGTTTAGCCTTTATGCCAATATATCATTAGTGATAATTGCTGTGTTACTTAATTTATGGTTAACTCCTCGTTATGGCTTAATAGGAGCTGCCACAGCTTTGGGAGTGGCTATTACACTTAATAATATAGCCATGGTATACTTTCTTTGGGTAAAGGAAAAAATTCAACCATTTACTAAGAAGCATTTGGTATTGCTGGCTTTTCTGGCAGGAGTTGTATTGGTTTTAGGTAATGCCTTTCCGATTAACGTATGGGTGGACCTCGTGCTTCGTAACCTTGTATTCCTGGCAGCTACAGCTTTTCTTATTTTCTATTACAGGCCTGTGGAAGAAATTAATGTATTTATTCAAAAGATGGCTCAGCGCTATTTAGGTCGGTCAAGCTGAGTTATATTTGAAAAACACGATATGTCTATAAAACCCGGAAGATGAAATTGATTATATGGAAGGCCCTGAGTCCTTTTTTATTTATCTATACAATAGGTAGTTACTTCTTGTATACGCTGCGGAAAAAGAATAGTAATTTCACTCATTTTGTTTTCAGGAAGGCTTTTGTAACCACCAATGGGAGAAGTAATGATTTGATAAACGGACTCTTTCCAAAGCGTAAGCCTAAAGCTTCGGTAACGGGCATTTTTTCAAATGTAAATACAGAAGGATTTGTCTCAGAGATGAATGAAAAGGGGTATTATATTTTTCCGGATCTTTTACCTGCTAAACTATTAAACCAAATAGAGTCTGACCTTAAAACTATTCAACCCAAGCGTCTGGATTTTATAAATAAGCGTTATGTAGATGACCCTGAATTTCCTGAGCAGATCACCTCACCCCGTTATCAATACATGCAGGAGGATTTGGAAGAATTACCTGCGGTAAAGGCCTTATATCAGGATGAATCTATGATTAACCTGGCTACGGCCTACCTTACTACAACACCCATAATGGACCTGTTGGCCTGCTGGTGGAGCTATCCCTATGCTGATCCGGCTTCCCTTTCATCTGCCGCTCAGTTGTACCATTTTGATATGGATCGTTTGAAGTTTATCAAATTCTTCGTGTACCTCACTGATGTTAGTGAGGAGAATGGTCCGCATTGCTACATCGAATCATCTCACCACCGTCTGCCAGTCCGGTTTCACGAAGATCGCAGGTTTACCGATGAGGAGGTGAAACAGGCCTTCCCCGCAAAGGAGCGTATTTTAACAGGACCTAAAGGTAAGGTTATGGCCGTGGATACCCGCGGATTGCACAAGGGGCTTGATCTTAAATCCGGCCACCGGTTAATATTACAGGTAGAGTTTGCCAACTCTCTTTACGGTAAGAACTATTAATTTCCCATTAGGCAGGGGCTTGTGGAGCCTGAATATTCAGGATATATTAGCGGTCAATTTATAAGCTTCCGTAGCTGAATTAATGGATATTCTATATGCTGGACCTAAACGGCAAATCAATTTTAATTACGGGGGGCACAGGTTCCCTGGGTAAGGCCCTTACCCAAAATATACTTGAGAAATGGCCTGATGTCAAACGTTTGGTTATTTACTCTCGTGATGAGCAAAAGCAATTTCAGATGGCGCAGGAGTACCCGCCTTCGAAATACGCTCAAATTCGCTTTTTTATTGGTGATATACGCGATTTTTCACGCCTTAAAAGAGCCATGAAAGGCATTGAATACGTGATACATGCAGCTGCTATGAAGCATGTGCCTATAGCCGAATACAATCCCATGGAATGTGTGAAAACCAATATACTGGGGGCGGAAAATGTTATTAATGCCTGTTTGGATACCGATGTACAGAATGTAGTTGCTCTTTCAACTGATAAAGCCGCAGCACCTATAAATCTTTATGGTGCCACCAAACTGGCTTCCGATAAACTTTTTGTAGCGGCCAATAATATAAAAGGCTGGAATCCCATAAGGTTTTCTGTAGTCCGTTATGGAAACGTTATGGGGTCAAATGGCTCTGTTATTCCCTTTTTCCTGAATAAAAAGAAGGAGGGCATTTTACCCATCACCGATCCGCAGATGACCCGCTTTAATATTTCGTTGCAGGGCGGTGTGGATATGGTGCTGTACGCCATGGAACACGCATGGGGTGGTGAGATATTCGTTCCTAAAATCCCATCCTATAAAATTACGGATGTGGCAGAAGCAATAGGTCCTGAATGTGAAAAGCCAGTGATAGGGATTCGTCCGGGTGAAAAAATTCATGAAGAGATGATTACTTCTTCAGATTCTTTTTTCACCTACGATTGCGGGAAGTATTATACCATTTTACCGCAGGTACCTAAATTTAACCTGAATGATTTTATAACTCATTTCAAGGCTGAAAAAGTTGAGGCAGGGTTTAAATACAATTCAGGTGAGAACCAACATTGGGTAGATGTTGAAGAGCTCAGAGAGTTAATACGGGAACATGTGGATACCACCTTTCAAGTGTGATATATGAGAAGTATACCTTATGGACGTCAGGAAATAACAGAAGCTGATGAAAAGGCAGTACTGGAAGCCCTGCGTTCTGATTTTCTGACGCAAGGCCCGCGTATTGATGAATTTGAGCAAGCTTTTGCTGAATATGTGGAAAGTAAATATGCGGTGGCGGTATCCAATGGAACGGCTGCGCTTCATCTTTGTGCAATGGCCCTGGGAGTAGATTCCACCTCCAAAGTTATTACTACGCCTATAACTTTTGCGGCTTCTGCCAATTGCATAAGATATTGTGGAGGCGAGGTGGTTTTTGCGGATGTGGACCCAAATACCTTTCTTTTAGATCTGGTGAAGGTTCGTGAACTTATAGAAAGCCAACCTAAAGGTACATTTAGCGGAATAATTCCGGTAGATTTTACCGGTTACCCGGTGGATCTGGAAGCATTCAGAGAACTGGCTGACGAGTATGGTCTGTGGATTATTGAAGATGCCTGCCATGCCCCCGGAGGTTATTTTATAGATTCAAAAGGAAAAGAGCAAAGATGCGGCAATGGTCGTTTCGCTGACTTAGCCATTTTCTCCTTTCACCCCGTAAAACACATTGCAGCAGGAGAAGGAGGCATGATCACCACTAATGATAAAGAACTATACGATAAACTTATCATGCTTCGCACCCATGGTATTACCAAAAACCCTCAGGTGCTGAAAAAAAATGATGGAGGTTGGTATTACGAAATGCATGAATTGGGTTACAATTACCGTATTACTGATTTTCAATCCGCTTTGGCTTTAAGCCAACTGCAAAGGGCAAATGCCAATATTGAGAAAAGAAAAGAAATAGCCAGGAAATATGACGAGGCATTTGCCGGAAAGAGTATAAAGACCCAGGAACAAAGAGATGGTTTTTCCCACGCCTATCACCTGTATGTGATCCAGGTTAAAGATCGCAAGGGACTTTACGACCATCTTCGCGACCATGGAATTTACGCCCAGGTACACTACATACCCGTGCACACCATGCCGTATTACAGGCAGTTTGGCTGGAAAGCCGGTGATTTTCCCAAAGCCGAAGCTTATTACGAAAAATGCCTGAGCCTGCCGATGTATCCCAACCTTAGTAAAGAGGAGCAGCAGTTTGTGATTGACCGTGTTTTAGAATTTACTGAAAAGTGAAAAACCTTTGCATCATACCGGCCAGGGGAGGCAGCAAGCGTATTCCACGTAAAAACATAAAACCTTTTTTGGGAAAGCCCATTATTGCCTACTCCATAGAAGTAGCTCTTGCATCAGGTTTGTTTGATGAAGTGATGGTAAGCACGGATGATGAAGAGATTGCTGAGGTAGCGAGGCAATATGGTGCTAAAGTTCCTTTTATGCGTAGCGCTAAAACTTCAGATGATTGGGCTACTACTGCTGATGTGTTATTGGAAGTATTAGAGGAATATCAAAATATTGGAACAGATTTCAAATATGGTTGCTGTATCTATCCTACAGCTCCTTTACTAAAACAGGAAAGTCTTGAAGAAGCACACAAACTTCTGGTAAATGAAAAATATGATTCTGTTTTTCCGGTGGTTGAATTTAGTTATCCGATCTGGCGATCTCTAAAATTCAAAGAAGCTGGAAAAGTGGTCATGAACTGGCCTGAACATCTGAATAAACGTTCACAAGATCTTCCAAAAGCTTATCATGACGCTGGACAGTTTTATTGGTTGGATGTAAGCTCATTTTTTCAAAAACCTATTTTATTTTCAGATAATAGTGGTGTAGTAGTATTAGGTGATTTAGAAGTTCAAGACATTGATAGTGCTGCTGACTGGAAGTTGGCTGAACTAAAAGCGAAACTATAGCTGGAACGAAAAAATGAAACTTAAGATCTTAGTAGAAGTGGGTCCTAAGATAGGCTTAGGTCATTTTACACGTTGTCTGGCATTGGCCGATATGGTATCTGTTCTTTTAGAGGAAGTTGTTTTTTATAGCCAGAATGCATTCTTTATTGCGGACTCTGTCAATAGGAATGGATATCACTTAAAGCCGATATTTAACAAAGAAAGTTTTCTGGATCACTTGGAAAAGGAAGACATTGTAGTGCTTGATGGATATGGGTTTGATTACTCCTTTCAAAAAAAGGTAAAGAAAGCGTGTAAAGGGCTGATGCTTATTGATGATCTGTGTAATCAACAATACGAGGCAGATTATATTGTGAATATAGCTCCGGGTGTTAAGCAGGAAGATTATCAAGTGTCGGAAAATACTAAACTACTTTTAGGCCCTGATTATTCTCTTCTTAGAAAAGCATTTTTAAATGCCGAAAAAGCTAAAAAAAAATCGGAGGAAATTTTAATCTGCTTTGGAGGAGCAGACCCCCGGAACTTGAGTTTGGATGTGGTTAATGCCCTTTTGACTCATATAGACCAATGTCAGATTCATCTGATTTTAGGTAAGGGGTATGCTCTTATAAACTCTTTAAAGGTTTTTAAAGAGGACAGGCGATTAAAGATAAGTGTAGACCTGGATAGTGAAGAAATGGCTGAAAGTTTGAAAAAAGTAAAATTTGCCATAGTTCCGTCCAGTGGTATATTATATGAGTGTCTGGCCGTAGGGACTCTTGCCGTTTCAGGGTATTATGTTGATAATCAAAAAAATATGTACGATGGCTGGTTGGAAAGGGAAGCCATTATAGGAGTGGAGAATTTTGATTTAAACCTTTTGATAAGTAAGGTCAAAATGATTTTAAAGAATGATGATAAGTGGGACTCTGAGATAAGAGTGATTGATGGTCATTCACCTGAGAGATATAGAAAAGTAATTGCAAATATGCTGAACTTATGAAGTGCAGGTTTGCTACCATCGAAGACATCCGGATAACTTATGAATGGGCCTGTGACATCTTAGTTAGAGATAACTCCTTCAATCAAAGCACCTTCTCGCTAGAAGATCACAAGAGTTGGTTTTTAGAAAAAATAAATTCTGAGGATGCACTCTTTCTGATATTTGAATCGGATGATAAGAGTCGCATAGGTATAGTAAGGTTTGAGATCAAAGATACTTTTGCGCTAATAGGAATAACTGTAGCTCCATTGCAAAGAGGCAAGGGGTATGCTTCTGAGATGCTGGTGCTGGCTTTGAAAATGTATTCAAAAAATAATGATTTACCTGTGTTTGCATATATTAAGGATCAGAATATAGCCTCAATTAAAGCTTTTGAAAAGGCCGGCTTTCAATTTGAAAAAACGCTAAACTATAAACAAGTCAAGAGTAAAATGTTTGTATGGAAATAGATGGGTTTGATATCAATAAATCCTGTATGATAATTGCTGAGCTATCGGCAAATCATGTGGGCAACAAAGAAGTAGCAAAAAAAACAATTAGGGCCGCAAAGAAGGCGGGAGCCGATGCAATAAAATTTCAAACTTTTACTCCTGATACTATTACTATTAATTGTGATAATGACTATTTTAAAATTAAGGGTGATAACCTATGGAGTGGACGAAATCTATACGAACTTTATCAAGAAGCTTATACCCCATGGGAATGGCATGCTGAGCTCTTTGAAGAAGCTCGTGGACAGGGTTTAATTTGCTTTTCCTCACCTTTTGATAAGACAGCTGTAGATTTTCTTGAAGGCCTGGAGGTTCCCGCTTATAAAATTGCCTCTTTTGAAATTCAGGATATTCCTTTGATTGAATATGCGGCTTCTAAGGGGAAACCGATAATTATTAGTACGGGCATTGCAACGAAGGAAGATATAGAACTTGCCGTAAAAACCTGTTTAAAAGCCGGTAACAAGAACATTGTTTTACTAAAGTGTACTTCAGCTTACCCTGCACCTCTTGAGCTAGCCAATTTAAGTACTATTCCAAATATGAAGCTTAAATTCGATGTGGAAGTAGGATTGTCTGATCACACTTTAGGAATAATTGCACCTACGGTAGCTGTCTCGTTAGGAGCCAGAGTTATTGAAAAGCACTTTATACTTTCAAAAGATCTCGGTGGACCTGATGTTAAATTTTCATTAGATCCAGATGAATTTCGGGAAATGGTAAACTGTGTTAGAGATGTTGAGAAAGCACTTGGAGAGCCTTCTTATGAGTTACATGAGAAAGTAAAGGAAAACAGGCAATTCTCACGATCATTGTTTGTTGTGGAAGATATTAAAGAAGGAGAAACCCTCACAAATAAAAACGTACGGTCTATTAGGCCGGGCTTTGGTTTACACCCGAAATACTACAGCCTTGTGATTGGAAAAAAGGCAGTAACTAATTTGGATAAAGGCACTCCCCTTCAGTGGGACCATCTTGAGAACAATTAAATTCACATCGGATTTATGCATTTAAAATCGATCTTAAATTTGAACCAAAGGTATCTGAAACAAATATTTCTACCTCTAGGTGTTTTGTTATGCGTTTATCCGGTTTACTCTCAATATGATCATTATTGGTATTTTGGAAATAATGCCGGTTTGAACTTTAATACGAACCCTCCCGGTATATTAACCAATGGGCAGCTTCAAAGCTACGAATCCGGTTCTGCAATAAGCGATGCAAACGGCAACCTGCTGTTCTATTCAAATGGAGAAAGAGTATGGAATAAAAATCATTCTATCATGTCAAACGGATATAATCTTATGGGACACTTCTCTACTACACAGGGGTGTCTTATAATACCATTTCCAGGCAACCCTGATATGTATTATATTTTTACTTTAGATAATATAGGCGGACCAGACGGTCTGAGATATTCAACAGTAGATATGACAATGGATAATGGTAATGGAGCTGTTGTGTCGAAAAATGTGTTGCTTCACTCCAACATGACCGAGAAGCTGTGTGCTGTAAAAAGATGTGATGGGAATTATTGGATTGTTTCCCATGAGTGGCAGTCTAATAAATTTTTTGCAAATCTTATAACACCAACTGGGATAGGTACTGTAGTAGTCAGTTCTGCAGGGATGGTTCATTCAGGAGGAGGTAGTAGCGGAATCCTCAATTCTGTCGGGTGTATGAAATTCTCACGTAGCGGTGAAAAGTTAGCAGTGGGTGTAATGGATGTTGCCAATTATGAGCTCTTTGACTTTAATCTCCAAACAGGGATTATTACTAACCCTATGCTTATCAATTCACCGGTATTTGGTTCTGCTTACTCCTTAGAGTTTTCTGGTGATGATAGTAAACTTTATTGTACAGATCATTACAACGGAAAACTGTATCAGTTTGATCTCAATGCCGGTTCGCTTCCAGCAATTTTAGCTTCTGAAACATTAGTAGGTTCTACAAGTCCCGATATTGGTTTGATGGAGTTAGGTCCTGATGACAGGATTTATCTTTCATTAAACACGCATAACGATCAGGGGAGGCCATATCTAGCTGTAATTAATAACCCAAATGCCTCAGGATTAGCTTGCGGTTTTCTAAATAATGCTATTCACCTCGGAGGCAAGGAAAGCAGATCAGGACTAAACAATAAATATGTAGACCGGGCCAAATTTTTATGGCCAAATCCAATTTTCCCGCTTGAGAAGCTAACTATCTGTAAAGGAGACTCTTTAATGATTTCGGCTGATTTAAATGGAAATAATTATCAGTTTCAATGGTATGGTGCAAGTAATGCAACTACTGATACCATCACTGTTTCTCCGGATAGCACTTCGATATATATATTGGAAGTCTCAAAAGGTTTATGCTCCATTTTTGACACATTGGAAGTAGAGGTTATTTCAAATCAAGGCCCTGCACTACCTGCCGATACAACATCCTGCAACCCCATTCAATTTGACCTAAGCAGTTACCAAAATGTAGTTTGGAATGGCAATTTTTTTAGCCCTACCTATCTTGCAGATAGTACACAGCTAGTATGGGTGAGTCTGGACGATCCGGTTACGGGTTGTACGATTCGTGATACTGTCAATATTAGGATAGAGGGAACTCCAGATCTTATTATGCCGCCAAACCAAACTATTTGTAAGGGAGATTCCATCACTATAACACCCACCGTTAATGGTCAGGGAAATTACCAGTACCAATGGAGTGGGGGAGTATCATCATCATCCGCTTCTTCACTAAAGCTATTGCCCATATCAACAGAATGGTATGTATTGGAAATAAATGCTGGTGGATGTACTGTAAAGGATAGTGTCCAAATTACAGTAAAGGCTGCACCCCGGGGAAATTTGCTGCCTTCAGACACGACCTACTGCAGTGCCATAACACTTACATTGGGTTCCGGTTTGAATAATGTAATTTGGAATGGAACAATTAGTAGTAATACCTATATAGCTGACACTTCACAAATAGTGTGGGTGGAGGCAGAAGATCCGCTTACAGGTTGTATTTTAAATGATACTATAGAAATCAAGATTGGGCAGGGGCTTGATGATGAGCCCCGGATAATTTATGAAATACCGGATTGCTATGATGGCAAGTATACCTTCTATATGCTTCACGAAAAGGAAGGCTTAGATTATCGCTGGGATTTTGGTAATGGAACTGTTGAGCAGGGCCCTTCTCATTCGGTTCAATATGAGCTTCCGGGTAATTACCCGGTTGTACTGGAGGTAATCGATACCGTTTGCGGGGTCTCCTATTATGATTCAGTTGATATAGAGATTAACCAGGCATACAGAGAGGTGTTTATTCCTAATATTTTCACACCTAACCAGGATGGAGTTAACGAATTATTTGAGATTTCAGGAAAAAGCTGCGGCTATGATCAAATGCAGGTATTTAACCGATGGGGCACACGCATTTTTGAGACTGACAAGCCTTTTGAGGTTTTTTGGGATGGTTATTATGAAGGCCGGGAGTGTACGCAGGGTGTCTACTTCTATATTTTATTGTATGGTGATGGTCAGGAAAAATACGGTACAGTAACCTTAATTCGATAGTCGGATTCTACCTGGTGAGACTATAATGGTTTACCCCCTAGCGCTTACTTCGGATATTCAAGGCCTATTAATCTCATACTATCTTTTACCAGTATTATATCCGGGGTATATTTGAGACCCTTAACTTGCATCAGGATTATTTTTAAATGAAGAAGATTACTAAAAAAATAAGAAAGGCCGGACTGATACCGCCTATTGTAGATAAGTTTTTGATTCCTAATAAAAGGGTTTGGAACGAGGTTGATATTAACGGCTGGGATCCGAGGGCTGTTTCCGCAGCTATTGAGGGTATTATCGATTACATACCTGCTGAAATTCAGGAAAGAGGTAATAACACCATTCTTTTTTGTGCCCAACAGAAGAGTGCCAGTTTGTATACATCTAAACTCATTGCTAAAGTGTTTAATGGGAAAGAATACTGGATAGGGTTCAACAAAGGCGGAGGAGGTTTGTATATACCGCGCTTTATAGGCGCTATGTACTCTAATGATCTAACTATTTCGCATTGCCATACTACTGCAACTTCCAAAATTATAAAGTTACTTGATCAAACAAAACCCCGGGTGCTGGTTAGCTATAGAAATCTGGCCGACACCCTAGTGTCCAGAAGAGATATGTTGGTAAAGGATAAATCCTCTAATAACCTTTTGTCTGATGCAGGGCTTGATCATTTTTTAGAATCTGACCCGGAAGAGCAATTGCGCATTACCATAGAAATCTATGCTCAGGAGTATATGAATTTTTACTCATCGTGGCGTAGAGTCCAGGATCGTTTCAATGTGCATTTTCTTAAGTATGATTTATTTATTCCTGATCAGCTTAAGGGACTTCAGGACCTTTCCATGGCTTTTTTCAATAAGCCTCTTGAAGGCGGTGCGGAGCAAGTTATTAATGAAATAATGACCAATGGGGGCGTCAATTTCAATAAAGGTAAGCAGGGAAGAGGAAAGCGGGAACTTACAGATAAACTTAAGTCCCGTATCCTTGAAATTGCAAAATTATATAAACTGGAAGGAGACAGAGAATACCTTGGCTTTTAACCACCACTGAGTTGGTTGTACACAAATTATTTATTTTACCCTCGTCCAGATAGTGCTCCTGCCGATAAGGGAAATTCCTATATAGCCTTTCAAAAAGAGGGTGTTTTGATCCTCCAGGCGTGCAAACATGGAGTAGGTACTTCCACTACGTGGATCATATATTTCTCCTTCATTCCATTCGTTTTCATCGGCATCCCATTCTAATTCTGTCAAAATATTTATGCCTGTAATCGGTCTGTTCCGAAGCTTTTCGTTAGGGTTTTTAGAGTCAGTTTTTGGGGACGAACCATTTTCATTATGATCATTTTTCAACCATATGATCTTCCCGAAATATTCATTTCCCTTTTTGTAAATCTCGATCTTACTATCTTTCTTTTCATTCATCCACACCCCTAAAATAGCATCTCCGGATTGACTCTGAGCCGTAAAAGTCAGTATGGTTATAAAGGCGGCAAAAAACAGTGTTCTCATAGCTTACTGATTAAAATGATTATCAATTTCAGGTTTTTCTTTTTGGGTTGAGGTTTTGGCAAAAGCAATGCTGGCATTTAACTCAAAACCAATGATCAGAACGAGGGCATTAATATAAATCCACAATAATATTACAATTAACGTTCCAATAGAACCATAGAGTTTATTGTATTGCGAAAAGTTGCTGACGTAATAACTAAACCCTACTGAACTTAGAATAATCAAAGCTGTGGCAAGTATGGCACCTGGGGATATAAAGCGCCATTCCCGGTTTTTGGATGGCCCGAAGTTGTAAAGAAATGCTATGACCACCAATATCAGAAAGGCAAGAATAATAAAGCGGGTGGAATCAATGATAAAGGGGGAAATAACATCGAGATGCAGGAATAAAAGTAAAGAGTTAAGGACCGATGAACTGAAGATCAGTAATGTAACTACCAAAATAAACATTATGGAGAGTATGGCCGTAAGGCTCAGGGCCACCAGTTGCTGGCGCCAGAATCCCCTGCTTTCCAGTTGATGAATGGTGTCGTTAAAATTAGAGATCAACGAATTAATGCCGTTGGTGGCAAAAATCAGCGCAAAGAAAAAACCAAAGGATAACAAATCCGGTCTTCGGTTTTTGAGAATATCCTCAATGGTACTGCGGGTGGCTTCATAGGTATCCGGAGGCAAAACCCTTCGGAATATTTCAAATATCTCCTCTTCAAGGCCTTGAATAGGGAAGAAGGCAATCAGTGAAAAAAGAAATATTATACCTGGAAAAAGAGCTAGGAAAAAACTGTACGAAATGCTTGCTGCCCGGTTAGTAATGCGGCCCCTGGCAATACCCTTAAAGAAAAAAGTAGCCACATCATAAAGGCTTAAGCCTTCAAAAAGAGGTAACTGAATATGCCTGGAGCGTTCCTCCAAAACATGCCATATATCCAATACGCGCTTCAGCATGCGGTCATATAGCTTTCAGGCTTAAGTCCATGCTTTTTACTGAATGAGTAAGTGCACCCACTGAAATAAAGTTAACCCCGGTTTTAGCGTACGCGCGTATCGTTTGTTCTGTTATACCGCCTGAAGATTCTGTCTCCAAGGTACCATTTACCATTTCCACGGCCTTAAAAGTGTGGTCCACGGAATAATTATCAAACATTACCCGGTCTACTCCTCCGGTTTGAAGTACTTCATTTAATTCATCAAGGTTACGGGTTTCTACTTCTATGGGTATGGTTAAGTTATTTTCGGCCAAATAGGCAAGTGCTTTTTCAATGGCCGGTTTTATACCTCCGGCAAAGTCCACATGGTTATCCTTTAACATAATCATATCATACAGTCCCATCCGGTGATTTTGACCACCGCCCAAGCGTACGGCCCATTTTTCCAGGTAACGAAGGTTAGGTGTGGTTTTCCGGGTATCCAGAATAACCGCTCCTGTGCCTTCCACCAGCTTAACCATACTGGCCGTTTTGGTAGCAATGCCACTCATGCGCTGCATGAGGTTCAGAGCCAGGCGTTCTCCACGCAGCAAGGCGCGCTCAGCACCGGTAATAGTAAAGGCAATATCTCCCTTCTTAACGGAAGTTCCATCCTTAATAGATACCTGTAAACTTAAAGAAGGGTCAATCTTATGAAAAACTTTTTGGGCTACTTCCATTCCGGCCAGTATGCCGTCTTCTTTCACCAAAAGGTGCATTTTACCGGAAGCATCTGCTGGTATAGAACAGTTACTGCTATGGTCTCCCGGGCCAACATCTTCTGCTATAGCCCTTTCTATAAAATCGTTTAAATACCTATTTAATTCAAACATATAATGCAAAGTACTTAACTTTTACCCCAAGATTCAACGGCTGTGAAGATACTTTTGATCGAAACCGGAAAAACCAGAGATACCTGTATTCAAAAACTGGTGCAAGATTATTACAATCGGATTAATCATTACCTCTCATTTACCATTAAAACCATTCCAGACCTTAAAAAAACACGTAATCTTTCTGCAGATCAGATTAAACATAAGGAAGCCGAGCTCATACTTAAGGAAGTTCAAACATCGGATCATGTGATCCTGCTGGATGAAAACGGTAAACAGCGCTCCTCTATGGATTTTGCAGATCATTTGCAAAACCTGATGAATAGGGGATTAAAGCAAACGGTGTTTATCATTGGCGGAGCCTATGGTTTTGATCCCTCGGTATACGAGCGGGCAAATGAAAAGATAGGCCTCTCTAAAATGACATTTTCGCATCAGATCATACGACCTATTTTTACGGAACAATTATACCGTGCTTTTACCATATTGCGAAATGAACCTTACCACCACCAATAACACTAAGCTATGAAACGAAGTTGGGGTTATTTTTTTGCGGAACTGATTATTGTTACACTGGGGGTGAGTTTCTCCCTTTTTATGAGTGACCTCAGGGATCAGGAGCAAAAACAAGAGCGGGAAATTGAAGTGCTTAGTATTATCAACTCTAATCTCCAGATGGATTCCCTAAACCTATGGCGCCACCAGATGGTACTTAAGATCTTTGAAGGAAACGCCATAAAAATGAGGGAAGTGAGATCAGATACTCCCTTGGATTCTCTAAATCTGTATTTGGATCATCTCACCTCGTACAGTATGATGAATATTGTGGATATAGGTTTCCAGGAACTAAGATCCGGTAACCTGCAACTGGTGCTGAGTAATGATTCTCTTAACCTTAGTATTATGCGCTACTATACAGATGTAAAGAGTTATGTGGAGGAGTGGAATACGATAGACCGGCAATTCATTCTAAACTCTATGATACCCTATGTAGTAGATAATTTCCCGGCTTTGGCCATTCAAGATCAGCCTCGCTTTTCGGTGAAGGATTACCCTGGTCATCAAGTGGTGAAAAACTCCAAATTCCTAAATCTTATCACAAACTATGTGATCTATAAACGTGGAATGTATTTAATCACCGAGTCGCATGAAAATTATCTTGCTAATTTGCGCAAGGCCCTGAATAAAGAGATCAAACATTTGAAAGAAAGGTAATGAACCTGATATTTGCTACCCACAATACCCATAAAACCGCTGAGCTGCGCAAAATAATACCGGAAGGTTATACTATAAAGTCACTCAGCGAATTGGGTTTATACGAAGATATTCCCGAAACCGGTAGTACCCTGGAAGAAAACGCGCTAATCAAAGCCCGTTACCTCTATACTAAAAGTAAACAACCTTGCATAGCTGATGATACCGGTCTGGAAGTAAAAGCGCTGGGAGGCGCCCCGGGAGTTTATTCCGCCCGTTATGCCGGAGAGAAGGCTACTTTTCAGGATAATACAGATAAATTACTGGCAGCCCTGAAAAATGAGCTGGATAGGGAAGCCCGGTTCAGAACCGTAATAGCTTATATAGATGAAAATGCAGGGGAGCACCTTTTTGAAGGTATAGTAAATGGAAGAATAACAACTACTGAAAAAGGAGAAGAAGGCTTTGGCTACGATCCGGTATTTCAGCCGGAAGGCTACCAGCAAACCTTTGCTCAAATGAGTTCTTCAGAAAAAAATGAGATCAGCCACCGTGCTAAAGCCGTGCGCAGCTTTATTCGTTTTCTTCATGGCCAAAAAAGCTAAAGCGAACATTACCGTATTTTCGTGAAGATTGAAAATAAGGAAGCTCAGAGAGATCAGACCGGGTCTGGTGCTCCAATACCAGAACACCATCTTCACGAAGCATTTTCTTTAGGAATATTTTATCCACCAGCTTATCGTAGTGCTCAAAATCATAAGGCGGGTCTGCAAAGATGAGGTCGTAGGTATTAAAATCCCGATCCATAAAGGTGAATACATCTGACAATACGGGGAAGAGACCGTCTGTTTTTAATTCGTCAGACATTTTATCTATAAAGCGGATACACAATTTGGAATTGTCTACGGCAATAATATCCGTGCAGCCGCGGCTGGCCAGTTCATAGGATATGTTTCCCGTTCCGCTAAACAAGTCCAAAGCCTTGGTTTCATCAAAATAAAGTTGATTATTCAGAATATTGAACAGAGACTCTTTGGCCATATCCGTAGTTGGGCGTACAGGCAGGTTTTTAGGCGCAGCAATGCGTTTGCCACGGTGTTTTCCACTTATAATTCGGATCATATACTTCCGGCTAAAAGGATTAGAGAGCGAAACCGGTCTTCACTTAAACCGGGCGCCAGTTTATAGGCTTTGGGAATAGAAAGAGGCTCTACAGAACCAATGTATTCGCTAAGCAGCATATTCAGCTTTTTCCCCTTGGGGGCTTTTCCGGCTATCTTCAAATTAATTTCAGGGGCCAGTATGCGGTTTTGTTCCAAAGCAAAGAGCAGGTAATACAACAGGTCTTCTTCCACGGCATACGAGAAGTGATTGTAAAAAACCGGTCTTCCGTTTACTGAAAGGTAAAATTCAGCATGGCTATGTTCCACCATTAAAATGGCAAAAACTTCATCATGTTCATAAAGCTGAGAAAGTCCGTGCAGGGCAGTACTACTATGAATAAGCGTGCTTTCTTCAAAATTATGCTGTATCCATTCCTGTAAATAAACCGGTACCTGGTACAGGGAAACAATCTGGTGTTTTGTCCAGATGTCAGAAACAGTCTTTTCATCCGTCTCAGGGCGGCAGGTCAGCTCCATCACCCGCATACTTTTTTCTTCCTCAAACAATTCCTGAGGTACTAAGCTCACTTTTTCCCCGGAAAAAATCCATTGCATGGATAGACACTCTTCCAGGTTAAACTCCAGTGAGAGGATATTTTTTTCAATAAGGGTAAGTGCTTCCTTATGGCCGGAGAGAGGAGACCAGTCAAAATTGGCCAGAGCCAATACCTGTTGCCTGTCGTTATTTACAATGAGTATACCCATGCCATCCCTACGCAGGTTTAGTACGGCATGGCACTGCTTAATCCGGCTCTGATCTAAAGATGGGTCTTTATAAAAGTGACTGAAATCGATATGATTACCTCCAGTTTCCACTTAACTTAGGTTCAACAAGAGAACCAACCGTAAGCGAATAGTTCTTGTCAATAAACTGATCGTATTTACTCAGCACATCACCAAAAATCTGCTTATTGGAAGCTTTGGCTTCAAATACCGGTACAATGATATCATTCACCTTGATCTTGGAAGCATCCATTTCAAATTTTTCACTGTCAGTGGACGGAATATATTGTAGTTGGGAAGCATCAAAATCAGTCCCGAAAAGACTTTTCTTTACGGGTTGATACCCCAGGATTTTGGTAACAATGGTGTCTTTCACCATTTCCTGCTGATAGGTTTCATTGTAATAGGTGAAAGAAGAATCTTTACGCTCAATAATACTTTGTTTGCCAGTATCCACAAAAGCAATCAACGTATTAAAATCTGAGGCAAACTGGCTATATTCTGCACGATATGCTTTTTGGGCGTCACGAATGTTTTCCAAACGCTCCTTTACTTTAGCATATCTTTTTTCCTTGAGTTCTTCAAATTGAATGGGCTCTTGGATAATAGAGTACAAGAGGTAGCCAAGATAAACGATAACCACGGCTAAAACGATTTTAAGAATAAGCGAAACCTTAGAATCCATAATGCTTTTGGCGAGTTTTTTTATTGCGTTGCGCACAAATCTACAACTTTTTTTTATTGACTAAATTGTTTTGGATGGTGGTCTTAGACCTTATTTTTGACAAGTGGATGTAATTCAAAAAAAGAAGCTCTACCAGGGCCTGCTTACCAACTTTCAGTTTGAACCTACCCTGGATCAGGAAATAGCGCTTACCCGGCTTTCTGAGTATTGCCTGAGGCTTAACCCTGACGAGGTTTTTCTACTTAAGGGGTATGCCGGTACCGGAAAAACCACCATCATAAAATCTTTGGTAAAAACGCTGCCGGAGTTTAAACGTAAAGTAATTCTATTGGCACCTACGGGCAGGGCTGCTAAGGTTATGACCCAGTACTCAGGCAAGAGAGCCTCTACCATTCACCGGCATATTTTCCGGCCTACCCGCGATAAAAAGGGGAGTATGAACTTTCGGTTGAAGGAAAATAAATCCACCCATACCCTTTTTGTTGTGGATGAGGCTTCCATGATACAGGACAACAGTAATGATTTTAATTTACTGTCGGGCGGGCTGTTACATGATCTTATTGAATACGTTCGGTCAGGAGTGAATTGCAAGCTTATATTAATCGGAGACAATGCACAGTTACCACCGGTAGGAACAGATCAGAGTCCGGCTTTGGATGCGAATTATCTGGGGGTAACCTTTCGTAAGGAGTGCGTGGAAGTGGAACTAAAGGAAGTAATGCGGCAGGCTGAAAACTCCGGTATTCTGCAAAATGCTACTTTCTTACGGGGGATGCAGCGGCAGGAGCAATTTGAGGTGCCCCGCTTTGAGGCTCAGCCTGATTTTGTACGTCTTTTAGAAGGGTATGAAGTGGAGGACGCTCTGCAGGCTTCTTTTCGTGATGAAGGGCGGGAGGGAACCTCCATAATTGTAAGGTCTAATAAAAGAGCTAATCTTTTTAATCAGCAAATCCGAAGACGCATCCTTTGGCAGGAAGATGAAATATCTCCGGGCGACTACCTGATGGTGGTTAAAAACAATTATTTCTGGGTATCCGAAAAATCCCGGGCGGGTTTTATTGCCAATGGAGATATTATTGAACTGCTGGAGATCTATGAGTATAAGGATCTGTATGATCTCCGTTTTGTGCGGGTGAAGGTACGTATGGTGGATTACGATGAAATGGAACCCTTTGAAACGGTTTTAATGCTAAACGTTCTGGATATGCCGGCTGCTTCCCTGCCCTGGGAAGAGTCATCAAAATTATACCAGAAAGTACTGGAGGATTACGCGGATATCCCACAGAAGTATAAAAGGCACCAGAAGGTACAGGCTAACCCGTATTTCAATGCATTGCAGGTAAAGTTTGCCTATGCTATTACCTGCCATAAAGCACAGGGGGGGCAATGGAAAAATGTTTTTATAGAACAACCGTGGTTACCCACCGGAGAGGTGGATATGGATTACCTGCGCTGGCTGTATACCGCCATTACCAGGGCACAGTCCAAAGTATACCTGATGGGCTTTAAGGATGAGAACTTTACAGAATAACACATCCCTTATTTACTATTCATGCATAACGATTATTTTTAAGCCTACTGCATTTCGTTCTATTTTGGCTCAAACTTTTGAGATTTGAAAAAGGTACTGGCTACCATATTTTTAGGAATTGCCGGCTGGAAAGTTCCGGTTAAAAAAGAGCAGATTAAAAGAATGAAACGCTCGGTAATGCTGGCGGCTCCGCATACCTCCAATTGGGATTTTCCTTTGGCATTGGCCGCCTTTTGGAAAATGGGCGTGGATCTTAAGTATTTTATCAAGAGCGAGTATACGCGGGGTTTATTTGGGTGGTTTTTTCGTTGGACGGGTGCTTTAGGTGTGGATCGTTCTAAACAAAAAAATCAGCTTACTGACCATGCCATTGAGTTACTGAAAGCCAATCCCGATGAATTGGTGATACTAGTGCCGGCAGAGGGTACACGTAAGCCGGCTTCCAAATGGCGAACCGGTTTTTACCGTATTGCGCGTGAAGCTGATGTTCCCATTAGTATGGGATATCTGGATTACGAGAAAAAGATAGGGGGTGTACTAGGTGTTTTTCATCCTTCCGGAGATTTTGAAAGAGATATGTATTACATCCAGGAACAATATCGTCCTATTAAGGGAAAACATCCTGAAAACTATAATCCTGAGATTTTCTGAACCAGGTGAATTGCCCGTCCTTTTAACTGGGATAAAAAGTGTTCTAATAAAAGGCTTTCGCCTAATTCAGCTAAATTGCTGATATTGGGATTCAAGATTCTATTTCAGTGCACGATCTTCAGGTTTTTAAAGGGTGGAGAAGGAGCGTGTATAAGACGTTTGTTCTAACCTTAATTTGTTTTGGCTTACAGGGGTATGCCCTTGTCTATACCGGTACGCCATATTCACTTTTGCGGTTATCTTGTCAATATCCTGATTCAGCCCTTTCAGAAGCTAACCGCATACTTAAACAGCCCGGTTACTCATCCGTTGAAAAAAGTTACGCTTTGTTAGCCAAAGGATTGGTGTTTACTCAAAATGAGTTGACCTCCCATGCTGAAAGATATCTGGAAAAAGCTATGGTGTCTTTTGAAAGTTCGGGAGACAACTATGGCAAAGCATATTCTCATTTGGTATATGCTGAGCTCAAAGGGCATACTGAGGAGCAAGAGAATTTATTGAAGAGGGCGTTGAATTTTGCACCGGATAGTGCCCGGGGCCTTACCATACATCTGCTCAATTCCTTGGCAAAACTCTATGAAAAAAATCAGGCTTCACACAAAGCCGAGGACTTACTGAAAAAGACTATTTACAAAGCCATCACCAAAGGTGACAGTCTTTTATTGAGAGAGCAATACAATCTGCTTTTAAGACATTATCTCACTCATAATAAATGGACTGAGGTGAATGCGATCCGTACATATCTACGTACTTACTTTAAAGGTACTACGGATGAAGAGCTGAAGTACCAGCTGGTATACGCGAAGGCTTATCAGCTTTTTGAAATGAACCGGTACAGTGAAGCAAAAGACACTCTATTGGCTGACTCCCCTCCCCAGCGTTTCCCTGAACAAGTGGAACAGGCAAACGAACTTTTACGCAAAATAGCGTTGCGGGAGGGTGATTATAATGGTGCTATATACCACTACCAGAAAGCCGACTCTTTAAACCAGGTAAAGCAGGCACAAATTCAAAATGCTTTAAGCCTGATGGAAACGGAGTATGAAAGCCAGTTACAAGGGGAGCAACTCACATTTCTGGAAGCCAGTGCTAAAAGTGATGCCTATATAAGAGTGGCTCTGATTCTTTTAATAGGCCTTGCCCTGACATTGGTTTTTAATATTTATTATTTCCAGCGTAAAAGAATAATCAGTTTAAAGCTATTACGTGCCAATGAGCAAAATCAGGCAGAGCTGGAAAGAAAAGTACTGGAGTCTGAGCTTAAAAAAGAACGCTTGCTCCAATCCAATCTTGATGATGAGATTCAAAACACCAAAGAAGAGCTACATGATTTTTCGGAGAACTTTATTCGGAATGATCAGCTGTTAAACGACCTAAGGACCAAGGTGAGAAAACTGCGAAGAAACGTTTCTGACCCGGCTCAAAAGGAGAAGCTGAGGGAATTGAATGTGTATTTGCAGCAGAGTAATAATCACGATCCTGCCAGGCGTGCTTTTGTGGAAAACGCCTTAAAGCTGGATGATGAGTTTCTATTTAAACTACAATCACGATTTCCCCAGCTAACGGAACAGGATATTCACCTACTGGTGTTTATTATGCTGGGTGTAGATAGTGCAGAATTGGCTTCGATCTATAATATTGAACGCAGCAGCATTATGACCAAGCGATACCGTCTCAGGAAAAAACTGGGGATGGAAAGTGATCAGACTTTTGACCATTTTATAAAAGAGAATCTATGAGTAGGTATTCAATGCTGATGTTTCTCTTTTGTTTTCATTTGGCCAGGGCTCAGGCTCCAAATGCAGGACCTTCCAGTTTGAATGAATGGAAGGAAAAAGTAGAACGGAAATTACAGACCCAGCCGGATTCAGCTCTGAGTTTTCTCAATACTATTTCCAGTTTCAAGGTGTATGCGGATGACCCTGACCTGCAAGCCTGGGTGGCTAAGCGTAAAGGAACCTTGTTCATGTACCTGGGGGATCATGAACGGGCGATATCGTATTACTTGCAAGCCCGGGAATTATATGAAAAGCACAGGGATACTTTAGGGTTGGCTGGTATTTATATGAATTTTGGAAATGTAGCCGGAAGTGTTAAGGAAGAGATACAGAACTATAGAACCAGCATTAAGCTCTACCATAAAGCAGGGGATTCCACTGGTATTGCCCGGAACCTGGTCAATATCGGATCGGTATACCTGGATAACAACCAGCTGGATTCGGCAGAAACTTATTTCAAACGGTCCTACCAATTGGCTTCTGTCATGAAATATGAGCAGGTTATTCGAAGTAGCTTGCTGAATTTAGGAACAGTAAGGGCTAGTAAGGGAGATTATAAGACCGGTATTCAAACTTTAAAACAAGCACTTAATTTATACCGGCAAAGTAATGAATTGATGGGTAAAGTGTACGCTAGTTATCACGTGGGGAGGTTTATGCTGAATGCCGGTTATAGTGATTCCTGCCGTATATACATTAGGCAAACTCTGGCTGAAAGCGATGGTAAATTGCCCCGTATTGAAATGTACAGCCATGAGTTGTTATACATGGTTTCCTTGAAAAATGAAAATTTTGATGAGGCCTATCAGCAACTGATGCTCAAAGATAGCATTCGGGATTTCATGGATATGGAAGGAAAGCGGGAACTACTAAAGCGTATGAAGGCTGAGTATGAAGTACAGGCGCAGGAGAGAGAGATTGAAGCCTTGCAGCTATCTGCAGAAAAAGATTCTTTTCTGAAGTTGTTGTACCTGGCCATTTTTACGGTTATAGTATCCCTAGCCACCTATCTGTTTTTTTCATTGAAAGACAAGCGAAAAAAAGCCAATGAATTACTGAGGCAGGACAGAAAATATAAAGCATCCCAACAGAAATTGCTGGAGAGCGAATTGGAGAATACCCGACTGGAACAGAAGAGGTTGGAGGAGCGGTTAAAGATCCAGAAAAAGAGTTTAGCGGAGTTTGCCTTGGCCTTTGTGCAAAATAATGAAGTGCTAAATAAAGTGCGTTCAGGCTTTGGAAAACTGGAAAAGGGGGATACGTCATCTGCTCAACTAAAGGAAGTTTCTGCGTGGTTAGGGAAGGTTAAGGAGCACAGCCCGCACCGGGAGGCTTTTTTACGAAAATCGGAACAGTTGACCGAGGTTTTTCTGGAAGACCTGCTGGCGCAATTGCCAGAACTTACACAAAGAGAAATCCAATTACTGCTTTTGATCATGTTGAAACTAAGCTATAAAGAAATAGCGGTGCTCATGAGTATTAAACCGGCCAGCGTAAATATGAAGAGGTATCACCTTCGTAAAAAACTGGGGTTGCAAAAGGGAGAAACCTTTGAGTTTTTTATTCGCGAGAAACTATACGGCTAAAAAAAGGCGCGGTATAAAACCGCGCCTTTTTATGTGGCTGATGAAGAACTAACGTTTGTAAAGCTGGCGCGTCCACGACCGTTTATCCGTTTCCAGGATCAAAATATACATACCGGCCGGTTTGTGTTTTAACGAGATACTTTGTTGGAAAGAGGCTCCTACGTCACTCCAGGTTTCATTTTTGACCAACTGGCCCTGGGCGTTGATCAAACGCATACGGATGTGCGAGGTCTGCGGTTCATCCCATTGAATGGTGAGCTCATCGCTTACCGGGTTCGGATAAATATGAAGATCTCCGTAATGCACTTCCTCCAGGCCAATGTTAATGAAGAAAGTAAGGGTATCTGAAGTTTGCCCACAGGCATTATAGGCCGTTACAATTATATCTACCGGACCGTTGGTGGTATAGGTTTGCGAACTGCTAAACCCGGTATCCACTATTCCCCCGTCAAAATTCCAAACTATGTAATCGGTTTGTGTGGAGTTTCCTCCGTTCAGCATAATAGTCTGATCCGTAGGAGTATGAGTTACTGATGAACTAAACTGCAAATTAGGCAAGGGTGCAGAGGCCGTGGTTACGGTATAGGGGCCGCTTACTATACTGGTATCGTTTCCGTTACAGATGGTGTAGGTATACACTTCATAATTGGTGCCGGGTTGTAAACCGCTTAGGGTTACCGAAGCAGCTGATTTGGTGAGGATTTGTCCATTACCAGGCGTAAAACCGGCTAAACCATATTCTATTACGGAGGCAATAGTATCTGCAAAATTCACACTAACCTCATCACAGCTTTGAGCAGTTACGGAATTCACCACTGAAGCCAGGCAGTTTTTAAAGGGGCGTATACAGAAATCATCTATATAAAAGTCATCATTATTACCACCTATAAAACCATAGCTGGCAAAAAAACCGATGGCGTCTATCGTAGCAGTGGTATGGGGTAAACCTTGTGTGTATTTCCAGCCTGCATTAATATTATTACCGTCTACCAGTATCCAGGTGGTATCATTATCAAGGTCAATAATATGTTGCATGTGTATCCAGGTATCATGTATAAAATTAAACTTAGCCAGTGTATCGGTGATCAGTGCCTGATTATTAAAAAAGGCAGCCGTGCCCTGTGAGTCAAAAAAAGCATTGAATCCAGTTCCGAAGTTTAGAAAATCCTGGTATACTGAGTAGTTGCCGGTAAAGCCGGAGGCTACGTTTATAGCCAGGCTGAAGGTATAGGCTCCGGTATCCAGGTTTTCAATATTGGCAATGGAAGAAGAGATACCAATAGAGAAAGGTGGGAAAAAATGAACCGATTGACTGCCTGTATAGGCTCTCGCGTCTGTTATTTCTGTTACATCATTGATATAGCTGTAAGGTACTGGCTGAAAAAGTGCCGATTGATCTTTGAAAGGAGCTTTCACATAGGCTTCAAAATCTTCACAAAGAGAGGGAGGCGTAAAGAAACGCACGGGTCCGAAGTAAAAACTGCTATCCGGATTGCAATAACTCTGTATGTAAAACTCATAAGGCAGGTTCACTTTAGCTAAACGCACTTGTAAAGAATCATGAGTAGTGGTTTGCACGGTTCCGGTACCCAGTGCAAAACCAGCATACCCATATTCTATGGTATAAGATGCGCTTCCATTACTACTCCAGGTTAATAAAGCTGTAGAATCACTTACAACAGAAGTATCTACAGTAAAGTTAGCGGGTTCCAGGCAGGAGGGTATTACTTCGTAATTGAAATCGTCAATAAATATTTCCCGGCTATTGGGGTTATGGGCATTGGTGTTTCCATGCATAAAGGCTACATTGATATCAGAACCGTTATATCCGTTAGTGGAAGTTAGCTCAAGCAGATAAGTTGAATAATGAGCTGTCGGTATTATGGTGTCCAGCGGATGGAAACTAGTGTCTGAAAAGGGAGGGGAAATGGTACCGATATAGAGTACCTCAGGCGCATTTCCTGATCTTTTTAGTTGCATCCGAATGCGTTTATCATTCAGAGGCATATCGGAGAAAGCGGGAGAAATAGCCACCAGGGTATTTGAGAAACTCCCATTGTTCATGTTCAGGCAATTGGGTTCCGAATATGAGTTGTTGGTGGTAAGAGTCTTTACTTCTGCGGTAGGTCCCTTGGTTATGATATCCCAGCAATAAGGAGTTTCCCCATCTACATCATTATCATAATTGGTAAAATAAGGAGCCGTGTAAGCTGCACAAAGCGTAGTGAAATTATACACCAGGGAATAGTCGCTGGAGTCTGAAACACCACATTTGGCTTTTACTAAAAACTGGTAATCTGTAAAAGGCCTTAAGGTATCCAGTGTAAGGCTGTTTGAAGCTACATTGATTTTAGTACCTCCGGTGCTAAACGGTCCTTGGTAAAAACCTGAGCGGCCAAACCAAAGTTCATACGTTTGAGACGTTCCGGTTCCAGCCCAACTTAGTGTAACACTAGTGTCGCTTATAGCAGAAATATTAATATCCGTAATCATTTTACAAGCTGGAGCTTCGTCCACAGAAATTTCATCTATGGCAATGTCTCCTCCACCAAATCCGGCACTTATGGTTTTAAAACGGACCTGTGTGTTTCCGATGGTATCCGGTAATGCCACTCCTATTTTAGAAAAAGGTGAACCGGATGCTACCTGGGGCTGTACAGTAATGGTTAATAGAGGCCCCCAGTTTGCACTGTCTATACGGTATTCCACATGCAGGTCCGTCATGTTGGTACCATACCTGTGAAAGTAAAATTCCAGGTAAGGATCGTTGAGGTAATTCAGGTTAAGGTAGGGTGTCATTACAAGGGCCGTATCAAAACGATTACCCAGGCTACTGTGTGTATAAAGATAATTTCCAGAACCAGATACATCTGAATCAGGACCGGTAAAGGCGCTGGGTGTTATGCCCTGGCCTACACTCCAGGTGTAATTGAAATAGTTTTCAGGATTTCTGCTCCAGCAATTATCCATTATATCACCTTCATTGGAGTAACCATTACCGGCTAACCAGGTAGGGCCGTCAAAATTTTCATAAAAGGGAGTGGGTAGGCTTCCACAGGCAGTTTGTAATGAAAAGGGCCCGGACCAATAACTTGCGCCTGAGTTACAACTATCCACCAGATATATGTCATATTCGGTATTGGAAGAAAGTGATGTCAGCAGGATGGAATTAGTGGTAGCAGGTATGGAGTTGTAAATCCCTCCTGCCGTTTTAAAGCCTTTGGGCCCATAGAGTACCGTTGTTTTAGTACCCTGACCATTGGCCCAGTTCAGAGCTGCACTAACGCTGTCTTTGCGGATCAGGTTTATTGAGGTAATATCGGGAGCATGGCAATCATTCCTGGGCTCATAGTGGAAATTGTCTATAAAAAGGTCAGCATAAAAGTCGGAAGTGTTACTTGATACCAGCGCTATATGACGGTGGTCAGCCGGAATAAGAGAGGTGTCAAGGTCAACAATATATTCCTGATACACCGGGTTGTTTCGATCCTGGTTAGATGAAATGAGGTAGATGCTATCCTGTTGAATAAAGGTCTCAGGATTTTGTGGAGATGTTACCGTACCAATAATAAGAGAGCTGTTACCAGAGGTGGAAGAGGCCACAAAACGCAACTGATGATCATCATGGTCTAAGTCCGAAAAAGAAGGGGTGAGGGTCATGGTAAGATCACCCGGCATATTATTCCCGTTATTTTGGAAGTACAATAAGTTAGGTTGGGAAAAAGGTGCGGTTCTGGCTACAGGATCAACACGAACGAAATTTTGACCATCACCCCTCAGGATATTTCTCCAGCACAGAGCCTCTGCTCCGGTGGGGTGGTTATCAAAATTGGTATAATAAGGAGCGGTAAGAGGACTGCACAGGGTTTTAAAAGAGTAGCGTATGGAAGAGAACTTACTGCTTCCATTGTTTTGCGCACTGCAATTCACAGCCACTAAAAACTCATATTCTGTATCAGGTGTTAGCGGGTGAATGGTAAAAGGGTTATTTCCCGAAACAGTGGTGGCACTGCCCTGATTAAACCCGCGCGGCCCCCATACAAAATCAAATACGCTATTGGTGTCATTTAAATTAATTACGGCAGAAGTATCGCTGATATAGGATACTATAGGATTAGTGACATTGGGACAATCCGGAATGGTATCGTACAAAAAGTTGTCAATCCGAATTCCGGAATATGGAATTTGATTGCCATGCATAAAGGCCACATAGTTTCCGGTACCATTATAGTTTTGAGCATCAAAGTGTATTACGTATTCCTGGAAGTCACGCTGTAATACTATGGTATCTGCAGGGTGAAAGTTATAGGGGTGTGTATTGCTGTCTACCGTTCCAACAATAAGGTGTTCTCCGGGGAACTCGGACCAGGCAAAGAAACTTACCATTTTGCGGCCTGAAGTGAAGTCGGTAAAGCGGGGAGAAATAGCAATCACGGTATCCAGCCCACTGGAAAAAATATCCAGAAAAGCGGATGGAGAAACATCAGAAGGAGGGTAGTTGGCGGTATTTACCCCGTTGCTGAAGGGAAGTCCTGAATTGTAAAAACTCCAGCAAGCAGGAAGTACATATGCTCCGGAAGTATCAAAGTCATTGAAATAACCAATAGTTTGACTGCAGGGTGGACTTACTGCAGCTGTGGTATTAACGGAAAGTTGAGCCTGTACTGCGGCAGTTCCACCGGAGGAGCTCAATTGAGCAATGGTCCATAACGAGATAGTGGAAATAAAAAGTGTCAGGAAAAATCTGTACATAATCATTCGTTTTAGTTTTGAAAACCCCTCCCTTGAGGAGATAGGTTAAAAGTAGAATGAAAGAGGGCTTAGTTCTATAAATGACATATAGACATGATATATATGTGTTCATGTAAAGAGCTGTGGTACAGATTTTTAATTTTTAAAACGTAAAAAGACAAAGAGGTGAAAACCAACCCCATATTATTCAACACAAAAAAGGGGAAAGCTTCGAAGCTTTCCCCTTTTTTGTGATTTTTAAACCGACCAGGATTTATTTTCGGGGAGGTTGAGAAGGTCTCACTTCAATTTTGCTGGGTAAGGTCCGGGGATCCATTCTTAAAAGGTCTGTAACCATTTGTCCAAGATCTTCCGGTTGTATTTTCCAGTCATCACTTTCATCCGGATGGTGGTTATTAAAATGTGAAGCTACTGACCCAGGCATAATGGTGGATACTTTAATACCATGGTGGCGCAAATCCAGCATTATGGATTGGGTAAACCCGGTAAGACCGAATTTGCTGGCGTTATATGCAGCTCCTTTAGGAAAGAAATTGGTGCCCGCCAAACTGGAAATGGTAATGATGTAACCTTTGGATTCCTTCAGTGGGTTTAAAGCAGCTTTTATACTGTAAAACACTCCTGTAAGGTTGGTGTCCAGGGTTTCATTCCACTGTTCGGTAGTCATATCCTCAATAGAGGCAAAGTGTCCGATGCCCGCGTTGGCAATGAGAATATCAAGTTTACCCCAGGTGTCCATGATCTTTTCCACGGCTTTAAGTTGGTGGCTGGCATCCCGCACGTCTGCTACCAAGCCAATGGCTTTACCGCCACCAAGAGCATTTAAACGTTCAGCGGCTTTGTCAGCGGCCTCGGAATTTCGGCTGGTAAGCGCCACGTTTACATTTTGCTGTACCAGCGAGGCGGCAATGCCATAGCCAATACCTTTACTCCCACCTGTGATAAGAGCAGTTTTGTTTTGTAATGATTGCATTTGTTTTGATTGTTGTTTGTTGAATTGGAAAATGGGTTGGATGAAATATCAAAGGTCCAGTTTGTTGGTTTTGCCTTCCGGACGCTGCGGTATTTTAATATCGGTATCCAAACGCTTGTTTAGTATTTCTATGAAGTGTGTAGCTAATAAGGGCGATTCCTTTTCCACATTCTGATGAATGAAAAAATAAATACCCTTGATCCCTTTATGGGTCCAGTCTTCTAATTTATCCACCCAATCCTCAAGACGGGTATAGTCAGAATCAGTATTGGCGCCTACATAGCGTACAAAAGCATAAGGAGTAGTAAGCCGCATGTGTAGCATATCTCTGCGGCCAGCTGTATCTACAATAATATTGGTTGTCTTGTAGGCTTCCAGCATATTGAACAGTTTTACAGAAACATCCGGGTCTGTAAACCACTCGGTATTGCGAAACTCCACAGCCAGTGGAGCATTTTCAGGAAAGTGTTTCAGAAAGCCCTCTACCCGCTCTATATCCTTGGGTTTAAAATTATCATGCATTTGTAAAAAAAGCATTCCTAACTGATCACCTAAAGCCAGAGCTGCATTAACAACATTGTCAGTTATCTCTTTAGCCTCATTCAGTCTCTTCCAATGGCTGATCTCCTGGTTCAGTTTGGGGAAGAATTTAAAATCAGGAGGAGTTTTGGCTGCCCACCGCTCATATTGATCGGGCCCGTAAGGACGGTAAAAGGTAGCATTAAGTTCAATGGAATTGAATTGACGTGAGTAGTATTCCAGTTCATCTTTGGTGCCGCGCGGGTAAAAACCTTTCAGGTCTGAACGGTTCCATTTAGCACAACCTATATAAATCTCTGGCTTTTTACCTTCATTACCCTGCTCTTTTAATACTCTTTCAGTTTGAGGGTGATCGGGCGGTAGAGTAAAGTCGATATCTTCTGGTCTATCTACTTTTCCAAATTTCATGTAGAGGGATTTTTTTGGTTTTCCAATATTACTAATAATTAATATGCCTGCTATACATTTGAGATAATTAGTCGTTTGTGATTGAGTTAAAGTGTGCCATATAATGCCTGAATACCGGTAGGGGTATAAGCTCTGCTGCCAAAGAATCAGGATAATATGTCTTTACGGTTCCGCTAAAATCAGAAGACGTACTATAACGCTCAGTAGATTATGGATTTTCAGAAAATATTGAAAAAGATATTCCGATAATAAGTTCAACATATCACTGAATAAAAGTTTAATGTATGTTCAGGCAGTTTGTAAGCCTACGTAGGGTAATTTCTTCATATACATTACCTCCAGGCTTATAAAATCATAGTCTTCAATAACCCTGCCCTCCAGAAGGTATACTCCGCGACCCTGAAAATGATAGCGAGCAGCTACCTGTGGAAAATGTACGGTGTCAATAAAATTGCCGTATTCGTCCAGAAAAGTGCCAAACTGCATGTGGCGGTTGTACTTTTCCCGGGTGGTCAGGTTTTTAGTATGCACCAGGTAGCCCAGCATACGAACATTGTGCCCCACACAATTAGGCATATCATATACGTATACCACATCTCCGGGTTTATCGGTAAGCAGGTCAAAAGGCGAGCTGAGCGGAAATCCCAAAAGCTCTATTTCATCATAGGCATCTTCATGGGGTTCATGCTCCAGTTCAGGCAGAGTGAAGGAAGGTGATTTTACCCGAAAGAGGTCACTTACCGGAATGGATTTTTTAGAACCCCCCATCAGGAAGTGAGCTTCCCAAAGTAATTCTTTCTTGTTTTTACCGGTAAAGCGAAAGGCATGGGCCCGAATAAGCAGCACGAGTTGTTCCAGTGATATTTCAATACGGTCTATAAAGTTCTGGAGATCTTCAAAAGGCCCGTATTGCTGACGGTTTAATAAAAAGCTCTCAGCTATTCTGTTTTCCAGTTCATGCAGAAGATTGATCCCCAAAAAAATATGCTTTCCGTTAATAGAACTTTCCCGATTACTTTGGTTTACACAAGGCGGTTCAATAATACCCCCGTGCAGGCGGGCCTCATTAATATAAACTTCGGTACGGTAAAAGCCTCCGCCATTGTTAATGGTAGCTACCATATACTCCAGTGGGTAATAGGCTTTTAGATAAAGGCTCTGGTAGCTCTCTACAGCATAGGAGGCGGAATGGCCTTTGGCAAAAGCAAAATTGCCAAAACTTTCAATCTGTCGCCATACTTCAGTAGTGGTATCAATGGTGTAGCCGTATTCTTTGCAATTGCTGAAAAATTTGTCTTTTACCTTCCAGAATTCATTGCGTTCCCGGAATTTCCACGACATCCCCCTGCGTAGTATATCGGCTTCTGCCAAAGTAAGACCAGCAAAAAAGTGCGCTACTTTTAATACATCTTCCTGGTATACCATCACCCCAAAGGTTTCGCCCAGTATCTCTTTTAATCTGGGATGGATATACTCCCGTGTTTCGGGCTGGCGAAAACGTTTGATGTACTCCTGCATCATACCGGATTTAGCTACACCGGGACGTATGATGGAACTGGCTGCCACTAAACCGAGGTAATGATCTGCCTTAAGCTTGGTAAGCAAGCCGCGCATAGCCGGAGACTCTACATAAAAACAAGCCATAGTTCTGCCTTCGCGCAAGAGCAATTTCACTTTTTCGTCTTTTATAAAAGGGTCAACCTTGTGTATATCCGGCAACTCTTCATCCGGTTGGTTTTCCCGTATAATGGTAAGGGCATCTTTGATCTTACCTAAACCCCGCTGTCCGAGTATGTCAAATTTGGACAAACCGATATCTTCTGCAGAATACATATCAAAATGGGTTGTGCGGTATCCTTTGGGTGGTAAAAATGTACCTCCGTAACAGTGAATATCATTATGTGGTATGAGAATACCGCTGGAATGGACACTCATGTGATTGGGAAAGTCCTGGATATAATGGCTGTACATTACTACCAGTTTTGATACCTCATCCAGGTTTTGAATCTTCAGACGGGGACTGCTCAGGTGGTCGATCTCCCGGGCGGGTAAGCCCAGTACTTTACCAAGTTCACGCATTACTGCACGAATTTTAAAAGTGGTGTGGGAGCCCAGGAGGGCGGCTTCGGGGAAACGTTCAAAAATGTAACGGGTTACATCTTCGCGGTCACGCCACGAAAAATCCATGTCAAAATCAGGCGGCTGCCTTCGCGAGGGGTTCATAAACCGCTCAAAGTACAGTTGAAGATCTATGGGGTCTACATCGGTAATTCTCAGAAGATAGGCTACCATGCTATTGGCCCCGCTGCCACGGCCCACGTAAAAGTAGCCCTTGTGGCGTGCGTAACGGATAATCTCATGGTTAATAAGAAAATAACTATAAAACCCCCGGTCCTCAATTACCTTCAATTCGCTTTCCATACGTTCCAGTATATCCGGTCTGATCTTATCGCCATAGCGATATTGCAATCCTTCGGTACACAGTTGACGAATGTAGGCACGATCCTCAGCCACCCCCTTAAGAAAAGTTTTGCGGTTAAGTGATTTGCCGTATTCCTTGAAAGCAAAGCTTATGGTACAATCGTTAAGAATACGATGGGTATTATTAACGATCTGCGGAAAATCGGCAAAGGCTTTTTCCAGGGCAGCCGGACTATAAAAACGATCGTGAAGAGTGGTTTGCTCTGAAACAGGTAATTTACTCAGAAGAGTATTCTGATCAATGGAGCGCAGCAGGCGGTGTGCGTTAAAATCCCGTTTTTGTAAAAAGGTGGAAGGTTGCAGAACCACTACTTTGGAAAGCTGGTTGCGCCAGCGTGAAAACTGTAATTTGATGAGTTGTGAAGACCGTACACCAATGTACTCATGATCATGCAAGGTGCGTTCCGGAGCTTTATGAATAGGGTATATAACGTATACATTATGGAAAGAAGGGGGAGCTTCCGGAGGAAAGGGGATATTACTTCCCTGATGGGTGGAAAGATGTGTATTAATCTCTCTGAAGCCTTCATTGTTCCTGGCCAACGCCACAAAGCAGGGGTCAATACCATTTCTGAAATCGACCCCTACTACGGGCTGTACCTCCTTTACGTATGCCAGCCGGATAAATTCAAGGCACCCGGCCGTACTGTTGATATCGGTTAAGGTCAGGCGAGGTATATGGTGATCTGCTGCCCAGTCCAGCAGTTGTTCCGGCTTTAGGGTGCCGTAACGGAAACTGTAAAAGGAATGGCAGTTCAGATACATACGTCAGGCTTTTCGGTGAGCTAATATTACGGGCGGCATTCCATTAAAGGGATTGGTGCGGCCCAGGCCGCTGGATTCCATACTACGTGCTCTTTTTACGGCATTTAACCCAAAGCGGTTACGTATATGGTCCATTGCCTGGTACAGGCGGAGTATTTCTGCATTATCATCAAATAAATTGATCTGGTGTCCTCCACCCACCAGGTGACTAAAACGCAAACCTACCAGCCGTACCAGCAACCGTTTAGTGTAGAGTTTGGCAAAAAGTTCTTTGGTATAGGCAATCAGCTGGTGATCATTAGCTGTGTAGGGAATGCGTTTTTGCAGAGTGTAGGTGTTAAAATCAGAGTACCGGACCTTTACAGTTATACAAGCAGTAAGCTTGTTGCCCTGCCGTAACTGAAAGGCCAGGTTCTCTGCCATGGCGATGAGTAGAGTTTCAAGTTTCTCGACATGGGTTGTGTCTTTCTGGAAAGTACGCTCCAATGAAATCGATTTCCTCTCCTGATAGGCGATAACGGGGGCATGGCAAATGCCATTGGCTTTTTTCCAAAGTAAAATACCGTTCTTACCCAAAGCTTTTTCCATGAGCTGTACGGGCATCTGTTGCAGAGTTTGAATCTTTTTAATGCCCATACGACTCAGCATTTGGGAAGTTTTTTCACCTACCATGGGTATTTTTTGCACCGAAAGCGGGGAGAGAAAGGGAATCTCTTCACCGCGTTTTACTTCTTTCCGGTTATTGGGTTTGGCTTCACCTGTAGCCACTTTAGCTACGGTTTTATTGATGGAAAGCCCGAACGATATAGGAAGCCCGGTTTCTTTGATAATTGTGTCCCGTATTTCAGAGGTAAGCTTATAACATCCAAAGAATTTATCCATTCCGCTGAGATCCAGGTAAAATTCATCAATAGAGGTTTTTTCAAAGAGCGGCACTTCCTGACGGATGATCTCAGTAATAATATTAGAGTACTTACTATAACGGCTGGAATCTCCTTTGATGACGATAGCCTGCGGGCAGAGCTGGAGAGCCATACGCATAGGCATGGCGGAATGAATACCAAAAGCCCGGGCTTCATAGCTGCAAGAGGCCACCACACCCCGGCTTCCCGTACCTCCTACCAGTACGGGCTTGTTTTGTAAGCGTTTGTCTGCCAGCCTTTCTACAGACACAAAAAAGCTATCCAGATCCAAATGTGCAATTGTTTTATTTCCTCCTGTTGATGTCATTAATCTAATATAATTAGAACTCTAACAAAATTAGAAAATAAAATCAAAGCGTGGAAAGAATCTGACTCATGAAAGAGCAGAAAAAATTCAGAAGCCTGTAAATGAGCTTAATATTTTTTCACCTCATAGGAAGGGAAGTGAAAAGCCCTGACTGACAGGAACTAATCATTTTTCGTATGTTATAGTTCTCTGATTTACAAAATCATAGAGGGTAAGCCTGCGAACGGTATAGTAAGAAGACCAATACGACCGTAAAGCTGCGAGGTAATTCTTGCGGGCGCTGTCTTTTTCACTTTGGGCCAGATTCAGATCCGTTATAGTGATCTTTCCGGTTAAGTAACGTTGCTTGGTTACCTCATAACGTTTTTGAGCTACTGTGTCAGCTTTAGAAGCAATTTCCAACTGTACTTTTTGCATATTGAAACGCATAACCTGCAAGTATACTTCCTGCTCAAAGTTTATTTCATCCTGTTGCACGTTTACTTCTACAAGATCACGATTGGCTTTAGCCCTGCGTACCTGTGCCTTGGCATTTCCCCAATCTATTATAGGTATGCTTACGCCTACTGAAATACGGTTTTGCTGCGAAAAAGGGGTGAGGTATACCTGGTTAAAATCATTGTCTTGTTTGTTAAGTCCGAAATTGGCTTGCAGGTTAAAATTGTAACCACTTTGTCCTCTGGCAGCAGCTACCGCTTGTTCAGCTTCCAGCCTGCGCCTCCTGAATTCCAATACGGCCTGCCGATTATTACGGGACTCATCCAAAGCTTTTTCAATGGGGATATTAATATCGGGAACATCTGTAGGAATGGAAAGGCTTAGATCAGCATCTGTGGGAATGCCCAGGTAACGTTTAAGGTTTTGAGTGGCAATTTCATAATTCAGCTCTGCAGAGCGTAGGGAGTTACGGGCATTCAGGAGGTTCAATTCAATTTGTAACAGATCGTTCTCTGCTATTTTACCGAGATTATAGCGTCCTTTTGATATCTGGAAGAGGGTATCGTTATTGGATACGTTAAACGTGGCGATCTGCTTATTGATGGACGCATCCAGGGCATTGAAATATAACTCAGTAGCTTCACTGGAAATGGTTTCCATATTTTCATGAAAAGCCCTTTGTGATTCCTTATAGACCAAAGGTTGTATGCGGTTATTCCACTTCAGCTCATTGTACAGCATCATGGGTTGCGAGTAACTGAGTGAAACGGGAACGGAAAAATAATCGAGCCTGCGTACCGGGTCATAAATATCAGTTCGCTGAAGGGAAGATGAAACGGATAGATTTCCTCCGGTAAGCAACACCCGCTGGTTTATGGCCAGTGAAGCATCCATTAGCAACTGTTCACTGGGCCGGAAGGCATAGGTACCATCATCCAGTATAATACGTGAAATAGACTTGCTGTATTCCGGCAAAGTACCGTTAAGTCTTAACTGAGGCATATTGGAAGCCCGGAACTGGCGGTAGTTCCAGTATTCATTCTCGGCCTGGTTTATAGCGCGGTAATACGATGGTGATTGTTCTTTAGCCCGCTGGATGGTTTCCGCGAGTGAAAGTTCTTCTTTTTGCTGTGCTGAAAGAGAAAAAATACAGCTTATACCACATAGCAGCACAAAAACAATCTTATTCATAACGTAAAGATTCTACAGGGTTTTGCATGGCAGCCCTCCGGGCGGGCGACAAACCAAAAACCAGTCCGGTAACCGAGGCTACTCCAAATGAAATAAAAATAGCAAAGGGCGATACCAGGGTTTGAATATCGGCCAGCTCAGATATCAGGTAGGATGCGAGAACGCCAAGTATAATGCCTATAATACCACCACTGAGGCTGATCAATAAAGCTTCAAATAAGAACTGGCTGATAATATCACTTTTTTTAGCACCTATGGCCAGGCGTGTACCAATTTCCCGGGTACGTTCCAATACCGAAGCCAGCATAATATTCATGATACCGATTCCGCCCACCAGCAATGAAATACCGGCAATAGCACTCAGTACCAGGTTAAAAATATCCTTGGTTTTTTGTTGTTGTTCCAATAATTGTTGGGGAATGGTGATCTCAAAATCTACCACATTGTTATGCTTACGCTTAAGCATACGACTTATAACTTCCGCACTGGCATTCAGGTATTCGCTATTGCTCACCTGTACCACCATACGGTCTATCTGGTGATAATTAAAATTGGTATTGCTCTCTTTTTCATCATCATCATTACCCCGGCCCCGCTGTTGTTTTCCGGCCAATAGTAAAGCCCGGTTTTTATACCGGATAAGCACGGTTTCAATAGGTGTGTAAATGTCCATGTTATAATCACGGATGCCCAGGTTGTCCAGTGCTTTTTGAGAGATGGCCTTTTCTTCAGTAACACCGATTACCGTAAGCCATTGGTTACCCACCTTAAGTTCTTTTCCTATGGGGTTATTACCGGTGAAAAATTTCTTTTGCACTCCGCTACCGATGATACATACCGCTTCGGCATTCTCCATTTGCAAGGGGGTAAAATGCTGCCCCTCACGAATACCGATATTAGAAATTTCAAAGAAGGATGGGGTAACACCTATAAGTTTAGCGCTACGTTGTTTGCCTTGATTGATCACAAAAGTTTCAATGATAATCTCGGGACTTATCTTAGAAACCTGTGGTAAAACCTCAGTAATACTCCTTACGTCCTGCAGATCCAGTCCTTTTGAGAATTTCTTCTCCCGGGCAATGCCGGTTTCTTCACCTACCTCGCCTTCGTTTTGTTCAATTACGGGGCGGATTTCTATATTATTTACACCCACCAGTTCAATTTGACTCAGTATTTCTTCTTTGGCTCCTTTTCCTATGGCCAACATGGTAATTACGGCAGCCACACCAAAAATAATCCCCAAAGCGGTAAGTATGGACCGTACCTGATTGGCCCGGATAGCATCAAAGGCGATCTTGAGATTGATCAGATTGCGTTCACTCCAGAATGTTTTCATGGGAGAGCGGCCGTCTGTGAAGAGAGGGTTTGAATTTCCTGATTACGGGCCGAAACGGGTTCTGAGAGATATACTTCATCACCTTCGCTGATTCCCTTTTTGATGATTACAAATTCATCATTGGCTGCTCCCAATTGTACTTGCTTTTTGGTAATGCCTACCCCTTCTTTCAGGTATACAAAACTCATATCGTCCTGTGCGTAAATAGCTTCCAGTGGAATTTGCAAAACCGCACTGATCTCGTTGGTAAGGATTTGATTACTGGTGGTCATACCGGGGCGGTAAGTAGAATCGCTTTCGTTTACCACAATCTCTACCTCAAACACCTTGGTGTCAGAACCTTTTCGGGTTTCACCCACATTGGCTACCTTGGTAACAGATCCGCTTAATTCAATATCAGGAAAAGCATCCAGGCCGAGAGCAACTTCCTGGCCGGTTTTCACCTTGCGAATGTCTACTTCATTAATATAGGTTTTGGATAGCATTTCACTAAGGTCAGGCAGGGTGGCCACGGCCGGGTCCCAGGGCGAAATGGTAGAGCCGGTCTTGCGCTTATCCCCATCCCATTCACGTTTGTAGATCAGCATTCCGCTTTTAGGAGCAGTAATGGTAAACTGGCCCATAAGTTCCTGTAGTTTCTCCAGGCGGTTTTTCTTTTGTTGCAATTCTGCACCAGCTTCAATCATTTTAGCTGTGCTTTGTTGCTTTTTGATCTGGTAATTTTCTTCGGACTGCGTAAGATCCTGACGCAACTTTTCCAGATCCAGCCGGAGGCGTTGAATAGTAGCAGGGGGCTCATAGGCACTTTGTTCCAGCTCTATTTGCTTTTGCTTGATCTGGAAGGCCAGATTCTCCAGTTCATTCCTTTTTTCACGAAGGGTTAATGAGGTATCCAGTTTGGTTTGGGTATACTGACTTTCCGCTTTTTCCAGCTCTACCAATACATCATTGATCTTGGTGTTGATATCGGATTTATCAAGGCTACACACAAAGTCTCCTTGTTCTACATAAGATCCTTCCGGAATAATGTCAGAAATCTGTACATTATAAAGCCCATAGCGCTGCAGGCCATTCGGGCCTAAAATATCTTCAGAATTTTTGGCAATAAGCTCACCTGAACTTACTACCAAATCTTGAAAATTCCCCACAAAAGCCGTGGTGGTTATTTCTTTTTCTTCTTCTGCTTCACCAGAAAAAGACCAGGCCAATACTATAAGTACAGCCGCAGCAATTAATAGTATGGGTAAATATTTTTTTTTCATTTCCCGTTTGGTCAAAGTTTTAGGGGAAGGCTAATATAATTTTTTGACTGAAACTTAAGGTTCTCTTTGATCAAAAACCCTTTGCTTTTAACAGCTTCAGTAAAAAGTTTAACGGAATTTAACTTTAAAGAGTAAAATGGATTTTAAATATACTGATAGGCCCAGTAAATGAGAACCAGTTGTATAGGAAGTCTCAAAATAATTACCCACAGAGGTAAGCCTAACCGGGCTTTAGAATGTATTACCTGGTAGATGTTAGCCGGAAAAACGGCTATAAGCAACAGAATAATACCTATAGCTGCCCACGAGCGCAGAATGGGAAAGCAAAGGGCCACGCCTAAAATGATCTCTGCCAGGCCACTCCATACTACAGCTGCTTTGGGCCAGGATATAAAAGGAGGTACAATGCGCTCAAAAAGACGGGGAACAATAAAATGAGAAGTTCCAGCGGCTATATAAAGGAATGACATAAGGTATACATCAACCATACTAGTCCTTTACAAACTGAATACGCTTCACCTTATTGGGTGAGGCGATGATCAGGAAATAATTACCAGAATTCAGCTGGCTGACATTGATAGTACGCAGATCTTTATCATATTTATCAATAAGCATAACCCTTGCTCCGGCTGAGTTGCGGATTTCTACTTTTACCCAGTCCCTGGGAAGGTTCTCTAAAATAAGCTCCGTTTCCACAGGAATAGGGTAGAGTTCAAAAAGATTGCGTTCTGACTCCGGACCAGCACTTAATGTAGATTGATCTGCAATCCATAAAACAGCATCACGGATGTGGTTGTAAAAAGCGGTATCACCAGTGTAATTACTGTTGGCATGTCCCAGAGCCGTGTAAAATACAGAGCCGCTATCTGGTAACACACGGTACCATGACATGGGCCTGATGCTGTCATAAGGGTTGGTTTGTCCGTTGGGACCCACCGTAGCTTCCACTTTTAAGAGAGGTACATTATCAATATTGTAATAACCATTGCCCCAGTAATAGTATTCTTCGGCTTTTACCCAGGGGCTGGGTATGTTTTGGGTAGTTTCATGAAAACCGGTAACGGACATTTGATAGGTTGGAGTTCCGCTTACGTGATTGGGGTTATTCTGAACACTGGCGCCAAGCGTTTTTGCGTACCAATCCCAGGTACCGGTATTACTACCGTTGGCAGATGAGTGGCGGTAGGTGTCTGAGGCGGCATGAATGCCAATTAAAGATCCGCCCTGTGCTATATAATCCTCAAAGTTGGCGCGTTGCAATGAGTCCAGCAGAGCATTTCCGCTGGTATTGGCAAACACCACTACAGTATATTGAGAAAGGCCTGTAAGTGTGTTGAAGGCATCACCGGTTTGATCATCATCTGTTACAAAACCATTTTGAGCACCCATATTTTGTAACATGGCCAGTGAGTTTTGGCGGGTGTTGTGATCAAAACCGGAGGTTTCACTATAATGGAGAACACGAAACTGGGGCTGAGCGTGTAATAAGACGATAAGGGGAAAAAAGAAAAAGGTAAGGGGTAACTTCATAGTATCAGACTTTTAATACTAACCCTGAAACCCTCAAATTGATTACGAAAGTGCCTGGATTTACAAGCCGGGCTCTATCTCATTCTTGTAAAGCTGAATGGATTCACTCAAAATTTGCATTGCTGTTTCTTTATCCTGAAACTCTTCTACGATAACTTCTTTTTTCTCCAGTTTTTTATAATCTTCAAAGAAACTGCGCAATTCCCGTATACTGTGATCGGGTAATTCCGAAATATTCTCAAAGTGATTCACAGCAGGATCACCTGCGGCTACCGCTATGATCTTATCATCAGCCTCACCATTATCCAGCATTCGCATGACACCGATAATCTTAGCCTTTACCAGGCAAAGAGGAACTACTTCTATTTGTGATAACACCAAAATATCCAGCGGGTCTTTATCATCACAATAGGTTTTGGGAATAAAGCCGTAGTTGGCCGGGTAATACATGGCGGAGTACAGTACACGATCCAACTTCAATAAACCGCTTTCCTTATCCAGCTCATATTTGGCACGCGTGTGTTTGGGAATTTCGATAATACCGTTTATAAACCCGGACGAGTCATAAGCATGATCTACGTTATGCCAGGGGTTAAAATATTTCATTTCAATAATTTAATAGGGTTTCGGGAATCTCAATCCCGTTTACGTAATTGTTAATCACATCCAGGTCACTTGCGTATTGGCTTCCTTTGAATCCGTTAATGTCTTTATAAGTGATGATGTGCGTATAAGCTCTTTGCATTTGGCTGGCCAGCGGGTAATAGCTCCAGTGCCACTTTTCTTCGCGATAGCCCGCATCGCGAAATGTATTAAAGGCGGTATACGGTTGAAAGAAACCGTATTTATGAGCATTGGCCTTGAGCCACTCATATACTTTTAAGCCTTCACCACTTTCAAAATAGGAGTTGTTAAGGTTATTGAGGTCAAAATCAGTTCCCCAGTGGTGCCGGCTGGTGCCGGGCATACTGCTGTATTGTAATATCCGGCCGGTCCGGTCTTCTTCAGTTCCGCCAAAGCTGTCCCACTTATTATTCCAGATACCAGCCTGGTAGCTTTTATTACGGGTGGCAGAAATAATTACTAAGTCAATGTCATCACGCCTGGCATCTTTCCACATATCCTTAAAGGCATCATATACTTCCTCGCGTAAATACGCCTGTTCTTTGGTAGTATACTTACTGCGTAATTTCTCAAAATCATCGTGAGAGGCAGGCTTAAAATCCCCGATCAATTCTGCCTTTGTATAAACGGGTCTGTCCTTTACCGGAAAGCCGGAGAGCAGGAACATCAACAAGGCCAAAAAGGAGTATTTCATAAGGCGGTAAATTTAGAAAATGCCAAAGGTTTTGACGGATAAATGATCTAGAATTTGTAGGTAGCACCCAGGTGAATTCCGTAAAGATAACGGGGATCTGCCTTAGGTTGATGAATTTTACCAGCCGCCAGCTTAATGCCCCATTGAAAGCCTAATTCTTTAAATTGCGAAGATTTAAAAGGGTAATAGTGAACTGCTGGTATTACACTGAACTCAAGTGATAAATTTTGAGGAAGTAGTTCATTGCTTTGATAAATGACTTTGGAAACCCGGTTGTGGTTTATGGTACGCGTAAAATATTGATTGAGCGGAAAACCACCATTCATACCAAGCGGAAGAAAAAGATACCACTGACGGGTTGAAGTCAGGGGTAGGAGCCATCCCACTCCGATATTCAAGAGTATGTCATTGCTGGCTGCTGCTTCGTCCGAACGTACGCCTTTAACAAACCCATAATATGGATCAATTTGATTGGGGTAAAATGAATAGGTAGTTTCGGTATGTCTGAAGCTCAAGCCGCTGATCAGGTAAAATGACCGGGTAAGTTGAGTTACCAGGCTTAGTTTCCATTCCTGACTGAGCTCAGGTTTACTTTTTTCGGAAAATTCTTTTCCTAAACTTCCGGCATTATAGTTTTTGGATGGCAAAAAAACAGCGTATTGAAAACTTCCGAAGCGGGAAGGAAACGTTTGCCCTTTTATCCATAATGGCAACAGGAGCAGAACGATAAACAGCCTTTTTAATTTAAATTCAGGCACTTCCGTTACAAGTTTAAAGGTAAAACCCGGCACGAGGCCGGGCTCAAAAAACTTAGCCTTATTATCAACTATACTTTGGCCGAAATGCCGTCCAGTATCATATTGAAAGTACCACTGGGGCGCATGGCATTCTCGGTTTTTTCATCATCGGGGCGGTAGTAGCCACCAATGTCCACAGGTTTACCCTGTATCGTAATCAGCTCTGCCGTAACTGTATCTTCCTGCTTGGCCATTTCACCCGCTACCGCACTAAAGATTTCCTTCAATTCCTGATCATCAGACTGCTCGGAAAGTGCCTGAGCCCAGTACATCGCAAGGTAAAAATGACTCCCACGGTTATCCAGCTCACCAGCCTTACGGGAGGGGGACTTGTCATTTTCCAGGAAGCGGGCCGTAGCTTCATCCAGTGTTTCTGCCAGTACCTTTGCTTTGGCATTCGTGTAGGTTTCGCCTAAATGTTCCAGAGATACTGCCAGGGCCAGGAATTCGCCTAAAGAATCCCAGCGCAGGTGATTTTCTTCTACAAATTGTTGTACATGCTTAGGAGCCGAACCTCCTGCTCCGGTCTCAAAAAGGCCACCGCCATTCATAAGGGGCACAATGGAAAGCATTTTAGCACTGGTACCTAATTCAAGAATAGGAAACAGATCAGTTAAATAATCCCGTAACACATTACCGGTAACTGAAACAGTATCCTTCCCTTCCCGTATCCGCTCCAATGAAAAGCGTGTAGCTTCTACAGGAGCAAGTATCCTTATGTCCAGATCTTCGGTAGGGTATTGTGGTAAATACGTATTTACTTTTTTGATGATCTCCGCATCATGAGCCCGGTTTTCATCCAGCCAGAAAACAGCAGGATTTCCCGTAGCGCGGGCACGGTTCACCGCTAGTTTCACCCAATCCTGAACAGGTGCATCTTTGGTTTGACACATTCTCCAGATATCCCCTTTTTCTACCTCATGCTCCAAAAGTGTTTTACCTTCTGCATCCACCACCTTAACGGCACCCTTGGCAGCTATTTCAAAGGTTTTGTCGTGTGAACCATATTCTTCAGCCTTTTGAGCCATTAAGCCCACGTTGGATACGCTACCCATGGTAGTAGGGTCAAAAGCGCCATGTTTTTTACAATTGTCAATGGTTTCCTGGTATACACCGGCATAAGAACGATCCGGAATTACAGCTTTGGTATCGCGGGTTTTACCCTCTTTATCCCACATCTGCCCTGAAGTGCGGATCATGGCTGGCATGGAGGCGTCAATAATCACATCACTGGGAACGTGGAGGTTGGTGATGCCTTTGTCAGAATTAACCATGGCCAGGTCTGGTCCGTTGGCGTAAGCAGCTTCTATATCGGCTTCAATTGCTTTACGGGTATCTTCCGGTAACTTTTTGATCTTACTCAGCAGATCGCCAAAGCCGTTATTGAGGTTTACACCCAGTTCTTCAAATTCAGCCTTGTGCTTTGAAAATAATTCAGAAAAGTACTCTTCCACGGCATGACCAAAAATGATGGGATCCGAGATCTTCATCATGGTGGCTTTCATGTGTAATGAAAACAATACGCCTTTTTCACGGGCATCTTTAATCTGTGTGGCCAGAAAGGAACGGAGTTTATTTTTACTGAGCACTGCGGCATCAATAATTTCACCTTGTAAGAGGGATGTTTTTTCCTTGAGTACTTTTTGTGTTCCGTCTTCAGCAGTGAATACGATCTTAACATCTGTGGCCTTATCCACGGTTACGGATCTTTCACTTCCGTAAAAATCGCCTCCCGTCATACTGGCTACATGA